>JBJMMB010000463.1:0-6481 GCA_045805005.1 Chloroflexia bacterium
GCCCATGCTTGTAGTGTGTCCAGGATCTCCGACTGCAATCTACTTCCTCTGCTCCAATGCTCCGAAAAATTCCCCGGTTAGTGCTTGTGGCCCGGTCACAATAGTTGGGCGATCAGGGGCAGTGTATCACAAGCGGTAGGGGAGGGCAAGGCCCCTTGCATGCCTGTTGTACAATGGATAAATATGCGCTGCTGCGCGGTGCATAAGCGTACCCCCGTGCCCTTATTGGTGTGAGTCCATGCGCTACCTCGGCAACAAAGACAGCTTGCTGCCTTTCATAGATAACGTGCTCTCGATGCACGGCATGGACAGCAGCATCGATTCGCCCAGGTGTGTGTGCGACCCGTTCACGGGCACTACTTCAGTAGCCCGGCACCTGAAGCGGCAGAACTGGCGGGTGATTTCAGGCGACATCATGACTTACTCCTTCGCCTTCCAGCACGCCTATATCGGCGCGAACGAGTCGCCCTCCTTCAGTGGGTTGCTTGATGCAGGGGCCCTCGACCCCGACCTGAAACTGCCCGTGCCTCTCCATCGCGTGATCGCCCACCTGAACAACCTGAAAGGGGTCGAGGGCTTCTTCTACCAGACCTATTCCCCCGACGGATCCCAGGGCAGGCGCTACTTCACGTCGGCCAACGCCCTGCGGATAGACGCGGTGCGCAAGACAATTGGCTGGTGGTGGCAGATGGGGTGGCTCACCGAGGCCGAGCACTATCTTCTCGTGGCGGCGCTCATCGAGGCCGTTTCCAAGGTAGCTAACGTGGCGGGCACCTACGCCGCCTATTTGAAGCGTTGGGACCCGCGTGCCCATAAGCCTATGATGCTGTCGGCCCCGCAGATAGTGCACAGCACCCACGAGCTCAGCATCAACCAGGCCGATGCGGGGGAAGTGGCCTCAATGCACGAGTGTGACCTGCTTTATATCGACCCACCCTACAACACCCGCCAGTACGCCACCAACTACCATTTGCTGGAGACGTTGGCGGTTGGCGACGAGCCCCAGGTCAAAGGCGTGGCAGGGCTGCGGGCGGTGAACGGTACGCGCTCGCCCTATTGCCTGTCCGGGCAGGCCGATGAGACCCTTGATAGCCTGGTGCGCGCGGCCCGCGCGGAGTGCATTTTGATGAGCTATAGCAGCGAGGGGCTGATCCCCCACGAGCGCATCGTGGAGATCCTCTCGCAGCGCGGTAAGGTAGAGGTCTACGTCTGCGAATACCGGCGCTTCCGCTCCGATGCCGACGGCGACAACCGCCACTACCAGCCTCGGTCCACTGTGCAGGAGATGCTGTATTGGGTGGGGGACGAGGGTAAAACGTAAAACATAAGGGAGGTAGGCTAACCGGTTCTTTCACCCGTAGGGGTGCGGTATGCCTCGCCCTTACCCAGGCACGCAATACACAATACGCAATACGAGTCGGGTTAGGAGAAACCAGTGGAGGAGCGCGACCGGTCTCGCCATGGAAAGGCCAGGCCGAAGGGTTATGAGAAAACGGGCGCCGGGCTATCTACGCCCGCGGGTACGCGGCATCCTCGCAACCGGCTGAACGATCTGACGGGCCGCGAGTGGGTGCATTTCCTTTCGTCGGTGGAGGCCACCGCTTATCCCACGTCCGGCCCGCAATCCTACGGGCACAAACTGCGGCGGGCGCACCCGTCGCCCAAGCCTCCGCAGCTTATGCGGCGCATCGTGGAGTTTTTCACCAGGCAAGACGAGTGGGTGCTCGACCCCTTCATGGGCGTGGGGGGCACTCTCCTCGGCTGCTCACTGGCGGGCCGGAACGCCGTGGGCATCGAGCTCGCGCCGGAGTACATAGATACGTATCACAAAGTGGCTATTGAGGAAGGTCTACGAGCCCAAATAGCAATCCCCGCCGATGCCCGGCACCTGCTGACGCTCCCCGAGGTCTCCGGTCGCATGTTCGACATGGTGCTCACCGATCCGCCGTACGGCGACATGATGCGCAGGCCGCAGGACGGGGAGAAGAAGAAGCGCACGGGCTCGTCACTCGCTACGCCTTTCACTTCCAGCCCGCACGACCTGGGCAATCTTCCTTATGGGCGCTTCCTGGATGACCTGACGGCCATCATGTTGGCCTCGTCGCAGGTGCTCAAGCCCTCGGGATACCTGGTGTTATTCGCCAAGGACATGCAGCCCACGGCCACCCACCACGGCCTGCTCCACGCCGACATAGTGGTCAGGCTGGCCGCCCTGCCTGGCCTGGCCTACAGGGGCTGCAAGATCTGGTACGACCAGACGCCCCGCCTTTACCCCTTTGGTTACCCCTACAGATTCGTCGCCAACCAACTGCACCAGTACATATTGGTATTTCAGAAATCATCGTAATAACAAAAGCCCCTCGAAGTCGCCAAACGATTTCGAGGGGCTTTTGTTATTACCTGGGGCTGTCTCAAACCAGCACGGGTTCTCCTGGCTCGGCATATTCGTGAGAGCGCATATCGGGCATCTCCAAAGGCACAGTACGGTGCTGCCAGAGCGCTACGAGGAGGGCCAGCAGCGCCCAGAAGAACACCCCCGGCCTGGTGCCCAGCGAGACGGTGTCGGTGATGCCGAACACAAAGTAGGCCAGCAGGCCGGCTCCGAGACCGGCTGCCGCGGCCCGGTCCCACCTGTCCCGTGCCCCCCGCACGACGAGGGCCACCAGCGCTGCCGCTAGCAGCCATATCGCCAGGTAGGCAACCATACCGGGCAAGCCGAGGTCAACCGCAGCTTGCAGAAACTGATTGTGCGCGTGGGGGACGTCCGTGTCGGTTTTGAATTCGGCGATGGGGTAGAGGATTGGCAGCAGCCAGTGGAAAGTATCGACGCCCATACCGGTAAGCGGGAAGTCCTCGATACCGTATATGGCGTGCGCCCAGATTATGGTACGCGATTCCAGGGAACTCACACCATTGTCGATGCTCAAGCCCTGGCCGTATCGCTCGGACAAGCTATCCGAGATCCTACCGGGGCCCACGACGAGAGCAATGGCTACGCCTCCCACCAAAAGCGCCGCCAGCCAGGGCCTTACCCTTGGAAAGAGCAGCCAGGCCATCAACGCCAGGCCCAGGGCCAGACCCAGGAACGCGCCCCGTGACTGGGTAAGAACAAAGGTGCCGCCGGTTACAGCCGCAACAAGGAGCATAACCCAGCGTGGGACCCCGGTCGGAACCGCCGTCCTGTGGGAGCCCCAAACCAGGACCGCCAGTTGCACGGGCAGCACCCACACGAGGGCCCCGGCCAGCTCATTCGGATTGATGCCGCCCCCCAGCCCTGGCAGCCTGTGCAGCAACGCCGCCGATGGCAGCTTCTCACCGAGCCGGGTCAGCAGGGGAAATTTGTCGGCCCAGTTGGTGCCGAGCAGCCCAACAATCGCCAGGACCATGCCCATGACCGCGTAACCATAAGCGGCCAACCCGGTACGCCTGGACGTAGAGGCCCACTCCACCAGGGCGTAGAAGAGCCCTACACCGAATAGCAGACCCGACACATGCGCCAGGCTAATGTTTATATCAGGCGTGGCGTATAGGCTCACCAGCACCATCACCAGCAGGAGAAATATCGCCCAGTCGAGGGGCGTGCGTGGGACGAACCGCCCGCGCGCCACCCGCCGGGCCAACCACAGGATCGGCAAGCCGAGCAGGGCCACCGGGGTAACCTGAGTAGCGAAGAGGATAAAGGGCGCAAGCAGGCCCAGCCACAGTAACTCGGCTCGTATTACCCGGTCCGCGACACGCCGAGGGGCCGAAAGCGGGAGTGGTCCGGGTAGAGGTGCGTCGGGCGCAGACGCCAGATCGCCCGCCCACGGTCCGCGCAGCGTCCGAAGCCACTCCGCAGGCCCCCTTTGAAGTGCGCGCCACGCACCATAGAGCGCGTATGCGCCGAGCAGCCCCCACACGATCTTTTCCGGCCAGGTGCCCGCCGCCAGAGCCATGCCCGCGCAGAAGAGCAAAGCGCCCAGCCGCGTCCAGCCATTGCTTAGAATGGCCCGCCACACCGCGGCGATGGAAAGCCGTTCGCGCCAGCCGCCGTAATCGGTGTAGTTGGCTACCGCCAGGATGAGGGTGAGCCCCACCAGCCAGAGGCTATTAGAAACGATCTTGAACCAATCTACCATGATCACCCAATCGTGGGTTACTCGAAGCCTTTGCAACTTTTGGCGTTGCGTTCAGATTCCGGCCTCCCTCCGGAGCAGATGGACCGGCTTTGGCGTGGGCCGGTCCGCCTCCATAGGCCAACAGGCGGCCCCTCGCCGGTTGGCCTATGGAAGGAGCGCCTGTGCGGCCGAAATTCGTCTTTACGAGTATAAAGTCATCCGCACCAATGATCGAATCGCCGGTAAAGTCAGCTCGATCATCATAGCCTGGCTGACCTACTGTCTTGCCATAGGCTGCACTCACGATGACGAAATCGTTGGCGTTCACAATATTGTCATTGTTCGCATCGCCTGACTGCATGAAACCCATTTCCCCGTGGTTCTCGGCTCCTCCGATCAGGTCGGCGGTGCCCCCACTAGCCAAATACTTTGAGTTCTTGACACGCCAGTTCACGTGCCCGCTCATATTGCTCACAGTCACCGTGAAGAAGCCACTGCTATCAGTGCTAAGCCCCGAGTACTGGGTCGTATTCTCGTCTTGCACCAGGGTTAGGATAACAGGCAACTGGTGCCTGGGGTTTGGTTGGGCCCCACGCCCTTGCCAGGTGACGTGGCCGACGAGCACTGAAACTACCGGCGTGCTTGTGGGAATATCCGTGGGAGTGTCGGTGACCGTGGGCATATTGGTCGGAGTATCGGTAGGTGTCGGCGTAATCGTAAAGATGGGGGCTTGAGTAGGGGTATCAGTAAATGTGGGTGTGTCCGTAGGCGTCGGTGTATCAGTTGATATGTTGGTAGGGGTGTTAGTCGGCGTGTTTGTGGGTGTGCTTGTGGGGGTAATGGTTGGGGTGTTAGTCCAGGTTGGTGTATCGGTCGGGGTGTTGGTAGGGGTATCAGTAAATGTAGGTGTGCTGGTACCAGTGTTAGTGGGCGTTATGGTTGCAGTGTCGGTAGGGGTGTCGGTAGGCGTATTGGTCGGAGTGTTAGTGAAAGTAGGGGAATTGGTAGGGGTGTTAGTCCAAGTGGGTGTGTTGGTTGGTGTGTTTGTCGGGGTATTGGTCACCGTGGGCGTGGCGGTAGAAGTGTTCGTGGGAGAGGGCGTGTACGTATTAGTTGGCGTCGCGGTACGGGTGTTGGTGGCTGTGTGGGTGGCAGTGGGTGTGTTAGTAGGTGTGTTGGTCAGGGTATTGGTCGTGGTGGGCGTGGCGGTAGAAGTGTTGGTGCGCGTAGAGGTGTTAGTAGGCGTGTTCGTTGGTGTATCAGTCTGGGTACGGGTGTAGGTATTGGTGGGAGTGTTAGTTGGTGTGATAGTCGGAGAGCTAGTCGGGGTATTTGTCGGTGTGTTACTTGGTGTGTTGGTAGGGGAGCTTGTAAACGTACTGCTGGACGTATTAGTTGGCGTTACCGTGGAGGTGTTGGTTGCGGTTGGCGTTACGGTCGGCGTGTTGGTGGGCGAATTGGTAAACGTCCTTGTGGAGGTGCTCGTTGGTGTGTTGCTCGGCGTACTGGTGCCTGTGGGTGTGATTGTGGGGGTATTAGTGGGCGTATTGGTAGGCGTACGGGTAGGGGTGCTGGTGGAGGTATTAGTGGCTATGCTTGTGGGAGTTCTGGTTACTGTGTTTGTGGGTGTGCCGGTAGTGCATGGGCCTTGCAGGTCCACGGTTACGTCGTCTATGTTCCAGCCCGTGGCCCCTCCCACGTTATCGGTGCCCTCACGGAAGCGTATCTTGATGCTCTGGCCGGTATAGGGCAGCAGGTCCACTTTGCTGTTGATGTAGGTGGTGCCCCCACCGGCGCTGGTGCCCACGAAGGCTTGCCTGGCGCTCAAGGGGTTGGAGCAGCAGGTCGAAATCGCCGCGTTGTACCCGTTCAGGGTAAAGGTGGGGTTGAGCCAGATGGTTCCACCGTCGTTGGATACCTCAACAACCCCTCCATCGTAGAACGTAGTGCCCTGGGAGTTCGTTTCAAACGAGTACTTGTGCCAGAAACTGAGGGAGGCGGCCGTCGCCCCGGAGGGGATGACGATGGGGTTGGTGGTCACAAGCTGCTGGTCGGACACGTTAGCTACATTGGGGGCGAAGGCCGAGTAGGTGCCGGTGCGTGGCGGGGACGAAGTAACGGCGCTCCAACCACAGCCGCCCGGCACGCAGGTGGGCACGGCATTGCTGAATGCGCCGAGGGTGCCGCTCTCAAAGCCCTCGGACAGGGGCCGCGAGGGGTTGCAGGGTGTGGGCGTGGGAGTACTGGTGCGGGTAGGTGTCAGGGTAGGAGGTGTGCCGGTGACGGTTGGGGTGGGGGCGGTCATTGCATAAGTATCTATTACGGAGCCCAGGCGGTTGATGAACTGCAAAGTTATTGTGCTCGTGCTCACATCTACCTTCATA
>JBJMMB010000464.1:0-4646 GCA_045805005.1 Chloroflexia bacterium
CAGTGAGTGCTAATCGTCGGGTGGTGGGCATCGGCTTTTCTCCCAAAATTGATGCCCACCATCCCAGCATTACTCGTTCCCTTGTACCTGATTCTTTTCTTAAAGTGCATTAGCCGCCGGGCGGGGATGCCGGGCCGGTATCAGTGGTCCGCGCCTGCGGGGATTCGATCCTCATCCATCTCGGCTTCTTCCAATTGTAGCTCCAGCACGCCCTGCTTCAACTCTATGAGGGGCGCGGGCTGGGGTTGCTGCTCCGCGGGCTCCAGGTAGAGCTTGTTGTCGAGGTGGAACTCCATCTGCACCGGGACAGGGTAGTTGCCGGTGAAGCAGCCGGAGCAGAGTTTGTCGTCGCCCAGGCCCACGGCCTGGTAGAGGCCGGGCAGGCTCAGGTAACCCAGGGAGTCCGCGCCGATATGGCGGGCGATTTCGGGGACGCTCATTCGGTGGGCGATCAACTCCTCGCGCCGCGCCGTGTCTACCCCCAGGTAGCAGGGGTTGTTCATGGCGGGCGAGTGGATGCGCATGTGCACCTCGGTCGCCCCGGCCCTCCTGAGCAACTCAACGATGGGCCGCGTGGTGGTGCCTCGCACGATGGAGTCGTCCACCACTACCACGCGTTTGCCCCGCAGCACTTCGGGCAAGGGGTTGAACTTGAGGCCGATGCCCCGCTCGCGCAGGTGCTGGTGGGGCTGGATGAAAGTGCGTCCGATGTAGCGGTTCTTGATGAGCCCTTCGGTGTAGGGTATCCCCGATTCGAGGGAGTAGCCGATGGCGGCGGGCGTGGCCGAGTCGGGCACGCCGATGACGATATCCGCTTCGGTGGGGTGCTCCCGGGCCAGCTCCCGGCCCATGTTCTGGCGGGCAGTGTAGAGGGAGATGCTGTTGATGATGCTGTCCGGCCGGGCGAAATATATATACTCAAACACGCACGTCGCCTGGTTGACCTCTGGCACTGTGCCATAAGAGGTAAGCCCCTCCGGCCCTATCGTGATGATCTCGCCGGGCTCCACCTCCCGGATGAATTGGGCACCCACGGTCATCAGCGCACACGACTCGGACGCGACGACCCAACCACCTTTGGAACCACGGACTTGCTCGTGTGAGCTGGCGTAATTGCCGACTGCCGACTGCCGACTGCCCTCCGAACCGGGGAGTTTGCCCAGGCAGAGGGGGCGGATGCCCATGGGGTCGCGGACGGCTATGAGGTGGGTGGGGGAGAGGAGGACGAGTGAATAGGCACCCGTGAGGCGGGCCATAGCGCGGCGGAGTTTGGTGGCCCAGGTGGCTCCGTGGGAGGCCACCACCATCTTGCCTATCACCTCGCTGTCGGAGGTGGTCTCGAAGGTCACGCCCTGGGATTCCATCTCGATGCGCAGGGGGCCGGCGTTGGTGACGTTGCCGTTGTGCCCCAGGGCCAGCCAGCCGAGGGCGGGGTCCTCCAATCGCATCGGCTGTGCGTTTTCGAGCCTGGAGGAGCCGGTTGTCGAGTAGCGGGTATGCCCGATGGCCGCCCGGCCCGTCAGGCCCGATAGCGATTCCTCATCAAACGCGGTGGCCACGAGGCCCATGCGGGTTCTCAGCATGAGGCTTTCGCCGCCCGTGGTAGCGATCCCCGCCGACTCCTGCCCCCGGTGCTGCAGGGCATACAACCCGAAATAAGTAAGCCGGGCCACGTCCTCCCCAGGGGCCCACACCCCGAACACCCCACACTCCTCATGTAGCTTGTCGTCCACCGGCTTCCCCCTTTGGGAATTACGAATTACGAATTACAAATTACGATATGCCATCAATCCAGTTCGTAATTCGTAATTCATAATTCGTAATTCCTCTGCCTCCAGGCTGCTTCGGCCTCCGCTATCGGGAGGTCGATGAGGGCCTGGTTGGCGTGGTTTATGCGCAATGCGTTGCCGCCTGCTGTACCTAAACGGTAGAGGCCGGTCGCCATTGAGCCGGCAAGCTGTTGTAATTGATCCCACTTTTCGGGTTGGAGGGCCAAGATTATCCGCGAGGGCTCCTCGGCAAAAAGGTGCACGTCGCACCTGAGCCTCGGGTGGGCCCGCTCCAACTCATCGAGCGATACCTCAGCCCCCAGGTCGCCCGCGATGCAACTTTCAGCGAGGGCCACGGCCAGTCCGCCGTCGCTGCAGTCGTGGGCCACGTCGACCAGCCCCGCCCGTATCGCCTCGCGGCACGTACACTGCACGGCCGCTTCGTCCCGAAAGTCAACGGAGGGGGGCACACCCACCTTGAGTCCCAGGCAAGTCTCAACGTACTGGCTCGCGCCGAGGAGGTCCGCGCCGCCCGCGAACGGCTCATGGTCGCTGTGCCTGGCCCACAGGAGGCCGATGACAAGCCCCTCCCTGAAGGCCATCGTCGCCCGTCGCTCGACATCTTCGAGGAGGCCAAGCATCCCAATTACCGGGGTGGGTAGCACGGCCACGCCCGCGGTCTCATTGTAAAGAGAGACGTTGCCGCTGACCACCGGCACTCCAAGGGCGTTGCAGGCGTCTGCTATGCCGTTCACGGCGCTCTCCATCTGGTAGAAAACCTCCGGACGCTCCGGATCGCCGAAGTTGAGGCAGTCAGTCACCGCCAGGGGTTGGGCCCCGACGCAAGACACATTACGGGCCGCCTCGGCCACAGCATGCGCGCCGCCCTCGTATGGATCGAGGTAGCAGTAGCGGCTGTTGCAGTCAGTGGTCAGGGCGATCCCCCTGGCGGTTCCCTTGATGCGCAGCACGGCGGCATCCGCCTCGCCCGGCTGTACAACCGTGTTGGTGCCTATCGTGTGGTCGTAAGTGCGAAATACCCGCTCTTTGCTTGCGATATTGGGCGCGGCCAGCAGTTCGAGCAGCGCCCGGTCGTAGCTTGTGCCCGCATCCTCTAAGGGGAGGACCAGGTGCCAATCTGGGTGCCGTAATTCTTCGAGCGCGGGGTCTGGGGAGCCGGTCACATACCGGATTGGCACGTCGTCCGCAAGCAGGGTTGCTGGGATGTCGGCGGCGAGTATCCCGCCATCGTACACCCGCACCATCCCGTCGTTGGTGACGTGGCCGATGACGTCCGAATGAAGCCCCCAGCGGTCGAATACGGCCCTGGCCTCGGCCTCGCGGCCCCGCTCCACGATGACCAGCATCCGCTCCTGCGATTCGGAGAGCATGATCTCGTAAGCGTTCATCCCCTCTTCGCGGCGGGCCACGTGCGCCAGGTCTATCTCGATGCCCGCTCCTCCCCTGGCCGCGCACTCCACAGCCGACGAGGTGAGGCCCGCGGCCCCGAGGTCCTGCATGCCCACCACGACGCCCAGATCCAGCACCTCCAGGCATGCCTCCATGAGGCATTTTTCGAGGAACGGGTTGCCCACCTGCACTGCGGGGCGGTCGGCCAGGGCGTCCTCGCCCAGCGTGTCGGAGGCGAACGTAGCGCCGTGGATGCCATCGCGCCCGGTGTCTGCGCCCACGAGCAGCACCGGATTGCCAGTGCCCGATGCCGAGGCGCGCATCACGCGGTCGGAGCGCAGGAGCCCCACGCACATGGCGTTCACCAGGGGGTTGCCCGAGAAAGAGGGGTCGAAGCCTATCTCCCCGCCCACGGTGGGTATGCCCAGGCAGTTGCCGTATCCGCCGATCCCCGCGACCACCCCCCCAAATAGATAGCGGTTGCGCGGCTCGGAGAGAGGCCCGAAGCGAAGGGCGTCAAGTATAGCCACGGGCCGTGCCCCCATCGTGAAGATGTCGCGTACGATGCCACCCACTCCGGTGGCCGCCCCCTCGACGGGCTCCACGGCCGAAGGGTGGTTGTGCGACTCGATCTTGAGCGCGGCGGCCCAGCCGTCGCCGAGGTCCACCACGCCCGCGTTCTCACCCGGCCCCTGCAGGACGTGCGGCCCCTTTGTCGGGAACTTACTGAGGAGGGGTTTAGAGTGCTTGTACCCGCAATGCTCGCTCCACATCGCCCCCGCCATGCCCAGCTCCACCTTGTTCGGCTGCCGGCCCAGGCGCTCCACAAACAGGTGGTACTCTTCGAAATTCAGCCCGACCTCGGAGAGTAGGCGAAAGAGCGCCTCGTGCGGCAAGTCGGCGGATATGGGGGAAGTTACGCTATGCGCTGATTGTTGGGCGTCGGCGTTGAGTTGTAGGTTGAGTGAGGCCATCGGCTCCCGGTACTGAGGGCGGTTGAGCGGCCGGTGATTTGCATTATAACTCGAGGCCCTCCCCAGGCATGAGTTTTCCACATCTCATATGACGGTGAACCAATTTCGCTTCAAGAAGCCCAGCCAGGCCACCATTTGCGCCACTTCCATGCCTGGCGTTTCCAAAAAGATAGGACCTTTGTACTATGCACTAATTTAGAAAATATGTGCTACAATTACAATGAAACCGGCACAAACCGCAGGTCCAACCTGCGCGATAGGCACGCTCCACGGAACGGCCAGCCCACCCACCTTACCAACCAAACATTTCCGACAAAGCGCCCCCGAGAAAAAGGAAACAACCGGACAAAACCGGACAAAACCGGACACATTTCCGTGAATCCCCACCCCTTGAGCACCGTACCCGACAAAAGCCGACAAAAGCCGACACATTTCCACAAAACCGAACTAGACATAACCGACCAAGAAGGTAGACCCTGACAAAAGCCGACAA
>JBJMMB010000465.1:0-8933 GCA_045805005.1 Chloroflexia bacterium
GTGCGGCGAAAAACCGCTCCAGACGCCCACGGCCCGATACGACGGCGCCGCCCCGCACACGGGTCAGCAGGCCCTGGGCTTCCAACTGGTCGAGGTCTTTGCGCACCGTCACCTCGGAGACACTCAGAAACCGGCTCAGGTCCCCCACCGAGGTGCGCCCGTGGGCGCTCAAGTGCGAGAGTATCTGCTCGCGCCTCCGGTCCGTGGTCGTTCCCTGGTCTACCTGGGCCATCTTCCCCCCTTGGAATTTTGGATTTTGGATTTGCGTCCAAGGCCCAATGGACAAGTCATAACTCGGAATTGTTTTGGGCACATCATAGCAGAAGAATTGCAAGTTGGCAATACTTCAAAAGCGAATTGAAAGGAATTATTTTCGAAATTATTGACTTCTGCAGATCATGGTGTTATGATTGCGCAATCGAAGAGGAGCAGTCTCACGGATGAGCGACAAACAGCCCGCAATCCAGGTGCAGCACGTCTCTAAGTCGTTTGGGGGTGTGCAGGCGCTGCAGGACGTACATTTCGAGATATTTCCTGGGGAAGTGCACGCGCTCTTGGGGGAGAACGGCGCGGGCAAGTCGACGCTGATCAAGATTATCACCGGGGTCCACCAGCCTGATGCTGGAGAAATGTTACTCGAAGGGCAGCCTGTGCGGTTCTCCAACACCCGCGAGGCACAGGAGCAGGGAATCACCGCCATCTACCAGGAGCCGAGCCTCTTCCCCGATCTCGACGTGGCCGAGAACATCATGGTGGGCCGCCAGCCTGCGGGCAGGTTTGGCATCGACTGGAAACGGATGTACCGGGAAGCGGGCGATCTGCTGCGGCGCCTCCATGTCTCAATCGACCCTCGCACGAAGGCCCGCGACCTGAGTGTGGCTCAGCAGCAACTCGTGGAGATCGCCAGGGCCCTGTCGATCAACGCCAAGGTGCTGATTATGGACGAGCCCACCTCCTCGCTCACACTGGGCGAGGTGCAGGAGCTGTTCGCTATTGTGCGCCAGCTTCGGGATGCGGGGGCCGCTATCGTCTTCATCTCCCATCGCCTGGAAGAGTTGTTCGCCCTGGCCGACCGCGTCACCATCTTGCGAGACGGCACCTACGTGGGCACGCGAGACATGACGGGCGTGACGACCGAGGAGTTGATCCGCATGATGGTGGGCCGGGCGCTGGGCGAGCTATTTCCCAAGCAAGCGGTGGAGGCGGGCGAGGTGGTGCTGGAGGTGAAGGGGCTGGGGCGCGAGGGCACCTTCTCGGACGTGTCTTTCCGGCTGCGTAAAGGGGAGATACTGGGCATGTCGGGGCTGATCGGGGCGGGGCGCACGAACGTGGCGCGGGCCCTGTTCGGCACCGAGCCGGCCACTGCTGGGAGCATCAAGCTGTTCGGCAAGCAGGTGAGCATCCAGAACCCGGACGCTGCTATGGCCCTGGGCATCGGCTACGTGCCCGAGGACCGCAAGGAGCACGGGCTGGTGCTCAAAATGAGTATCGCCGACAACATCACCCTGCCGGTCGTGGGGAGGTTCGCCACCCTGGGCTGGCTCAACGATGCGCGGGAGATGCAGGCAGCCAGGGAGGCCTCCAAGAAGCTGGAGGTGAAGATGGCGAGCGTCGAGCAAAAGGCCGGGGAGTTATCGGGCGGGAACCAGCAGAAGGTGGTGCTCGCCAAGTGGTTGGAGACCCAACCGAAAGTGCTCATCCTCGACGAGCCGACGCGGGGCATCGACGTGGGTACTAAGGCCGCGGTGCATGGCCTCATGAGCGCCCTCGCGGCGCAGGGCGTGGCCATATTGATGATATCATCGGAGTTGCCGGAAATCCTGGGCATGAGCGACCGCATACTGGTGATGCGCGAGGGGCGCCTGACAGGCGAGTTTAGCCGCGCTGAGGCCACCCAGGAAAAGCTGATGGCCGCAGCTACAGGGGCTTAACCAGTCGGCAGTCGGCAGTCGGTAGTAGCTGACGATAAAGGAACGATAGTTGATCGCAGAAGAGACCAAGACGTATAGCCGCCCGCGGCGGGGTATTTTCCAGGCGGTGGTGAGGTTCCGGGAGGTGGGGATCATCCTCTTCATCCTGGTGCTGTCGGCGCTGGTGACGCTTCGCAACCCGGCTTTTCTCAGCGCGAGCAACCTTGAGGATATTCTGCTCAACATATCGATCCTGGTGATTGTGGCGTTGGGGCAGATGATGGTGATAATAACGCGGGGGATCGACCTATCGGTGGGCTCGACCATCGGGCTGACGGCTATGATGGTCTCTTTCACGGTGGTGGCGTTTCCCGGCATCCCTGTGGTGCTGGCTCTGCCCCTTGGGATGGCGTTGGGGGCCGTGCTGGGAAGCATCAACGGATGGGTGGTGGCCTATGGGGGTGTGCCGCCGATCATCGCCACGCTGGGCACGCTCAGCATCTACCGAGGGCTGATCTTCTTCTATAGCCAGGGGCAGTGGATCAACGCCTTCGAGATGCCGCCCGGCTTCAAGCAACTGGCTAAGGGCACGCCGCTGGGCATACCGAACCTGATACTTTTCGCGATAGTGGTGGCGGTGATCGTCTACTTCTTCCTCGCCTTCACGCGCACCGGACGCCACATCTATACCGTGGGCAGTAACCCCGATGCAGCTCGCTTCGCGGGCATCCCGATACAGCGCACGATCTTCCTGGTGTTCGTGATCTCGGGGCTGCTGTGCGGCCTGGCGGGGGTGCTGTGGGCCTCGCGGTTCGAGGCGGCCCAGACGAACACGGCCCTGGGCTTCGAGTTGCAAACTGTGGCCGCGCCTGTCGTGGGCGGGGTCAACATATTCGGCGGAAGCGGCAGCGTGCTCGGGGTAGCGCTGGGGGCATTCCTGCTCGGCATCATCAACAACGCGCTGACGTTGGTGCACATCTCTCCCTTCTGGCAGTTGGCCGTGCAGGGTCTGCTCATCTTGCTGGCGGTCATAGCCGACTCCGCGATCTTGCGGAGGTTGCAGAGGATTATGCCACGGAGGGAAGGGTGACGGGGCCTGCGGCGGACGATGGACGATGGGATAGAGGGTTATAGATGAAAAGTCCTCTGCGTGGGTTGGTCCGGTGGGAAGCGCTGCTGGTGGTGCTTATCGTCGTGGTGGCGATCGTCAACAGCAGGCTGTCGCCTTTCTTCCTGGACCTGAATAATCTGCTCAGGACCACCTCCGATTTCCTGGAGATCGGTATTATGGTGCTGCCGATGGTGTTCATCATCATCACAGGCAACATCGACCTGTCGATAGCCTCGATTCTGGGCTTGTCGGCTTCGCTGATGGGCTGGCTGTATATGGGGGGATGGAACATCTGGCTGGCGGTGGCCGTGGCTCTGGTGGTCAGCGTGCTGGCCGGGCTGGTGAACGGGGTGCTCATAGCGAAGCTGAGGCTCCCAGCGCTGGCCGTGACCATCGGCACCCTGTCGTTCTACCGGGGCCTGGCCTACGTGCTGCTGGGGGACCAGGCGGCTCGGGGCTACCCCAATGAATTCACCTACCTGGGGCAAGGGACCATCGGCAGCACCCAGGTGCCCTTCGCGCTCGTGCTTTTCGCCGTGCTGGCGGTGGCCTTTGGACTGGTGCTCCACAAAACAACATTTGGACGCTACCTATACGCCATAGGCAATAACGAGGCGGCGGCCCGCTACTCGGGCGTGCCGGTGACGCGCATCAAGACGATCATTTTCGTGCTCTCCGCCATCATGGCGGCGCTGGCCGGGTTCGTGCTGGCCGCACGCTTCGGCAGCACCCGCCCCGACATCGGCACGGGCCTCGAACTGACCGTGATTACTATAACGGTGCTAGGCGGGGTGAGCATATTCGGCGGGAGCGGCACGATGGTCGGCGCGGTGCTGGCCCTGGTGCTCGTGGGCATCCTGCGCTTCGGCATGGGGCTGATAAACATCCAGGGCCAGGTGCAGGACATCATCATCGGCCTGCTGCTGATCCTCTCCATCCTGCTGCCCGGCCTGGGGAGCCGCATTTCGTTCGCTCTCCCCGACGTGCTGCGGCGCAGGGAGGGGGCGCTCCGGACCGCCGGAGCGGTGGCCGTGGTGCTGGTGTTTGGGATATTTTTCTTCTGGTCGCGTGGGTTGATTCTGAATAGATAGCGACTAGTGGTCAGTGGTCGGTGGCCAGTGGTCAGTACCGGCCTATGATCACCGACCACTGACCACTAATCCGCGGCTGAACAAGGAGGAAGCCTATCGGCAACAACTTTTCATCTATCTGATTGAACCGCAGGAGCGCACGAATAAAGCAGCGCCCCGCGAACAACCTGAACGAAACCATAGGAGGAAACTTTCGATGCGTAAGACAAGTATGGCACTGGTGTTGATGTTCCTGATGATCCCGATGCTGGCCGCCTGCGGAGGCGACGCCACTCCGACCGCCACGGCCATCCCGCCGGCAGCCACCGACACCCCCGCCGCCGCAGCCCAGCCGACCGATACAGCCGCCGCTGCGGCACCTACGGATACTACAGCAGCGACCGAGTCGACCCCAACAGAGGCCATGGCAGCAGGCACGACCCCGACCGAGGGCACGTCGGGCGGCATCACCCCCGCTGCCCCGACCGGCAGGACCTACGTGCTGGTGCCCAAGAACCTGGGCAATCCCTACTTCGACACCGCCAACAAAGGGGCGCAGGACGCCGCCAAGGAGCTGGGGGTGACGGTCACCTACCAGGGGCCGGCCACCGCGGACGCGACACAGCAGATCCAGCTTATAAACTCGTTGATCGCCCAGCACGTGAACGGGCTGGCGGTATCGGCGGACGATTCGGACGCCCTGGTGTCTGTGGGCAAGACCGCCATGAGCCAGAATATACCGGTGGTTAGCTGGGACTCGGCCATCGCCGAGGGGGGCCGCAACGTTCACGTGAACCAGGCTAACTCCGAGGACATCGGCCGCAGCCAGGTTCAACTGATCTCGAAGCTGATCGGCGGCAAGGGCAAGATAGCCATCCTGAGCGCCACCTCCACCGCTCCGAACCAGAACGAGTGGATCAAGTGGATGAAGGATGAACTGACCAAGCCCGAGTACAAGGACATCCAGCTCGTCGCCACGGTCTACGGGAACGACGAGGATACCAAGAGCTACACCGAGGCGCAGGGCCTCATGACCACCTACCCCGACCTGAAGGGCATCATCTCACCAACCACGGTGGGCATCGCGGCCTCGGCGAAGGCGGTGACCGACGCGAACAAGATCGGCCAGATAATCGTCACGGGCCTGGGCACACCAAACCAGATGCGCGCCTATGTCAAGAGCGGCGCGTCGCCCGCCTTCGAGCTGTGGAACCCCGGCGACCTCGGCTACCTCGCCATCTACACCCTGGACGCCATCGCCAGCGGCAAGATCAAGGGCAGCGCCGGCGACAACTTCAAAGCAGGCAAGCTGGGCAGCTACACCATCGCCCCCGACGGCACGGTGTTGCTCGGCAAGCCGACGGTATTCGACAAGGACAATATAGACCAGTTTAACTTCTAGGAATCAGGTCCATTTCTAACCTTGGATTATGGCCTGGCGGCCATAATCCAAGGTTAGAAATCAGAAATCTATGAAACGTATTGGATTCATTCTGAAGGTGAAGCAGGACAGGATCGAGGAGTACAAGCTGCAGCACACTCGGGTGTGGCCTGAGATGCTGGAGGCTTTGCGCGAGGCTGGGTGGCATAATTACTCACTGTTCTTGCGCGACGATGGGCTGCTGTTCGGGTATTTCGAGACGCCCGAGAGTCTGCAGGCGGCGCAGGCGGCTATGCAGGAGCGAGAGGTCAACACGCGCTGGCAGGAGTTCATGGCCCCATTTTTCGAGTCGCCCGGTGGAGCGCGGCCCGACGAAATGTTTGTGGAGTTGACTGAGGTTTTCCATCTGGACTGATGGGAGAAAGGACGTAAAGTGGTAACGATAGGCACGCCTCCGACAACCAGGCAACTGCAGGACGCCTACGCGCTGGCCAGGGAGCGCTATACGGGGCTGGGGGTGGATACGGAGCGGGCGTTAGAGGCGCTGGGTCGCGTCTCGCTGAGCCTGCACTGCTGGCAGGGCGATGACGTGGGGGGCTTCGAGTCGCCCGACGCCGCCCTCGGTGGAGGGCTCGCGGCCACCGGCAACTACCCCGGTAAGGCCCGCAATGCGGACCAACTGCGCGGCGACCTGGACCGCGCCTTCAGCCTCATTCCCGGCGACCACAGGCTGAACCTGCACGCCAGCTACGCCGAAACGGGCGGCAAGAAGGTGGAGCGCGACGAGCTGCGGCCCGAGCACTTCGCCGGGTGGGTGGAGTGGGCCAAAGCCAGGAACCACGGGCTCGACTTCAACCCCACCCTCTTCTCGCACCCGATGGCCGAGTCGGGGTTCACCCTTGCCAGCTACGACCCAGATGTGCGCCAATTCTGGGTGCGGCACTGTATCGCCTGCCGTGAGATCGGGGCCTACTTCGGGCGGGAGTTGGGCTCGCCGTGCGTGAACAATATCTGGATACCCGACGGCTTCAAGGACACCCCGGTGGACCGGGCCGCGCCACGCAGGCTGCTCCAGGAGTCGCTCGACGCCATATTAGCCGCGCCAGTGGACCGGGAGCACAACCTCGACTCGGTGGAGAGCAAGTTGTTCGGCCTGGGCTCGGAGAGCTACGTCGTGGGGTCGCACGAGTTCTACCTGGGATACGCTATCACCAGGGGCACCCTGCTGACCCTCGACAGCGGTCACTTCCACCCAACCGAGACGGTCACCGACAAGCTGTCGTCTGTGCTTATGTACGTGCCCGGCGTGGTACTGCACATCAGCCGGGGGGTGCGCTGGGACAGCGACCACGTGGTCACCCTGGGCGACGAGACGCAGGCGATAGTGCGCGAGGTGGTAGTGGGCGGCTATCTGGACCGGGTGCACATTGGCCTCGATTACTTCGACGCCAGCATCAACCGCATCGCGGCGTATGTGATCGGGGCGCGCAACGTGCTCCGCGCCGCCCTGGTGGCGCTGCTCGAACCAACGGAGCAATTGCGCAACCTCGAGGTGGCAGGCGATTACACGGCGCGCCTGACCTTGCTGGAAGAGCTGAAAGGCCTCCCCTGGCAGGCTGTGTGGGACTACTTCTGCGTGCAAAAGAACGTACCGCCGGGGGCTGCGTTCCTGGATGATGTGAGAGAGTATGAGAGGGAAGTGTTGTCGAAGCGCTAAGGAGAACATCAATGTCAACGACAATAGCGGATAAATCATCAGCCTTCAGGCATGTGAATTATGGCTGGGACGATAGTTATGCGGAGACGCTCGACCCGGTGGGGCAGTTGGTGTACCGGTCGAACCTTTTGGGGTCGGATGGGCGGATCACCAACACGGGGGGCGGGAATACTTCGTCCAAGGTGACAGAGCCCGACCCGCTGACGGGCGAGCACGTGGACGTGCTGTGGGTGAAGGGCTCCGGGGGCGACCTGCGCACCTCGAAGCGCGAGAACTTCTCCTCCCTTTATATGGACAAGTTGGTGCAGTTACAAAGCCATTACCATCACGCGCCGCACCGCGGGCCGAAGAGCGAGATCGAGGACGCCATCGTGGGCCTCTACAGCCACTGCACTTTCAACCTCAACCCCAGGCCGTCGTCTATAGATACCCCGCTGCACGCTTTCGTGCCGTACAGGGACGTCGACCACATGCACCCCAACGCGGTGATCGCCATCGCCGCGGCCAGGAACTCGGAGCGGATCACCCGCGAGGTTTACGGCGACGAGGTGGTGTGGACCCCCTGGCAGCGCCCCGGCTTCGACCTGGGGCTGAAGCTGGAGCAGATTGTCCGGCAGCACCCGCAGGCTAAGGGCGTGATCCTGGGGAGCCACGGCCTGATCAACTGGGGCAACGACGGCAAGGAATGCTACGAGTTGACGCTCGACCTGATCGAGCGGGCCGGGCGGTACATCGAGGAACACGAGAAAGGGGACAAGACCTTCGGCGGGCAGAAGTACGCGGCGCTGGACGAGGCTGGGCGGCACGAGGTTTTCGCGAAGATATTGCCCTGGCTGCGGGGGCAGGTGAGCCAGCAGAAGCGGCTCATCGGCACGGTGCAGGAGGACCTCGCCATCCTACGCTTCGTCAACAGCCACGACGCGCCCCGGCTGGCCGAGCTGGGGACCTCGTGCCCCGACCACTTCCTGCGCACCAAGATCAAGCCGCTCTACGTCGATTGGGATCCGCAAAGTGGGGACATCGAGGCGCTCAAGAGCAAGCTGAGCGTGGGGCTGGAGCAATATCGCATCGATTATGCCAACTATTACGAGAAGCATAAGCACGCCAACTCGCCCGCCATGCGCGACCCCAACCCAACTGTGATCCTGATACCGGGGTTGGGCATGATCGCCTGGGGCAAGGACAAGAGCGAGTCGCGGGTCACGGCAGAGTTCTACAACTGCGCCGTGGAGGTGATGCGCGGGGCGGAGGCCATAGACGAGTATACGGCGCTGCCGCCTCAGGAGGCGTTCGACATCGAGTACTGGCTGCTTGAGGAGGCCAAATTGCAGCGGATGCCTCCTGAGAAAGAGCTGGCGCGACAGGTGATAGCGGTGGTGGGCGCAGCCAGCGGTATCGGACACGAGGTAGCGCTGAGGCTGGCCGGGGAGGGGGCGCACGTGGTGTGCGTCGACCTGGACGAAGCGGGCGCGCGGGCTACGGCCGAGGTCATCACTGGCAAGTACGGGCTGGGCATCGGGGTGGCCGGCAGCGGCATCTCCAACTGCGGCCCGGCCATCGGACTGCAAGCCAATATCACCGACCGGGCAAGCGTCCACGCCATGCTTGACCAGGTGGCCCTCGCGTACGGCGGCCTCGACTCGGTGGCGGTCACGGCGGGCGTCTTCGTGTCGCCCGACACCTCCGGCCGGATCCCCGACGAAATGTGGGGGCGCACCTTCGGTATCAACGTCACGGGGCTGTA
>JBJMMB010000466.1:0-5985 GCA_045805005.1 Chloroflexia bacterium
ACAGCCTCCTCTTCAGGATCGCTAACGGCGAGGTCTTTGGGGACGACCAGCCTGTGAGCCTGATAATCAAAGAGGTTCCCGAGTTCGTGGGCACGCTCGAAGGCGTGAAAATGGAGCTTGAGGACTGCGCTTTTCCCCTCCTGCGCGACGTCGTGCTCACCGACAGCGACAACGAGGCTTTTCGCGGGGCCAATTGGGCCCTTCTGGTCGGCGCGAGCCCCCGCAAGCCGGGCATGGAGCGCAAGGACCTCCTGGCCGAGAACGGAGCAAGCTTCCGCGACCAGGGCAAGGCCATCAACAGCACCGCCGCCTCCGATATCCGCATCCTGGTAGTCGGCAACCCTTGCAACACCAACTGCCTGATCGCCATGCACCATGCCCATGACGTTCCCAAAGACCGATGGGCCGCCCTCACGCGCCTGGACGAGAATCGAGCGAAAGACCAGCTTGCCATCAAGTCGGGCAAGTTGGTAACCGACGTCACCCGCATGACCATCTGGGGCAATCACAGCGCCACCCAGTACCCCGACTTCGAGAATGCCCGCATCGACGGCCGGCCCGCCGGCGGGGTGATAGACGACCGGAACTGGCTGGAGAACCAGTTCGTGGAAACCATCCAGAAGCGCGGGGCCGCTATCCTCGCCGCCCGCGGCAAGTCCAGCGCCGCCTCCGCCGCCAACGCCATCCTCGACCACGTGCGCAGCGCCGTCAACAAGACCAATGGTGACGACTGGTTCAGCGCCGCGATCCTCTCCGATGGCAATCCATATGGCGTCCCCGACGGTCTGGTATTCTCCTTCCCCGTCCGCTCCGATGGCAAGGGCAATTACAAGACCGTTGAAGGTCTCGATCTATCCGCCTACGCCGAACAAAAGCTGGAGATAACTACCAACGAGCTAATCGGAGAGCGCAACGACGTCCAGGACCTCATGTAGGGCTGTCTCAAAGTCAAACAGCAAAGCCCAATCGTAGGGGCGACCCTGCGTGGTCGTCCCTACGCTCTCCGCCTTTGAGACACCCTATGATCTCCTAACGAGGACTGAGTGAGCTAAGGATACTCAGTCCTCAGTCCTTGTTAAGGCACAGTTGAGCGTGCGGGCACGTTGGTGCGGGTGACCGAAAAACTTGACCCGTCAGCGCCGAGTGCCGATGGTTGGGCCAGCGGCTGTCGTGCCTGCCCGCCCGGCACTCCGAATCGACCGCGTCGACCCTGCGATCGCGAGCTGTACATGCTAATCGGCTGACCGCCCGCCTGCGCGATTGTGTGCTCCTTGCCGCTCTCGAGTGTCTTGGCACCGGTGAAAGTCACCGCTCCGAAGTCATCTAGAGGCAGCAGCGTGCTGCGCCCGGCCGTCGGTGACTCCTCGATCCACTCCGCCGAGGAGAGCGAGGAGCGATACGCTAAGCTCTTCTGGAACGATTGCCCAGAGGTCGTGTCCCGAATGTCGATCTGCCAGGTGCCATTGGCCTGCCGGGTGATCGACACGCTCACACTGTCCCCCGCGGCTATATCGAGCGGCACGGGCTGGGAAGCTTGCGGCAGCGTCTCCCACCAGGCCGTGTACTCTACCTGGCCTCCCTGGATGGTGGACTGCGTTCCCGCCTGGATCAAATCTGTCGTGTTGGCTCCTCCGATACCCACCCAGGTCGCGTCGGCAGCCACCGTGTTACCGCTTCCCACATTCACATTGGGAACCTTCCAGGTCGCGGAAACGGCAGTGAACGTGCCGCCTGTGGCGGTATATCCGGCCCAGTTGCTCGATTGCTCTACACTGGTTCCAGGAGGGACAGCCGGCGCGACTGGGGTGGGAGAGGCCAAACTGGGGGCCACTGAGGTAGGAGCCGCGCCTGGCGTGCCCGGCTCAGGCTGGAGAATACGCGAGTTGGGGTGCTGGTCATCCTGCACCTTCCAGGCGTTACCCTGCAGGACCAGGGTGTACACGTTGGGGTCGGTCTCTTGCATGGTGCTGCCGTCGGAGAAGGTGGTGAGCCAGGTTTCAGTGGTATTCGCCTCCGCCGTGTTCGCATCCTTCAGAGTGATCGCCCCCCAGCTTAGCTTGACGAGCTTGACCGCCGCTATCCCCGACCTTGACATGTCGTTGTAGCTCTGGACCATCTGCTGGTAGTAAGCCGGAGTCGATGTATCGGCCATGACCGACGGGTCGTGAGAGGCGAAGGCTTGCACCTCTTCCTCGTTGCCTCGCTGGATCACACTCTTGATTGCATCCACCGCAGACTTCGACGGCGCAGTCGCGGCCGGTGGGGTCGAGGGCGCGGCAGCCGCAACAGTCGCGGTAGGAGCGGTTGGAGCAGTTGGAGCAGTTGGAGCAGGCGTCGGACTTTGATCGGGTGCGGAGGTGTCTGCAGGGGCCGGCGTGTCGGAGGGATGTGGGGTATCGGCCGGGGCCGGTGCCATGGCGGAGCTTCCCGGCGTTTCCCCGACCGCTGGGCCTGAAGCTGCGGCGGTGGGCGCAGCCGTTTGCGCGGCTGGAACCGCGGGCTTCACTGTCAGGGCTGCGGGATCGCACGCCGTGAGCAGCATGAACAGGAGCAGTAGGGCAGCCGCTGTGAGGGCCGTGAGTTTTCGTGCCCGCATAGCCGGGGGCGTCGGCGAAATAACGGCCATTGAGGAAGCGCGCTTCTGATGTATGCGATTAATGATCGTCTTCTTGCCTCTCTTGGTTCGTGCTGTGGTCTTTTTGCCGGCTCGCTCGCATTAACATCTCCGACTTAGCACGATTCGTGCTCACTTACCAGCGTATCACAATGACATTAAAGTAGCATTGAGGAGAATGGCAATAAGATTAAGTTTCGGTTAAGATGAGCAGAAGCAGGTAGGCAAAGAGCACAAGAGGTAGAGGGCAGAGGTTGTCCCGCATACGAGCGGCACAGGTGCATGAATCGCGCATTTACTGTAACAACCGCGTCAAATCTGATACAATGTAGAGGTTAGGGAGGAGTGGCACAGGCCAACCCTCCCTTTCGCTGGGGAAAACTGCGTATTAGGTATTGCTTATTGCGTAGAGTGGGAACGGCAGTGCGTTCTATTACCCAGGCGTGGGAAGCACGCAATACGTAATACGTAATACGCATCAGAACTGGAGTAGGTCAATGAAAATAGGCATACCAAAAGAAATCGCCGACAGCGAAAACCGGGTGGCGTCCATCCCCGATTCGGCCGGCAGGCTTGTAAAGGCGGGCAACGATGTGCTGGTGCAATCAGGAGCAGGCCTCCAGGCGTCGTTCACCGACGAGGCGTATGCCGCCGCCGGGGCCACCATCGTGCCCGACGCGGCCACCCTCTACGCCCAGAGCGACATGGTGCTCAAGGTGCAGAAGCCGCAGATGAACGAGGCCCTGGGCAAGCACGAGGTGGCTCTCATGCGGCCTGGGACCACCCTCGTTTCGTTCCTGCAACCCCTCACCAGTCCCGAGCTGGTGAGCATGCTTGCCCAGGCGGGGGTCACCAGCTTCGCCATGGAGTCCATCCCCCGCATCACCAGGGCCCAGAGCATGGACGCCCTCTCATCGATGAGCACCGTCGCGGGCTACAAGGCTGTGCTGCTTGCCGCCGTCGCCAGCGGCAAGTTCTTCCCGATGTTTATGACCGCCGCGGGCACCGTGCCGCCGGCCAAGGTGTTCGTCCTCGGCGCCGGCGTGGCCGGCCTTCAGGCCATCGCCACAGCCCGCCGCCTCGGGGCCGTGGTCGAGGCGTTCGACGTTCGCCCCGCCGTCAAGGAACAGGTGCAGAGCCTGGGCGCCAAATTCGTCGAGATGGAGATCACCGAAAACACTGAGACTTCGGGCGGCTACGCCAAAGAGCTCTCCGAGGAGACGCATCGCCGCGAGGTCGAGCTGCTGCACAAGCACGCGAAGCAGTCCGACGTGTTCATCACCACAGCTCTCATCCCGGGCAGGCCCGCCCCCGAGCTAATCACCGAGGAGATGGTCGTCGATATGCAGCCCGGTTCGGTGATCGTGGACCTCGCCGCCGAGAATGGAGGCAACTGCAAACTGACCGAGGCTGGAGCCGAGGTGATCCGCTATAACGTGCGCATCCTGGGCCCCCTCAACCTCCCCAGCACCATGCCCATCCACGCCAGCCAGATGTACTCCAAAAACGTCTTCAATCTCCTCGGCCTGCTGGTAAAAGATGGCCAATTGACCCTCAACTTCGATGACGAGATAGTTGCCGGCACGTGCATAACCCACGGCGGCAACATCGTCAATCCCGCCGCGAAGGCCGTGGTCGATGCGGCGCCGGCCAAGGAAGGAGTGCGAGCCTGATGAACGAGCAATTACCTGTTCTATTGGTCAGCCTGACCGTCTTCATACTGGCCGTGTTCCTGGGTATCGAGGTAATCTCCAAGGTGCCCACCACCTTGCACACCCCACTTATGTCAGGCACCAACGCCATCCACGGTATCGTGATCGTGGGCGCAATGCTGGTGGCCGGTACGGGCGAAGTTACCCTCAGCACCATCATCGGATTCGTGGCCGTGATCCTGGCCGCGGGCAACGTCATGGGAGGTTTCGTGGTAACCGACCGCATGCTTCAAATGTTCCGCAAGAAGCCGCGGCCAGGGGAGAATAGCAAATAATATGGATACGATCTCTATTCTGAGAGAGCTCGCCTATCTCGTCACCGCCATCACCTTCATCATCGGACTGAGGCGGCTCAGCTCGCCCGCCACTGCCCGCTCCGGCAACCAGATCGCGGCCGCGGGCATGGCCCTAGCGGTCCTGACTACCCTGCTCAACCCCAACATCAAGGGCATAGGCTACCTCTTCATAGGTGTGGGCGCGCTGATCGGCGGCGGCATAGGTTTCTACCTTGCCCGCACCGTTCAGATGACCGCCATGCCCCAGATGGTGGCCCTCTTCAACGGCATGGGCGGAGGCGCCGCCGCCTTGAGTTCCAGCGCCGAGTTCCTGAACCTCGTCAACGCAGGCGGTTCAATTCCCATTGACACCTCGATCGCCACCGTTCTGGGAGCGGTGATCGGGTCCATAAGTATGTCCGGCAGCGTTATAGCCTTGGGCAAGCTGCAAGGCTTCGTGTCCGGCAGCCCCGTCACCTATCCCGGCCAGCAGATCGTCAACGCCATAATCGCTATTCTGATAGTGCTCCTTGGCGCCTTCCTGGTGGTAAGCCCCAACACCTCCACCCTCTCACTGGTGCTGCTGGCGATTATCGTGCTGGCCGTGGCGCTGGGCATCGCTATCGTCCTCCCTATCGGAGGCGCCGATATGCCCGTGGTGATCTCTCTGCTCAACTCGTTCACCGGCCTCGCGGCGGCCTTCACAGGCTTCGTGCTCCACAGCAACGTGCTCATCATCAGTGGCGCGCTGGTTGGAGCTTCCGGTACGCTTCTCACCCTCCTCATGGGCAAGGCCATGAACCGCTCCGTGACCAACGTCCTCTTCGGCGCCTTCGGCACGGGCGGCAGCGCCGACGTGCCGGGCGGGGCCGCAGCCGCGGACTCGCGTCCCGTGCGCGAGATATCGCCCGAGGATGCGGCCACGCTCATGGCCTACGCCAACGAGGTGATCATAGTGCCCGGCTACGGCATGGCTGTGGCCCAGGCCCAGCACACTGTCCAGGAGCTGGCCAACATGCTGGAGCAGCGCGGCGTGGAGGTAAAATACGCCATCCACCCTGTAGCAGGCCGCATGCCTGGCCACATGAACGTCCTCCTGGCTGAGGCCAACGTCCCCTACAACCAGCTCTATGAGATGGACGACATCAACCCCGAGTTCAGCCGCACCGACGTGGCCCTGGTCATCGGCGCCAACGACGTCACCAACCCCGCCGCCCGCACCGACCCCAAAAGCCCCATCTATGGTATGCCCATCCTCGACGTAGACAAAGCCGGCAACGTCATCGTAATGAAGCGCAGCATGAAAAGTGGCTTCGCCGGCATCGACAACGATCTCTACTATGAGCCCAAAACCAGCATGCTCTTCGGCGACGCCAAAGCCACC
>JBJMMB010000467.1:0-17890 GCA_045805005.1 Chloroflexia bacterium
AAGGCCATGCGCACGCTAACACCGCCCGACTGCTCGTGCAACGTGCGCTGTATCTGCTGGGCTGCTTCAAGTGCGGACAGCGGCGTTGGAAAGACCGCGCAGAAAGCATCTCCTACCGTCTTGAAGACGTAGCCACCATCATCTTCTATGACTTTGCGCAGGAGTTCATCGTGCCGGGAGAGGGCAGCGCTCATATTCTCGCGCTGCTCTTCCCACAGCCTGGTGCTCCCCTCTATATCGGTGAAAAGAAACGTGACCGTACCTGTAGGCAGATCAGGCATATGCGGCCTCCTGTTGAAAGAGAACCGTGAAGGGGCAAGAGAATTATGCAGGCATTATATCATCCGGCAGGATCCATGCGCGTCACGCGGAATGTAAATGATCATGCGACCTGAGGGAGAGCGAAGCGACCTCGTGATAGATTACGACTTCGCCGCTCCGGAAGCCTCACTCCACCTCCGTTATGAAGACCTCGAACGGCGCGAGGGCGAGCGGGGCGAGGGAAACGGTTTGCTCGGGGCGAGCACCTGTGGAGAAGAGCAGGCGCGCTTGCTTGCCTCCGAGGTCGAATGTGATCTTCTGCTCCGCTTCCGAGAAGTTGAGCACCACCAGGCAGGTCTGCGGGGTGCTATCGCCGGAGCGAATGAAGGCCAGGTACGCCGCGCTTCGCGAGTGGAGCACCCGGTAGTCGCCGGCGATCAGGGCGGGAGTGGACCGGCGCAGGCGCAGCATACGGCGGTAGAAGTTGAGCAGCGAGTTGGGATCGCCCTCCTGGTCCGCGACGTTCACTCCCGCGGCATAGTTCGGGTTGACCGGCAGCCAGGTTTGCACTCCGGAAGGGCTGAAGCCGGCGTTGGGGGCGTTGCTCCACTGCATCGGGCTGCGGCAGCGGTCGCGGGTGCTCGCGGCCACGGCCTTCAGCGCCTCCAGGGGCGACAGGCCGAGTTCATCGATCAACCTCCGGTAATGGCCGAGCATCAGGGTGTCACGAAACTGGTCGAGGCGGGTCAGCTCAAGGTTGGTCATGCCGATCTCTTCGCCGTTATAGAGGAAGGGCGTGCCCTTGAGCGTCAGCACCAGCGCCAGATGGAGGCGAGCCAGTTCCACGTCGTGGACCCCATCGCCATAGCGACTCCAGATGCGCGGGGTGTCGTGGTTGCCGAGTGTATTGCAGGGCCACGCATCTGGAGGGAGGGCGGACAGTCGCATCGCCTGGTTGTCGCGAATATGCTCGGGGGTCAGGCGTCCCGCGCGCATGAGGGGGAAGTTGAACACCATATGCAATTCGTCGTCCCCGGCGCCGTGATAGGCCACGTCGTCGTCCTCGCCCACAAGCACCCGGTCGCCGGGATATTCGTCCACAACAGCTCGCAACTCCTTCATCAGCTCGTGGATGCCCGGCTGCTGCATCTGCTGGCCGTAGAGGTCCTGGTAAGCCTCGAATATGCGCTTGCGGTCGTCGTCGGTGCGGGCCTCGTGGCCGGCGCGGAAGAGATCGGACGGCGACATAGGCGACGTGTGGTTGGGCAGGCCGGGGTGCTCGAAGATGGTGCCAATAGCGTCAAGCCGGAAACCGTCGACGCCCAGGTCGAGCCAGAAGCGTACTGCGTCCCACATGGCGCGCTTGACCTCGGGGTTGCGCCAGTTCAGGTCGGGCTGCTCCTTGAGGAAGAAGTGGTAATAGTACTGGCCTGTGTTCGGATCGAGCTCCCAGGCGGCGCCACCGAAGGCTGAGGCCCAGTTGTTGGGCGGGCCGCCGTCTTTGCCATCGCGCCAGATGTACCAGTCGCGCTTCGGGTTGTCGCGGCTCGACAGCGACTCGAAGAACCAGGGGTGTTGGTCGGAGGTGTGGTTTAGCACGAGGTCCAGGACCACGCGGATATCGCGGGCGTGGGCTTCCCGGATTAAGGTGTTGAAGTCCTCGAGCGAGCCGTACTCGGGCGCGACGCCTGTGTAGTCGGAAATGTCGTAGCCGCAGTCGAGGTAGGGAGACGGGTAGTGGGGCGAGAGCCAGAGCGCGTCAACCCCGAGGTCGCGCAGGTAGTCGAGTTTGGCGGTCATACCGTGGAAGTCGCCTATGCCATCGCCGTTGCCGTCGGCGAAGCTGCGTGGGTAGATCTGGTAGAAGACAGCCTGCTGCCACCACTTGAGGGTTTTCATTGGTATGCTCCGTAAGGATGATTTGAGTATTAGAAAAGGTGTTGGCATCGCAAGCGACACCAACACCTGTTACCATACCGGACTAAACCTGACCAAATTAACCAAACGTAACCAGCCGAAACTGACGTTGCTTGACCAAACCTTTTAGAGTTCTGTTGCGATACGATTTGCTCCGGTACGGCCCTTACTTATAGCACAAGCTAGCAATCGTGTCAAGGTGATTCCTTTGGCTTCGCCGACTATTCTCGAACGGGTTGATCGCGCTCCCGAGAGCCGAACATCTCGCCCTGCAAGTAGAGGGCACGAGGATCGCGGCCAAACGCCAGGCGATGAGCCCATGTAGTCGGATACGTGCGTAACTCGCTGGCGTCCAGCAGCCTCGGCCCGGAGACCTTGAAGCCAGCCATCGCTAGATTGCACCGGACTGCCACACCAGCGTCGTGCAGGGTCCAGCCCGCGGTGGTCAGGGCGCCGACGTTTAGCCGGATTTCGAGCCTGGCGAGGGGTCTGCTGAGGGCGGCTATGGCGACCGGCAGGCAGGAGTCCTGGGCCAGCAGGCCGGTCAGCAACTCTCCCCACGGGAAGTTGATAGTCAGGTGCGTGGCCTGGCCGCGCAGGTCCGGCGGGAGCCCATATGCGCTGACGAGAAGGTATAGTGCGTTGGCGGGGGCACGGCGGCTGGCCTCGCGCAGTTTGTCAGGGCAGAGGTCGATGCCGATTGCGAACGTGTCCGGGCGAGTCGTGGCAACGTGGCGCACGAAGCGCCCGTCGCCCGTGCCGAGGTCGATCAGGACGTACGGATATTGGGAGATTTGTTGGGCGAGGGTAGCGGTATCGACGCGCACCGCCTGCTTGCCCCGAATGGATTCCATCTGTTTCCTCTCATTCTGGTGATTGCTTGGGTGTCGAAAGCAGTCAGAATGAGAGGAAGGCGGGGCACGCGCTGCATGTGCGCGTCTAGCTGTCTATCAGCAAGGCGGGCGAGCGCGGTGTGTTGTGGTGATGTGCATGATGCGTTGGTTCTTTCTAAATGGTTGGTATTGCGTGTGTTCCCGCGGCCCCGGCAGTCCGGAGCCATGCATATATCATATGAGGCGGGGAACGGGGTTGCAAGAGTCCTGGGACGGATATTGGGGAGAGGTTGCTGAGTTGTTCACTCCTGCTGCCATGTTGAAGGTGCCTAAATAGCCCAGGAACATGGTGCCTTTGGCTCGCCGCCCAACGGGAGGGTCTTGAGGCTTCTGATGAAGTAGCCGCCAGCATCGCTAAGCTGAACGGGGAATCGGTGGCGGTGGCGCCCGAGTGCTGCGGTAATGGAAGAGTTGCACACTGTGTTCGCCCTCCGGGGGCGCGATTTCGACCAGGGCGAACACAAGGTTCGCCCCTACACGGACTGGGTTTGTTTGGCGTTCTTAGGACTGGACCAGGGGTCGTAGCTGAGGCGCGAGATCTGCGGATTTTTCCCACACGATCAGGGCTCTGAGGGCCGCCCAGCGCGACCAGGCCGGCCGGGTCGCCTCTTCGGCGCGATAGAGGATGGGATAGAGCGGGGGCGGCAGCAGGTTTGCCGGTTTGAAGCCGAGGCTCAAGAGGTAGGTCACGAGGCTGAACTGCTCCAGGCGGACAAGTCGTAGCTCGGGCAGCGCTTGCGATAGGTGACCAGCGCCACGGGTTAGCAACAAATACGGGATGGCCGCATTGCCGTCGAATGCCAGCTTGTCGTCCGTGAACTGGTTAGTATCGCACCAGGGGGTGAGCGTCAGATCGCACCCCTCCTGGTGCAGATAGGTATAAACAAAGCGTGAGAAGGTTGTGATCCAGGGTTCGACCAGAGCCAGACGCCCTCCAGGTTTCAATACGCGCGCCACTTCGCGCAGGGCGTTAATCGGACGATTGAAGTGATGCAGCACGTCGAGTCCGATCACTGTATCGAATTGGTCTGGCGCGAAGGGGAGCCGGTGGACGTCGGCCACGCAGTGGATGTAAGGAGACGGCAGAACGTCGGTGCGCCAGACCTGTGGCGCGATGCCGGCCAGGAAGCCAGGCCCGCTGCCGATTTCCAGTGTGCTGCCGTCCGGGGGGCATTGGGCCAAGAGCCGCGAGTAGTACTGCTCGCGATATATGCGGCGCAAGATCGGCTTCCGTCGCCAGACGGCGCGATGCTGCTTGATGTAATCGTGGTCACTCGTCATGACTTCCTGCCGCGCGCAACCAGCAGCCACACCGCGAACAGCAGCACGGCCACCATCACCCTTCTGGAGAGGCGCGGCGCAACTTTGGCCGCGGCCCGAGCGGGCGATTTGGCACGAGGTTTCCGACCTTCTATGAGCGGTCGGATCTTGAAGTGCCACAAGGCTACCAGGCTCATCCGCGCCAGGAGGGGGCCGTGCAGCGAGACGCGAACTTTGCTCTCTCCATAGGTGCGCGCCTGGTAATGAACGGGCACCTCGATTACCGGCAGGCCCAGCCAGGCGGCTCCGAAGAGCAAGTCAAAATCGCCGAACGGGTCAAAATCACCGAAGCGACTTCGATTGGCGGCTATTTGTTCGTAATCGCGCTTGTACATCACTTTCGTTCCGCATAGCGTGTCGGTGATCCTCTGGCCCAACAGCCAGCTAAAGAGCATGCTGAAGCCCACATTACCCAGCATGTTCAACGGGCGCATGGCCCTATCCTGCTGGGGGTAGTTGAAACGCGTGCCGTTGATGAACCGGGCTTTGCCCGTGGCGAGCGCACAATAGAACTTGGGCAATTCCTCGGGCAGCACGCTGATGTCGCTGTCCAGGATCATCAACACTTCGCCGTTGGCCGCCGCGAACGCCTTCCGGACCGCATCACCCTTCCCCAGCTTCAGCATCAGGTCGGGCGGCGAGTCATCTTCGGCGGGCGCTACCTGGGGCATGAAGCGGATGTCCCGCTCGGGGTGGGCCGAGATCATCTCGTGGATCCTCTCTACCGTGCCATCTGTCGAGTTCCCATCAATGAACAGCAGCTCCGTATGCGCTCCCATTTCAGGCACGCGGTCGACCAACGCTTCCACGTTGCCGGCCTCGTTGCGCGTGGGGATCACAACCGTAACTGTGGGGTGCCGGGGTATATTCGCGACAGGCAGCGGGCGCGCAACAATGGTATGAAGCAGCGCCAGTGGATCGAGTAGAGGTGTGCTTGTGAGCGCATTCACGGCAGGAGTGGCGATGGGCACGTCAAAGGGCATTAGCAGGCCCGGCGTTACCTCCACTACAGCGTAATCGGTTAGATCAAGCAGGTTGGTCAGCGCCTTTGTTGAGAGCCAGTTCTGCCTGGCACGCAGATCGGGAGCTTTCAGGTGGAGCATCTCCCCAACCTGCAGCAGGGGACGCCATATCCAGTTCCACAATGAAATCACTATGTAGGTATCAGGGTGCGTCAGCCGGCGGAGGGCGGAAAGCACTGTCTGCACGTCGTCCAGGTAGGCGACAATGTCGGACATGATTATCATATCGAAGGGGGAGTCGAACGGTGGGGTCGTGGGGAGAGATTCCGCATCGGCCACGATGAACGTGTGCTTCGGGTGGTGGCTCCGGGCGATTTCAACCGAGCGCCGGCTGATATCCACGCCGACGCCGCCCTCGGGCAGCAAGGACGCCAGCAGGTCGCCCGTGCTGCACCCCAGATCCAATACTCGCATACCGGGCTTCAAGAAAGCACGGCAAACCTGCAGAATGTGCTCGTGGTAAATATGATTACGGTGGAAGTAGCGCATCCGGTTGGGCGCGTTGTTGTCAAAATGGGCCTCGATTTGTCCTTTCATGGTTCCCCTTTCCGCGCTCATATTCCGGCAGTAAATATTTGCAGTGTGGGCTCTGTACGGTTTGCGAAGAGACGATAGGATAGTGAGACGAGGAAGAGAAGTCCGAAAATCGCCAGCAGCGCCATAAATGGGTCGAGCGGCTGGTGAAAACGCTCTAAGCCACCGTAAACCAGCGTGACGAAGACGTGTACCCCGATAAAGGCCAGATACCAGGTTGGCGGCTCGAAGGACGGCCGCAGGACATCACCGACGGGTCGCAGCAGCGCGATAAGCGCCAGCGCTACATAGAGGACCAGCGTCAGCCAGAAGAGGGATGGACCCCAGGTGAGCACCGCCCCCGCGCACAAGGTTACCTGCAAAGCCAGGATCCCACGGGCCGCACCGGCGGATAGCCTTCTTGAGCCTGGTTTGCTCCTCCGGAAGCCGAGGCCGAGCAGAGTAAACGCGATAGCGACCACGTACAGGCGGCCTATTTCCAGCAGCGGCATCCACAACCCGGCGCGCAGTTTGAGGTAGAAGAGACGCGGCAGTTGCGAGAAGTTGTCGCGCCAGAATGACAGGCCCATCACCCACCCGTTTTGACCGGCCTTGGGCTCGTAGCGCCAGTCAAACACCCACTCCCCATCGCGGAATGTGGACCCGGGCTGCCAGGTTCCCTGCCCTAGATGCTCCGGGCCGAGACCTTCCAATACCTGCTCGTTATTGTACTGCGGGAAGGCCAGGGCATTCTGTGTCGTGAAGGGCACGAACTGGCCGCTGGCTATGCTGGCATACGCCGCCCAGGCAATGAAAGGCAGCGCAATGATGGCCGCCGCGGACCAGATACCGTGCCAATCTACCTGCCCGGCCCGCTTGCCCCGGAAGTACACGTACGCGAAGAGCGGTGGTGCGACAAGAGCAAAATTAGACCGTGTGAAGACGAGCGCCAGCAGCGCTGCTCCCAGTGCCAGCAGCAGCGCTCGGCGGGGCCGCCTGGAGTACAGCACCATCAGAAAAGCAACCAGCGTTGCCCAGAAGCTTGCAGCGGGTTCCGTCATGAAGTCCTCTGACATGAAATTAGGCTCCAGTACGTGCTGGTGCATGAACAGGACACCGGCGAGACCACCCGCCAGGGTGCCTACCCAGCCCGCCAGCGCCCGGCCGCTGAGCAGTAACAGCACTGCCGTCCCCCAGGCGAGAGCCGCCGCCAACAACCGTCCGGCAAGCGGCTCGACCCCGACGATGCGATAGACGAGGGCCAGCAGCATAGGCCACCCGGGCGCCCGGTAAAATACAGGTTGCGCAACGGGATCGCGTGCGCCGTTGCCGTAGCGCTCGACTAGTTCGCGGCCAACGGGCCATGCTGTCTCCAGGTGGTACGTAGCCAACGGCTCGACTATGGCCTGACTGAACCCATGGCCATACGCCAGGTTGACCGCCAAACGTTCGTATTCATGCTGGTCGCCACTGGTTTCTACGATGTTCCCCATGTACTCGTTCACGTCAACAGCACGTTGTGCCACGCCTGCTCCGTACACAACCAGGACCGTGCACAGGAGCCACAATAGCTTGTCGGGCCGGCTGTCGCCTGATGATATCAGAAGTGCCACAGCCAGGACGGCGCATAGCAGGCTGACCACCAGCGAAAGATAGATGCTCAGCAGCAGACTCTGGGCTGACAGCACCATAAATAGCGCTGTTACTGCTACCAGAACGAGCGCGACCGGCCAGCGAAGCCGTGGCGGCAACTGCGCGAGTTTCAGCCGGGCAATAGCACTATCCGGCGCTCTCAATAGCCAGACCGTCGCACCAGCCCAGATAGCCAACAACAGCAGATAGATCGGCCCGACCAGCCAGGCATTGTCTACGAGGCGATCGTACAGGGTGCCATAGGTCAAAAGCGATGTAAGGGGCCAAGCCAGGAGGACAAGGGCAGCGAACAAGCTGGCCCTGACTTCCACGGCACCTGTTACCACGGCAGATGCTAAGCCCTGAGGAGCAGCTTGCTCTACCGGGGTTTGTAATACTGCAGAGTCCACCCTAGGGGTTCCGCAGTGAGCCCGCGAGTTGGCCTTCCTCGCGGGGAAGACCATCCACATACCGGCGCACGGTCTGGCGCAGGCCCTCGTTGAAGTCGGTGTGGGCCGTGAAGCCGAAGAGGTCGCGGGCGCGGGTGGTGTCGAGGGCGCGGCGAGGCTGACCATCCGGTTTGGTGTGGTCCCAGCGTATCTCTCCCTTGAAGCCGGTAGCCTCCGCGATGAGGGCCACGAGTTCGCGGATCGTGATCTCACGGTGCGCGCCTATATTGACCGGCTCGGGTCCGTTATAGCGCTCGGCGGCCAGGGCGATAGCTTCGGCGGCATCGGCAACGTAGAGGAACTCACGCGAGGCTTTGCCTGTGCCCCACACATCGATGTATGGCGCCCCGCTCCTGACGGCGTCCACGCACTTCTTGATGAGGGCAGGGATGACGTGCGAGGAGTTCGGGTCGAAATTGTCGCCGGGGCCGTACAGGTTCACGGGGAGCAGATATACGCCGTTGAAGCCGTATTGCTCTCGGTAGGACTGCAATTGGACTAGTTGCACCTTCTTGGCCAGGCCATATGGCGCGTTGGTTTCCTCCGGATAGCCGTTCCACAGGTCCACTTCATTGAACGGCACCGGGGTGTACTTGGGATAGGCGCAAACGGTGCCGAGGGCCACGAACTTCTCGACCCCACTCTTCCACGATTCGTGAATCAGGAGCGCGCCCATCATGAGATTGTCATAGTAGAACTCGGCCGGGTGCTCCCGATTGGCTCCGATGCCGCCGACGCGGGCAGCCAGATGGATGACCATGTGAGGCCGGGTCGCGGCAAGGAGGGTTTTCACCGCGTTGACATCGCGCAAGTCATAGTCTCTCGAACGGGGTACGACGATATGCTCAACCCCTCGCTCTCGCAGCCTATCGACCAGGAAGGAACCGAGGAAACCTGCGCCACCGGTTACCACGACACGCTTGTTGCTCCAGAAGACCCTGCTGTCGGGCCAGGTCTTACTCATAGTTAGCTTATCCTTTCTGAATTGCGAATTGCGTAGCTGGTAGGGGAGGAATGGTAGCGGGTTCTTCAATCCAGGCCTTGCCGGCACGCAATAAGCAATCCATAGTTCCGATATGAGAACGTACTGGCTGAAATAATAAAAGCTGGATTGATTTTACCACAGTCGAGCGGAGTTAGGGTTACCGGCCAATAACCACATTTGGTTATTGTTACCCGACAATAGTACTGCGCAAGCCCGGGCTGAAAGCGCGTTTGTCAAACTGCCTCAAAAAAGCCCCCCTGGTTAACCAGGAGGCCCTATTTCGCGCTTATTCTTGGGGCTGGGGCGCAGGGATTCGAACCCCAACTTACTGATCCAGAGTCAGCTGTCCTACCGTTAGACGACGCCCCAATGCGATCTAATTGTACCTTAGAAGGGGGTGTTTGTCAACGTCGTGCGGGCCTCTGATGGAGCGAACGTACGGGGGTGGTAAATGCCGCGTAGGATGTTTGTAGACGGTGGCTAAAGAATACTAAAGCTCTGGTCGTGCAAGTTCGGCTCGCCGGCCCACGGTACTCCCTGTGATCAGAGACACAGGCGATATCATAGGCCGGCTATGATTATCTAACCGGCAATGGCCCACCGGCCATACACCTACATCACGTGGAAGGTCTCGTAAACCGTGATCTTAGCATCGGGGCCCATCAGGACCGGGCAGCGTTTCGCCATCTGGACCGCCGACTCCAATGAGTCCGCGTTGATGATCGAGTAGCCGCTGGCCATTGTGCCTGCAGGCCCATCGGTCACCATGCCGGAGCGATCGATGGTTTTCGCCTGACCGGTGAATGGCTCGCCTCCGTCCACCACGTCACTACCCAGATCACTAAACCACTCTTGCCAGGCTTTCAGGACGGCCGCCTGCTCGGCTTCGGTCGCCGGCATACCACCCCCACTGTACAGCAATACGAATTTCGACATCGCTGATACTCCTTTAGGCACTCTTTGGAAACGGCATTATCCGTGAGGCGCCTCATTATCTCGTGGGTACTCTCCCGTGTCGTCGCCTGCCTATTATATTGCACACCCCTAGATGTGTCCATGAAGATGAGACGCTTGAAGCCTGAGGTGGTGAATAGAATCAAAGATAAATCTCAGATGGATTGCACAGCGCTGGCGTGGCCCGCGATGAGTTGCAGGGAGCCGCTGGGGGAGAGCGCCCAGACACGGGTGTAGCGGATGCGGTCGTCTATCGCGTTGCCCTCGTAGGTGCCTATGAGGCGCACGAGGACGGAGACAACCGCAAAGCCGTCGTGGAGCTGGATGTGCTGTTCGGAAGGCATAGATTCTTTGAGGCGGAAGACGCCGGACCGGTGGAAGGCAAGCTCGTCTTCTTTCCCAAAAACTTGGCCGAGGTGGCTGGTGAAGTGGAGCTCGGGCGATACCAGCTCGTTGAGTGCAGTAACATCGGAGTGCAGTTGGGCTTGGAGGAGACGTTCCTCTGCTTCAAGAACTTTGGCGCGTAGAACGGTGCTCATTGGACCTCCGGTGGGGTTTATAAGGCTTGTATTCAGCGCGGGTGACGACCCGCGCTGAATACAAGCAAGGGGGCGAGATGGGGGACACCCCCAAACCCCCGGCAGGGAGGGCCCTGCACTCCGTTGTATCAGAAGTATGGTCCGGTTTCAAGGGGTTGACAGGCGCGGGGGGCCGATTTATAGTAGCCAAAGTCCCTGTCGCCCGTTTTGGAGGAGCGAGAAGAGCATGCCGGACGACCGCGAAACGATCGAGGCAACCGCCCTTTGGCTGGCGGCCGCCCGCAAGCCGGTGTTTCACAAGGAGATGGTGGAGCCGCCACGTACCGGGGAGGTACGGGTGCGGACCATCGCGTCCGCCATCAGCCAGGGCACTGAGATGCTGGTCTATCGAGGGGAGGTGCCTCCGAACTTGCCCCTCGACCTGCCTACGCTGGCCGGGAGCTTCTCGTTTCCAATCAAGTATGGATACTCCACGGTGGGGCGTGTGGTCGATACAGGCGAATGGGTCTGGCAGCACGCCGTGGGCGACCTGGTTTTTGTGCACCACCCCCACCAGACGGTGTTCGACGTGCCCGCCTCTCTCGCGATACAGCTGCCACAGAACATCGACCCTGTACGCGGGCTGTTCACCGCCAACCTGGAAACGGCGGTCAACGTGCTGCTGGACGCTCCGTTGCGCATCGGCGAAACCGTGGTGGTGTTCGGGCATGGCACAGTGGGGGCGCTTGTGGCGCAGCTTCTCAGGCTGTGCGGCGCGGGACAAGTGCTGGTCGTGGAGCCCATACCGCTGAGACGCGAGCTTGCGCTGAAGCTGGGCGCGCATGAGGCTCTCGAACCGGGCGAGGGCGCTAACGAGCGTATTCGAGAACTGACGGGCGCGAGAGGGGCAGACCTGGCCATCGAGGTCAGCGGGTCGGGAGCGGCATTGCAATCGGCTATCGATATAGTGGCCGAGGAGGGCACGGTGCTGGTGGTGTCCTGGTTCGGGACGAAGCCTGTGGAGCTCCAGCTTGGGGCCCACTTCCACAGGGGGAGGGTGCGCTTGCGCTCCTCACAGGTGGGGCGCATAGACCCGGCGCTGTCGCCCCGCTGGGATGCAGCACGCAGGACGCAGCTTGTCACCGAGTTGCTGCCCAGGTTAAGATTGGTCGAGTTGGTTTCGCACCGCATCCCGTTCTTGGACGCCCCCGAGGCTTACAGCCTTATCGACGAGCGGTGCGCGGAGACGATGCAGGTGATCCTTACCTATCCATAGGTTGGCAATGTGCGGGGCGCACAGCCCGTGGGTGAAAAGATGTATGAGATCGGCGTGACGGCACAGTTTGAAGCGGCGCACAGGCTGGTGGGGGATTTCGGCCCGGCCACCCGCACACACGGCCATACTTACCGGCTGGAGGTGGCGGTGCGGGGCGAGCGGCTGGACGGGAGCGGGGTGCTATTCGATATTGGCCGCCTGCGCGCTCTGGTCGATGCCCTCGCCGGCGCGCTCAACTACCGGGACCTGAACGAGTTGCCGGCCTTCGCGGGCGCTAACACCACTGCTGAGGCCGTGGCGGACTACTGCTGGGAGGCGTTGGCCGCGGATTTGCGGGGCGCAGCCCCGCTCGCTTCGCTGGTGGTGAGGGTGTGGGAGTCGCCCCAGGTCTATGCGTCGCGGGAGGATGCGCTTAGAGCCTGGAAACAGATCTGAGCGCGTCGAAAAAGAGGCGAGTGGAGTCCTCCCAGGTTGGCAGCGTTTGGGCTTTGCGGAGAGCCGACTCGCCCAAGCGGTGGCGCAGGTCGGGGTCGTAGGCCAGCCGCTCTAGGGCCGCGCTGAGTCCCTTGATGTCCCCTGTAGGCACGAGCAAACCCTCCTGGTCATGCCTGGCCAGGTAGGGAAGGTTGCCCGCGCGCCAGCCCACGACGGGCAGCCCGTAAGTCATGGCTTCACCGTAGACGGTGCCGTAGGTCTCTTTCACGCTCGGGAGCACGAACACATCGGCCCGGCGGTAGAGGCCGGCCAGGATTGTGACCGGGAGGGGACCATGCACCACTACGCGCCCGGCGAGATCTGGCTCGCGCAGGCGGGCGCGCAGGGCGGCCGCGTATCGCGGGTCTGCTTTGTCATCACCTGCTAGGTGGAGCGTGGCGGCATCCTGCGGCAGGCCGGCGAATGCTTCCAGCAAGCTGTGGATGCCTTTGTTGGGTAACCAGTTGCCGACGCAGAGGAAAGCCGCTGCTCGACCGCGCCGCAGTTCCTCTCCGGTTTCGGGGCGGGGCGGGCCAACGGCAGCATCTGCGCCGGCTACGTCCCTGCCTGGCGGCACCACTCGCATACGGGCACCCGGCATGCCCTGCGCGATGAGGTCGTCTCGAAGCGACTCGCTCGCGAGCAGGAGGAGGCCTGTTCGCCGGTAGGCAAGCCGGTCCAGGTACGCCTGCGTGGCTGTCCGTAGCGACCCGTGGCCGATGCCGCCCGGCGGCTGGTGAAGCATGGCTGCAAGCGGCGCTCGGGGCGGTCGGAGGTTGAGCCAGGGGCCGGCATACCCGGCCGCGATGCTGTCGAGCACGAGCACGTCGGGGCGCAAGCGGTTGGCTCGCCCGAGAACGGACGGCGCGGCCAGGGCGGGCAGAGGAAAGGGCCAATCCGGGAACGAGGCGAAACCAAGGCGAGCATCGAAGCGAGGAGCCAGTGCGGCCATGCGCCGGTGATAGAGGTAGCCTCCGGTCAGCTTGCCAGGGTCGCCCAGGGTGATAAGCAGCGCTTTCAGCACGTGGTCGTTGCCTGATGGTTGCTACGCGTTCCAACCGCTAGCGTCAGGTCCAGTATATCTCGTACCGATATGTTCGCACCAGACGATCCCTGTATCATACTATACCTATGGACTTGCGCTTGATTTGGTAATTGATGTATAGTTGCCATACAGATTCAGGTGTGCGGGGGAGTTCAGTACAATCCTGGCTCCTCAGGAGAACCCTGTTGGACGTTAACCTCACTCAAAACGGCGCTGCCCCCGGTGTATCCTATCCTACCACACTGGCGGCTCCGCGCAGGCCCCAGGTGCCCGACCCGCACCCGGCTCCTCTGTACCTCGGCTCCGGCTCCGATGCGCACATGGTGCAGTTCTACCACGACGATGGTTTCCTCCTTGACGACCTGGGTCGATTCTTTGGCTCCGCCCTGGAGGCGGGTGACGCCGCTATTATTATAGCTACCAGGCCGCACCGCGGCAGGCTCGCCCGGCGCTTGAAGGCACGCGGCCTGAACCTCTCCGCGGCGGCTAAGCAGGGGCGATACGTGGCGCTCGATGCGGCCGAGACGCTCTCGAAGATCATGCTGGACGGGCTACCGCACGCTGCGCGCTTCGTCAAGGTTGTGGGGAGTGCTATCGAGCGCGCTACTGAACTCGTGCGGGCCGACCGCCTGCGAGTGTACGCGTTCGGGGAGATGGCGGCCCTGCTGTGGGCTGGGGGCATGCCCGAGGCCGCGATCGAGCTCGAGCATCTATGGAACGACCTGGCGCATACCCACTCGTTCAATCTACGCTGCGCCTACCCGATGAACCTCTTTCTGAAGGCGGCAGACGGCGCGCACGTTGCGGAGATATGTGCACTTCATTCCCACGTGATCCCGGCCGAAAGCTACACACAGCTTGCGGGCGATAGGGAGCGTCTTGACGCTATAGCCCTCTTGCAACAAAAGGCGCAAGCGCTGGAGACCGAGCTTGAGGAGCGCCAGATTATTGAGGACGCGCTTCGCCAGGCGCTCGCGTCTCGAGACGAGTTCCTGTCGGTCGCCGCGCACGAGCTGAAGACGCCTCTTACCGGCTTGCAAGGTTACGCTCAGTTGCTCCTGAGGCGCATGGACATGCAGCAAGAGGTGGGGCCTGAGCGCCTCCGGTCTACGTTGACCACCCTTGAAGGTCAGGCTAAGAAGCTGACCCAGCTTGTGGTGCGCTTACTTGATACATCACAGATCGAGGCGGGCAAGCTACGGATAGAGCCCGTAGCGACCGATATCATCGCGCTCGTGGACCAGGCGCTGGAGCGGGTGGAGACGCGAACCGACCATAAGTTCGTCTTCTATGCACCGGAGCACCTGGACGCTATGGTGGACCCGGTCCGGTTCGAGCAAGTGATCAGGAATCTCATGGACAATGCCGTGCAGTTCAGCCCCGAAGGGGGAGTGATCACGGTGGATGTTACGCAGGACGGCGAAGGCGGCTTCCTGTTCGCGGTAACCGACCGGGGCGTGGGAGTGCCACCCGGCCAGCGCGAAGCTATATTCGAGCGGTTCCAACAGGCCCACGCGCAGCAATACCTCTCCGGCATGGGCCTCGGCCTCTATATCACTCGCGAGATCGTGGAGTTACATGGAGGCAGCATAAGGGTCGAGGAGCCAGGGCAGCAGGGAGCGCGGTTTGTCGTAACGATCCCATCTCTGCCGGCTCTAATTCCCGAGATCTGAGCCCGCAAGGAGACATTCTAGAACGCAACAAGAGCGGCTTCGATAAGCCGCTCTTGTTGTCTAATCGTCAGGCGGCTTTGTCGACCACCAGGAAGTGGAGGGCCAGGGCCTCCTCCCGTGCGCCTGGGCGGATGGGCGCAGGCGCGTTTGCCGCGCCGAATTCTTTGTCTGTGCCTTGTGGGTAGTCGCGCTCGTCGCATAGCACCAGGTTGCCCGATCCGTCGTCCACGTACCAGCGGTCGCGCTCGATCTCCTCTTCCGTTGCGTGGGCCCACGCGCCGTAGGTGGCCGCGTCTTGCGATTGCCCGCTATCATTAGACCACGCAATCGCCTGCTCGTCCTGCTCTGCGGTGGTGGCGGTCGGGGCATGTGACTCGGCAGCGTGAACGTTGGCGGGCACCTTGCGCAGCACTGTTATGGCGAGGACCGCCGCGCCGATGGCGACGACCGCGCCGATTCCGGCGGTGATATGCAAGCCCTGCACGAAAGCTTCTCGGGCAATGTCGAGCAGCGCCGCGCCTGCCTGGCCGGGCAACTGCGCCGCTGCGGCCACCGCGCCGCCGAGCGTGTCCCGCGCCGCCTGCGCAGCCCCGGCCGGTACGCCCGCGGGCAGACCGCCCGCCACCGCGCTCCGGTACACCGCTATGCCGATACTGCCCAGGATGGCTATGCCCAGCGACCCGCCCAACTCAGATGCAGTCTCCGCTATGCCCGAGGCCGCACCGGCGCGCTCGGGAGGGGCGCTGCCCACGATCAGCTCGGTGGTCAGCGTGAACACCGGGGAGAGGGCCAGGGAGATCACCACCGACGCCGCCACGAGCACCCACAGGCTGCCTGATTCGCTGACACCGAGGAGCAAGCCAAGCCCCAGGGCCGCCACCACCAGGCTTGCGCCCAGCACCAGCGACGGGCGGACTCGGTGCACGAAGCGCGGGGCGAGGTTAGAGCCCACGACAAACCCGAGGGCCGAGGGCACCGACCAGAGGCCCGCCTGCAGAGGCGACAGCCCGACCACCAACTGGAGGTACTGCGCCACGAAGAGGAAGTAGCCCACCGCCACGAAGATTGCCAGCATGTTGGCCGCCAGCGACACGTTGAACGAGGGAGTTCGGAAGAGGCTAAGGTCGATCAGCGGGTCGTCCAGGGTGAACTGCCGGCGGACGAAGAGTAGGCCCGCTGCGAGCCCGGCCAGGATGAACGCCGCCTGCTGCCACCCGAGGCCATCCTGCGCTATCTCTTTTAGCCCGTAGATTACGGACAGCACCGCCACCAGGGACATCGCAGCGCTGAGGAGGTCGAGCCGCCCGGCGTTGGGGTTCTTGAATTCGGGGAGGAGCCGGGGACCCAGCACGAGCAGCAGCCCCATGACCGGCAAAGCCAGCAGGAATACCGAGCCCCACCAGAAGTGCTCCAGCAGCACCCCACCCAGCACCGGGCCGACGGCGCTACCGGCCGAGAAGGCCGACATCCATACGCCGATGGCGACCGCGCGCTGCCTGGGTTCGAGGAACATGCTGAAGATGAGCGACAGGGTCGACGGCCCGAGAGTGGCCCCGGCGATGCCCATCAAGGCCCGGCTGGCGATGAGCATCTCTGGCGTAGTGGAGAAGGCGGCGAGCACCGAGGTGATGCTGAACAGGGTCGCGCCGATCAGCAGCAGCTTGCGGCGGCCGATGCGGTCGCCGAGGGTGCCCATTGTGATCAGCGACCCGGCGACCATGAAGCCGTAGACGTCCATGATCCAGAGCAACTGGGCGCTGCTGGGCTTGAGGGCCTCGCTCAGCTTGGGCACGGCCAGGTGCAGCACAGTCAAGTCCATCACGTAGAGCAGGCAGGCGAGGGTGAGCACCCCCAGCCCGATCCACTCGCGCCTGGTGGCCCTGGGCGGATTCGCCGCCGCGGCCGCTGCCCCATTGGGGGCCCAGGAACCGCTGCTGACTGCCTGATCTTCCACTTTGACTTCGTCTCGTGCTATAGTCGTTGCGCTCACTTTTTCTGCCTCCTGACTCAATCTAGCTCTCAAATCGATCTCTCAAATTGATAGCGGGACCGGGAGTGTAATCGGCCCACCTGTTATTAATAGGAGGAGGGGCCCCGAGAGTGGAAATCAATCCTCCCAGATTCCTCCCACAAATCTTCACAGCTCCTTCACAATGTTTCTCTACAATGAAAGCAGACCGGCAGGACGACAGAGGTTCCACGGTTAGACAGAAAGGTATTGAAAAGGAGAAGGATAAGAGATGGATCAGAATAGAGATTGGAAACCCATAGCGGCGCTGGTGCTGGCCGGGCTGGCGCTCTTCGTGGCGCTCGGGGGCAGTCGCAACGATCGCGAGATCGGGGTCGCCCCGCAGCCGATCATCGTGCAGCCGGCCGCTCCCTCCACCGGGGGAGTGACACCGCCCGTGATTACGATGCCAGCCCCGGCAGCTCCCCAGATGCCCTATGGGGCGCACCACTGGGGTGGTGGGGGAGGGTTCGCGCTGATCCCGCTGCTCTTCCTGGTTTTGATCGGCGTCCTGGTGTTCCGAGTGATCGGTCGGGGCCGCCACGGTTGGGGCAGACCAGGCTGGCATGGCGGGCCGTCGGGCGGCCCAGGACAACCCCAGCAGCCGCCGTTCCAGGGTCAGTACCCCCCTCAGCAGCCGCAGGGCCAGGGGCAATATCCTCCGCAGCAGGCTCAGGGGCAGTATCCCCCTCAGCAGGCGCCGTTCCAGGGACAGTACCCGCAATATCCCCAGGGGCAGGCCTATGGCGGCTACCCCCAAGGCCAGCAGCCTCAGCAGCCCCAGCAGCCCCAGCCCGGCCAGCAGACCCAGGCGATGGACGCGCAAGACGACATCACCCGGCCTGAGGGAAGCGGCGAGTACTAGCAGGATAGTTGTAGGGGCAGGCCCCCGTTGCCTGCCCCGGTTGCCCAACCGCGCATTGGTGGTAGACGAAGAGGGCAGGCAACGG
>JBJMMB010000468.1:0-14766 GCA_045805005.1 Chloroflexia bacterium
CGCGTCCTTGAGGGGCTGGCAGGAGCCCGTGCCCACCTGCGACACCACGAAGGTTAGGACCAGAGGCACACCGGGCCGCACCGAGCCATCTGACGGATCGGAGCGAATGTCGGAGCGGTTGAGCTTCTCGTCCACGAAGTAGGGGCCTTCGGTAAGGGCAGGCCGCACCACGCAGTCGGGGACCGCCGCGGTATCGGCCGTTGGGGAAGCGGCGACCGGCGTAGCTGCCGCTGCTATGGCCGCCTCTGCGTTGGTAGGAGTAGCAGCCGCGCCGGTGGTGGCAGTGGTGGCGGTGGGCGCGGCCGAGGCGGAGCCAAGGGGATCGCAGGCGGCGAGCAGGGCCGCCCCGCCGAGGCCTGCCAGGAGGCAAAGCACCTCTCTGCGGGAGAGGACGCGGCCCATGGGGGCGTCATCATCGGGTTCTATGTGCTCTTCTGTGTATTGGGTCATCTGCTTCTCCTGCGCCCTATCTTTGTGTTTGGCGCCTGGGTTTGTTTTGGGTGTGTTTCTTTTTCCCGTACAGTAACAGTTTACAGCGGGTGGGTTAAGGGACGGTAGCAGGAAAATTAGAAAACGGTGAGAAGGTGTAGCCGGCTATGGCCGCTACTTTGTTGTAGGGCGTTGCGGGTGGCGGCTCTGCGAGTCAGAGTGCTTCAAAGGTCCAGATGTGTCACGTTCTCAGTCCTGGGCGAAGAAGCTGTGCAATTCGGCGTGTACATCATCGGGCGCTTCGAGGGCCATATGGTGGCCGCTATCTAGAGCCCGGCCCCGCACTTCGTCCGCCCAGTCGCGCCAGATGGAGAGGACATCGTACCACTTGCCCAGTTCGTCGCGGCCCGACCAGAGGGCGAGGAGGGGGCAGGAGATGCGCTTGTGGCCCCGGTCGGCCTCGTCGAGGGCGTAGTCGATGGTCGCGCCCGCGCGGTAGTCCTCGCACATGGCGTGGATGGTGTCGGGGTTGGTGAAGGAGCGGCGGAAGTCCTCGAAGGCCTCCGCGCCTATGTAGGAGGGGGGTTTGGGGCCGCGCCTGCGCCAGTAATAGTAGTCGGGGTCGGCGCCGATGAGGCGCTCGGGGAGGTCGTAGGGCTGGGCCAGGAAGAACCAGTGCCAGTAGCCCAGGGCGAACTCCATGTTCGTTCGGCGGAATGCCTCGCCGGTGGGGATGATGTCGAGCACAGCCACCTTGAGCACGCGGTCGGGGTGGTCGAGGGCCATGCGATAGGCGCAGCGCCCTCCCCGGTCGTGGCCGGCGACGAAGAAGCGCTCGAAGCCTAGCCGGCGCATAACTTCCACCTGGTCGCGGGCCATGGCGCGTTTGGAGTAGGGCTCGTGGTCGGTGGTGGTGGGGGGTTTGGAGCTTTCGCCGTAGCCGCGCAGGTCGGCGGCCACCACGGTGAAGTCGCGGGCCAGGCGCGGGGCGATCTTGTGCCACATAGCGTGGGTCTGGGGGTGGCCGTGCAGGAGGAGGAGCGGCGGGCCGCTACCCCCGTGCCGCACGCGGATTACGGCCTCGCCTGTGTCGATCATTTCGAGTTTGAACCCTTCGAACATGGGGGCCTCCTGAGAATCGTAGAAAGCAAGAGTGTGAGAGGTGGAACTCTCACACTCTTGCTTTATCGCATCCCTACCTGTCTTGTCAATGCAGCGCGCTCACATACACGAGCTGCCTGCACGCTTAGTCGGCGTTTGGGTGAAGTTGACCTTTGCCGGGGCGGACGACCAGGGGCCTGGCGGAGAGGGCAGTGCGGGGGCGGCCCAGGCGGGCGGCGAAGATGCGGTGGATCGAGCCGAGGAGGACACTGGCCGCGCTGATCCAGTAGAGGGCCTGGGCCCAAAGGGTCGAGCTGTCGGTGCCGCTGCGGAGGCCGTGGATCAGCGTCATGAGGAATAGGGCGAAACTGAGCATGTGGATCAATCTCCAGGCGTGGACCCCGAGCCTATCGCGCACGTAGAAGCTGAACGACACCACCATCAGGAAGTAGAAGGCCAGCTGGCCGAAGCCGACCCATTCGGGCTTGTAGTTGGTGGACATGAAGGGCACGAGCAACTGCGGGAGGGTGTAGTTGATGTACTGGTCGCCGAGGAGGACCAGCGCGTGCACCAGGCCGAAGCCGAGGCCGAGGAGGGCCGTGAAGCGGTGAAGCTCGAAGCTGCCGGGCAGGCCGGGCCAGAAGCGGGCCAGCTTGCCTGTGATGCCCAGGCCGGCGAGCATGGAGAGCCAGAGGAGGGCGAAGGCCACGAAGGCGCTGGCCCGCGAGATGTACCAGTAGGCGTGGGGCGCGGTGGCGGACAGCGAGGCTGCCAGATTGGGCACGAGCGCCGGCACCAGGGCCAGGGCGGCCCCCGCACCGGCGGCTGCACCAATAGGTTTTAGGAGCCAGGACGGTCCGCGTCTCTCCAAGGTCCCTTCGTTTTGCTTATTGGTCGTCATCGGATTCTCCCTCTTCTGCTTCTTCTGCCGAAACTGAGTACGCATGATTTTGTGAAGTCGCGACGGCGAGAGTGCCGAGGGCCGCGACCGGGGTGACGGTGGGGAGTATGGTCTGCGAAGTACTGGTTATCACCACGGGGGTGGCCTGGCTCGCGCTCGTTACCTGGAGGGTGCTTGCCATCGGTGTGGCCGTAGCGGCTGCTGTTTGCTGGACGGTAGCCACGATAGCCGTGGGGGTGGGCGATTGGGCGACGGTTGAAGTTTGGCTGTCTATCTGGGCGAAGAGCCGCCAACCAGCCAGCGTGACCGCCAGCGACACCGCCACTACGAGGGCCTGGGCTCGCTTAGCACCCCTGGCGCCCTGCCTTGACTGCACGACGCCTTTCCTCATTGCCTGGTCCGGTTTGTGTTGTCCAAGTCTGCTTTCCATTACTTTTCTCCCTGCATGAGTTCAGAATACTCACTTTTTGATCTCGAATTGCCGGCCGTGCAGCCGGCTCGCGGAATACAGGTTTGTATAATGACGCTGCGTTGCGTTCGTATTCCATGAGTAGAGTTTAAGGGAGGAGTTTTAGAATCGGGTTGGAGAATTATTAGAAAACGGTTAGGCGTATTTCCCTTGGGCCTACAATTACCGGCTTCGATCCGTTAGAACTGGGGGAAGGAGGCCGGTTTTGAGGAACACCGCGTCTCATCGTTTTCTAAGATTCATCCCCTTTTCCTCTAAGGCTGACTTTGTAAACTGGGGTCATACAATCAGAAGTGAACCTGGGCATGGACCACCGGGGGGTTGAAAAAGGCACCCGGCGGAAGGCGGGCCCAGGCAAAGTCAGTAAAGAGAAAGGGAACTATAAGATGGCACCGAACAATTCTAAACTACTCAGCACACGAGGAGCGCCCGGTGGAGGACGACCCGGGGGAGGCCCAAGCAGGATCGACCGCATCAAGATGCTGCTCGCCGCGGGCGCGGTAGCGGGCGCGCTTGGCGGCTGGGGCTTGCTTGCTCAGCAGAATGTGAGTGACGCTTCGCAAGCGGCGACCTCCGAGCCCACGGCCAGCGCCCAGGCAGACGCGAGCACGGCGACCTCCACGCCAGAAGCCACCGCGACCCCGCAGGCGGGGCTCCAGGCAGAGGCCATGACCACCACTACTGCTACTGCTACTGCGACGGCGAGCCCCACGGCGGCACAGGCCGTGCAGGCGACGGCTACAAGTGCGCAGCCGAGCGCCACCCAGAGTGCGGCCACCGCGACCGCGACTTCCAGCCCGACGGCAACGCCCAGGGCTACGGCCACGCCCAAGGCCAGCACGAGCAGTAGCTCAAACAGCTCGGCTCCCGCACCTGTAACGAGAACAAAATCATCGCGGTAGGCAGGGGCGCGTAGCAGGTGGGAGTTAGTTAGGACCACAGGTATGAGGTTTGGGGTAAGAGGTATGGATAGGCGCATATATGAGGACCCGCGAATGGGATCGGGCGACGCGCCGAGGCTGCGGACGCGGGAGTTCCGGGCGATGGGATCGCAGATGATGGCGGCGGTGCAAACAAACGCCCCGATGGCCGGGCTGTTGCTGGAGCGGGTGCCCGCCAGGTTCGAGGGGTGGGAGCAGCAGTTGAGCCGCTTCCGCCCCGACAGCGAGCTTAACCAGCTTAACCTCGCGGCGGGCCAGCCGGTGGCGGTAAGTCCCGAGCTCTGGGAGGTGCTGGAAATCGCCCTGGACGCCGCGAGGGAAACGGACGGCCTTGTGACGCCCGCCGTGCTAGGCGCGCTGGAGGCGGCGGGATATGACCGGAGCTTTGAGGCGATAGAGGGCTCCGGGCAGGCCCGACCTACTGAGGGTACGCCGGTTAGCGTAGCGGACTGGCGGGAGATCAAGTTGGAACCCCAGAGCCGGACGGTGCAATTGCCGGCTACCATGCGGCTAGACTTCGGCGGCGTGGCCAAGGGGTGGGCGGCGGACCGCATGGCAGCCGAACTGGCATCGGTGGGGCCCGCACTGGTGGACGCAGGTGGTGATATAGCCGTGAGCGGGCCAATGGAGGGCGGGGAAGCGTGGCCCATAGGCGTGGACAGCCCGTTCGCGCCCGACGAACAGTTGGAGCTGTTGCGGGTCTACGGGGGCGGGGTGGCTACCTCCGGGCGCGATTACAGGCGCTGGCAGCAAGGGGGCCACGAAGCACACCATATCATTGATCCCCGCACCGGGCAACCCGCCACTACGGACCTGCTCAGCGTGACAGTGTTGGGGCCCAGCACAGTGGCTGCCGAAGTGGCTGCCAAGACCGTTTTGATCCTGGGCAGCGAGCAGGGGCTTGCCTGGCTGGAGGCCAGGGAAGGGCTAGCCGGGCTGCTGGTGCTTGAGGATGGCGGGCTCCTGGAGAGCCGTACATTCGCAACATGCAGGTGGGAATAAGCAAGGGTGTGGTAACATAGAGGTTCGAGCATGGGATGGCACGGGACTGGCTATATGTACTCCGATGTCCCTCAGCCGGCAAATGCCCAACCGGCTATCCCACAGATTGAGGCTCCACATGTTCAAGCTATCAGGCCATCCAATAAAGGCAGGATCCTTGGTCCTTGCATCTCTGCTCACGCTCTTCCTGGGCTCGCTTCCGCTTCCGTCCCCACTCGCGGAAGCGGCGGGTACGCAGGCGCTCATCAAGAGTTTCCCGTCGGTTTCGCAGTGGTACAACCTGGACTGCGAGTACGCGGCAGCGGCAGCAGTCACCCTCTACTGGGGCGACGTTGTATCTCAGCGCGACTTCGTGCGGGAGGTGCCGAACAGCCCGAACCCACATCTTGGCTTCAGAGGGAGCATCGACGGAACAGGGGGCGGGATCGCCGACTACGGGGTCTACGCGGAGCCCATAGCAAAGGTCCTCGAGCGGCACGGCTACAACGCGGTGGTCTTCTACGGCGGGGTGAGCCGCCTGAAATCTAATGTGTCCGCGGGCGTGCCAATCGTGGTATGGATTACCACAGGCAAGTACGCCGACCAGCCTGTGTTTCGCAGGAGCTACAACGGGGACAGCTTCAAGCTGGTGCCGAACGAGCACGCCGTGGTAGTCTACGGCTACGATAGCGGAGGCGTGCGCCTCATGGATGTAGGCGATGGCGGCTTCTACTACACCGAGTGGGACTCCTTCCTTCGCCGCTGGAGCTACTTCGACCAGATGGCCTTGGCGATCTTCCGGGACTAGCGATTATGGACGTATAGCCTTTTCCAGAAAACGCCAAGACGCCAAGATTTCATAGAATTAGCAGGCCAGGACGCGCTTATGGGCTTGGCTCTCTGGCAGGCGTCGGATATGAACCGCAGAGGAGCGGAGACCCCTAATAATGGTTCTCCGCTCCTCTGCGCGGTTTGAGACCCTTATTAATCTTGGCGTCTTGGCGTCTTGGCGTCTTGGCGTCTTGGCGTTTTCTGGAATCGCCATCAACTGGTGGGTTAGGCTAGGGGACCGGGGCGGCAACGGCTTCGGTGAAGTCGATGTCACGGCGGAACTGGCTCATATAGAGGTCGTAGTAGAAGCCGTGCTTTTGGAGCAGTTCTTCGTGCGTGCCGCGCTCGATGATCTCGCCGTCTTTGAGGACGAGGAGTTGATTAGCGTGGCGGATGGTGCTGAGGCGGTGGGCTACGACGAACGAGGTGCGGCCCCGGAGAAGCTCTTCGAGAGCGGTCTGGATGAGGCGCTCGGTGCGGGTGTCGACCGACGAGGTGGCCTCATCGAGGATGAGGATTCGGGGGTTGGCGAGGGCCGCGCGGGCGATGGCGAGGAGCTGGCGCTGGCCCTGCGAGAGGCCGGTGCCGCGTTCGCCCAGTACGGTGTTATACCCATCGGGGAGGCGCTCGATGAAGGTGTCGGCGCGGGCCAGCTTGGCGGCCTCGATTACCTCCTCGTCGCTGGCGTCGGGCTTGCCGAAGCGGATGTTGTTGGCGACGGTATCGCTGAAGAGGAAGGAGTCCTGGAGGACGATGCCGATCTGCTCGCGCACGCTGGCCGCCGTAACGTCGCGCACGTCGATACCGTCGATCTTCACCGCCCCACCGGACACGTCGTAGAAGCGGGGAATAAGGTTGACGATGGTGGTCTTGCCCGCGCCCGTGGGGCCGACGATGGCGATGGTCTCCCCAGGCTCGGCAACCAATTCCACATCACGCAACACAGGCTGGCCGGGCACGTACTCGGCCCATACATGGTCGAACTCGACGCGCCCTTTTATGGGGGGCATGGGTTTGGCGTTGGGGGCATCCTGGAGGTCGGGCACGGTGTCCAGGAGGCCAAAGATGCGCTCCCCGCCCGCGATGGCGCTCTGGATGTTGGACCACAGCACCGAAATCTGGGCGATGGGCTGGTTGAAGCGCTGCACGTAGGCGATGAAGCTAATGATGAGGCCCAGCGACAGGGTCGAGCCGAAGAGACCGGGGTTGTTGAGGAGGATCAGGCCGCCGAGGCCGGCCACCAGGGCGATGGACACGTATCCCAGCGCCTCCAGCGTGGGGGCGAGGGCGCTCGTGTAGGCCACGGCGGTGATGTTGGCATCGCGCGTGGCCGCGTTGGTGAGGTCGAAGTTGTCGATGTTCTCCTGCTCGCGGCCGAATGCCTGCACCTCGCGCACTGCCGAGAGGTTCTCCTGCAGGCTGGCGTTGACATTGCCTACGGCGGCGCGCACGTTACGATACGCCTTGCGGGCCTGCGAGGAGAACCAGAGGGTGGCCAGGAACATGAACGGCACGACCACCAGCGCCAGCAGGGCGTAGACAAGGTTCAGCCGAAGCATCTGCACGGCGATCCACACGATCAGCAGGACACCCTGCACAACGGAGACCAGCGCGAAACTGAGCACCTGTTGGATCGTGTCGGCGTCGTTGGTGATGCGGCTCATGACGTTGCCCGCCTCGTTCTTGGTGAAATAGCCGACGCTGAGGCGGTGGATATGCCTGAAGACCTCCACCCGCAGGTTGCGGAGCACGTGCTGGCCCGCGTAGGTCATCATATAGAACATCAGGCCGGTGAGCACTGAGGCGGCAAGGAAGAGCGCGACGGTTAAGATGACCAGCCCACCCAGACCGGCAATCAGATCGTTAATGGTGGCCGTGGGGGGCACGTTGGCGTACCAGCAATTGGTGGCGGCGGCGGATTGGGTCGTGGATTGCGCGCCCACGATAGCCGACGCCCCGGCCCCGACGTTCTGCGCGGCGAAGGTCTTCGCGGCCGCCGGAGTGATGTAGCAGTCAACGGCTTGCCCCAGCAGATCGGGCACAAGCACCTGAATGTAGGTGGTCGCCACCACGAGCACAGCCACTATGAAAAGTATCAGCTTGTACCGGGCAAACTGCCGCCAGAAACGCCGCAACGTCGCGCCGACCGAAACCGGCTTGCTTGTCTCGCCCTGGAGCATCATCCCAGGGCCGCCCATACGCATCATGTGTTTCTTCCTTTGGCTAGGGATCAGGGGTCAGGGGTCAGGGGTCAGGGGTCAGGCTCTGCCTACCATTGCTGATCCCTGATCCTTGATCTCTGACTCCTGGCTATCGTCTAACAATTGCGAACTGTAAATCTCCGAATAAATCTCCGACGTTTCGAGCAGTTGTTCGTGGTTGCCTCGGGCTACGATGCGCCCTTTATCGAGCACCAGTATTTGGTCGGCGTTGAGGACGGTGCTGATGCGCTGGGCGATCACGAAGGAGGTGCGGCCATACATCAGCCTGTCGAGGGCCTGCTGGATGCGGAACTCGGTGGCCAGGTCGACGCTGCTCGTGGAGTCGTCCAGGATGAGGATACGCGGGTTGAGCAGGAGGGCGCGGGCGATGGCGACGCGCTGCTTCTGGCCGCCGCTGAGGGTGGAGCCACGCTCGCCCACCGGCGTATCGTAGCCCTGCGGAAACTCCAGGATGAACTCGTGGGCCGCGGCGGCTTTGGCGGCGGCTATCACTTCATCATCGGTGGCGTCGGGGCGACCGAAGGCGATGTTGTCGCGGATGGTGCCGGTGAATAGCGTGGTCTCCTGTAGGACGATGCCGATCTGGTCGCGCAAGCTTTCGAGGGTCACGTCGCGCACGTCGTGGCCGTCTATGAGCACGCGCCCCTCGCTCACGTCGTAGAAGCGGGGGATGAGGTTGATGATGGTGGTCTTGCCGCTGCCGGTGGCCCCCAAAAGGGCCACGGTCTGACCGGCTATAGCCTCGAGGGAGACGTGGTCAAGCACGGGCTCTGCCCCTTTGAAGTAGCGGAAGGTCACGTCGTCGAACGTCACATCGCCCCTGACCTCTTTGAGGTCGATTGCGCCGGGCTTGTCCTCAACCTCGTTCTTGGCGTCGAGGATCTCGAATATGCGCTGGGCGGAGGCGGCGGCCTGGGACATAAGGTTGACGATGAAGCCAAGCTGGCCGAGGGGGAAGAAGACATACACGAGGTACAGGCTAAACTTCTGCCACTGACCCAGCGTGAGGGTGCCCTCGATGATCTGCCTACCTCCGAAGTAGAGAATGGCGGCCTGGCCCAGATTCATGATCAGGAAGATGAACGGGAAGAGGAACGAGAAGATGCGGGAGACCCTGAGCTGCTGGGCCAGCAGATCGTCGGCGGATTGGTCGAAGCGGGCCTCTTCCTGGGGCTCACGGGCGAAAGCTTTGACCACCTTCTGGCCCGCCAGGTTCTCCTGGAGGATGGTATTCAGCCGGGAAACGCGTATCTGCACCTGCATGAAGAGGGGTTGGGCCACCGCGCCGAAGACCATGAACACGGCGAGGGCCACCGGCAGGATGGGGAGCACCACCAGAGTGAGGGCCGGGTTGGTGAACCAGAGGATCACGAGGGCCCCGATGAGCAGAAGGAAAGCCTGGAGGGTCATCAGCAGGCCCTGGCCGATAAAGAGGCGCACCTTCTCCACATCGTCGGTGGCGCGAACCATCAACTGACCCGTCTGGTTCTTGTCGTGGTAGCTGAAGGAGAGGCGGGAAATCTTGGCGAACAGATGGCTGCGGAAATCGTAGGACACGCTCTGGGAAACGCGCTCCGAGTTGAACGACTGGGTGAACGAGAAGAGCGCGCGCAGTATCGCGAAGCCCGCGATGCCAAGCATGACCGTCACGATGGCGGCGGTGGCCCCCGACTTATCAGCCTGGATTTGGGCCAGGGTGGTACCGAGCCTCTGGGCGGCGACGGCCTGCAATGGGGCAGGCAGGGCGAGCACCTGGTCGGCGGTGAAGGCTTTGACGACCTGGTCGATGATGTTCTGGATGAGCTGGGGCACCATGAGCTGTGCGGCGGTGGCTATCACCAGCGCGCCGTAGGCCACGAAGGCCAGGCGGCGATAGCCGCCGACATAGCGTATGGCACGCACGAGGGATCTGCGGCTCTCGGCAGACATGCCGCGGCCCCTGCCTCGACGCCCACCCGTGGCCGCACCCGCATCAGGCGGGCCAGCCATCCCGCCCCCTGGGCCGCTCCCATTGCGGCGGCCATTGCCGCGCGCCATACCGCCCGTGTTCCCCGTACCCGCTCCCATTCCCTGTGCTTGCATATAGTTCTCTCTCCCCGCTGTCCCCATAAAGGAAGCCCTGAGTGGCCTGCTTCTTCCGGCACTGCTATGCCCCGCTGCTGCTACGCCGCGGCAGCGGAGGGCTTACCATTAAATCATACTACATATAGCAACTTGTGTGTAGATTGCGAAAAAGCTTGCAAAGACTTGCTCTTGACAAGTGAAACTTTGTGTGTATAATTATCTACAGCAGAAATATTTTACGACGCAAAGTATGTCGCAGACCGCCGATTTTGTCAAGAGGTGGAATGCGGATTGCAGAATATTGGTGTCAAGTAGAAAGGGGGTGAATTGATATGAACACAAGCGAACTTAAGCGCAGCAGCGAACATACGGAGCAGGTCACCGGGCGGCGCTTGGAACTGATCCAGGCTTTGAGTGACACGTTCAGAGCCATGATGTGGCAGGGCCACAAACAAGGCGAGGGGATCATGGACCGAATCGGGCTGACCGTGCCGCAGGCCGCTGTGATGGGGACGCTCCAGGCGTACGGCGGGCGGGTCACTATGACCGATCTCGCTCACAGGAGCTACCAGTCAGGCGGTACGGTGACCGGCATCGTGGACCGTCTGGTCGATGCGGGGTTGGTGGAGCGAGAGCGCGACGAGGAGGACCGCCGCGTAGTGTACGTGCGCACCACAGAGGCTGGGACGGCGAAGCTGGAGGAAATCGCGAACGAGCGCCGCAGACAGTTGGAGCGTATGACAATGGCCCTGACGGACGAGGAGCTTGAGCAGTTAAGCAGTATACTGTCGAAGCTAGTCGCTGCCTCGGCGTAGAGTTGTGGGACCCAGTATTTGGCGGCAGGTAGCGGCCGATCGCGGCCGATCTAGCACAATTAAGAAAAGACGAATTAACAAGTAACACAAGTAACAAATGTTAGGAGCACCTGGAAATGGAGAATAAGAATCTTTCAATATCAGAATCGGAGACCAAAACCCGAAACGACGGAGTACGAAATCAGGAACAATATAATGGCCCTGGAGAGGTCCACGGGCGGCAGCTTTACCTCATTATGGGCGGGGTCATTCTTGGCCTGCTCCTGGCGGCATTGGACCAGACGGTCGTCGGCCCCGCCATGTTTCGCATCATCCGCGACCTCCGGGGTCTTGAGCACTACGCCTGGGTAACCACGGCCTACTTGCTTACCTCCACCATCACCGTGCCTATTGCAGGTAAGCTGGGCGACATGTTTGGGCGAAAGTGGTTCTTCGTAACCGGCATGGTGATCTTTATAGGGGCTTCGATGCTATGCGGGCTTTCAAGCGGCACCGAACCATTCAGCCTCTTCGGCATTACGGTGCCCGGCCTTACAGTTGGCATGGCGGAGTTGATATTCTTCCGGGCCATACAGGGTATTGGCGGCGGTCTCATGACGGCGAACGCCTTTGCCATCGTGGGCGACGTCGTGGCACCCGCCGACCGCGGTCGCTGGCAGGGGCTATTTGGGGCCGTCTTCGGTGTGGCCTCGATAATTGGCCCCACCATCGGCGGCTTTATCACCGACAATATCGGCTGGGAGTGGGTATTCTTCGTAAACGTGCCGGTGGGCCTGATTGCCATCCCCATGGTCAGCCTGACATTCCCCAATATCGTGCAGGCCAGAGGCGACCGCCGCTCAATAGACTGGCTAGGAGCGTTCACGCTCGCGGGCGCTGTTACACCGGTGCTCCTGGCGCTTTCACTCGGAGGCAGCCGAGACTTCCCCTGGGATTCTCCAGCTATATGGACGATGTTCGCGGTAGGTGCGGTGTTTGTTGGCCTTTTCCTGTGGCGGGAGTCACGAGCGACTGCGCCGATCATCCCACTGGACCTATTCAAGAACCGTATCTTCACCCTGTCGGTTATCACAGTGATGCTTGTCGGCTTCGGCATGTTCGGCGCGATGATCAACCTGCCCCTCTTTATCCAGGGAGTACAGGGCCAGAGCGCCACGACCAGCGGTAATGCCATCCTGCCTCTCATGTTCGGCGCTGTCGTATTCAGCATCATATCCGGCCAGATCGTCAGCCGCACGGGGAAGTATCGAATACTGGCAATCACAGGCCAAATCATAATTGCCATCGGCATGTTCCTGCTTTCCACGATGACTATCGACGTACCGGGTTGGAAGACGGCCCTCTACATGGTTGTGATGGGGATAGGGCTCGGTATCGCGCAGCCGCTGTACACGCTCATCGTGCAAAACGCCTTCCCGCCCCAGCGGTTGGGCGTCGTGACCTCTGCCGTTACCTTCTTCCGCTCCATTGGCGGCACCCTGGGCGTGGCAATTTTCGGCACGATCGTCAACAACCGCTTCTCGAGCGAATACCAGGCTTTGCTGCCCGCCCAAATAAAGTCGAGCCCGCAGTTCGGCTCGCTCCTGAGCGGCATCAGCCCGCAGGCCCTTATCAGTCCCGATACGCTTACGGCCATCCAGACGCAACTGCAAAACCTGAAGCTTCCGGTCGCTCAGATACAGCAGATAATTACCGCCATAACTGCGCCAATCAAGCCCGCGCTGGCCACTGCGACCACCGAGGCATTCTTGATCGGGGCCATCGTCCTGGCGGTCTCCACTGTCTTCGTGGTGTTTATCCCTGAGATCGCGTTGCGCCGCAGCACAGCCCGTGCCGCCGCGAGTACGGAAAGTCGGGCTATCGAAGGGGCTCCGGAAGCCCTCAGCCCGGACCTGGTCAGTCAGCAGTAGGCAGTCAGTAGGCGGCAGTAGGCAGGAATTGCCTACTGCCGCTAATCTCACGTAGGAGACTATGATGGAGAACGAACGCAATACTGCCACCCCACCAAAAGCCCCCCACGCCCAACCCGGGGTAAACCAGATGCGCGCCGTAACCATATCCCGCGAGTATGGGAGCGGAGGCGGGGAGGTGGCACGGCGGCTGGCCAGCCACCTGGGGTGGCACCTGGTAGACCACGAGGTGGTCGTGGACGTGGCACACGCCCTCGGCGTGAGCGAGGCCGAAGCCGAGGCGCACGACGAACATGCGGACACTCGAGCCTCGCGCATCCTCCGTAGCCTCGGCTTCGTTCCGGCAATCGCGCCCGCCCCTGTACCTGTTGAACTAACGATGGACCAGCCTGCCTACGACGAGGCCCGCAGGCTGGCGGTCGAGGGCGCGTGCAAGACAGGACATACCGTTATCGTGGGGCGCGGTGGCCAGGTGCTCCTCGCCTCGCGGCGCGACGTCTTACACGTGCGTATAATCGCGCCCCTCGAGCAGCGAGTTCGATACGTAATGCAGCGAGAGGGGTTGGACCGCACGGCCGCGCAGCGCCGCATCGACGCCAAGGACCGGGACCGGGCCAACTTTCTAATGTCGGTTCACCACAAGGACCCCGCCGATGCGCGCCTCTATGACCTGGTGATAAACACCGGTATCCTGGACCTGGACAGCGCGGTTAATCTGATGGTTCTGGCGCTGGAACGCAAGGCGAGGCGCATCGGAGTGCCGGACGAGGCTCTCGGCCCCGGTGCCGGGCTCCAGCCTTACGCCGAGCCCCCCGGCGACATCCCGCCCGCGTCGGGGGGCCGATGATGGCGCGAAGTAAGAGCATACTCTAGGAGAGGGCATCACTAGACACTGCTAAGAACTACCGCGCACCTCTGCCTCCCAACCGTCGTACTCGCCGCCCCACCGCTCGCACACCTGCTCCATGAGTTGCCGTGTGCTTGCCAGCAATTCTTCGGTGGGCACCACGTCATGCCGAGCCAGGACCAGCCACTCGTCGCCCTCGGCACTCAATTCATGTTCTGCTTGAAAGCCTCGCTCTCTGAGTTCGGACGCAACTTTAGCTGCATTCTCCTCGCCTGGCAAGTAGATGTAATGCTCTAATTTATGAGGAACTCCGGGTGTTGATACACGAAACAGTTCCCGCAAGGCAACCTGGTCATTATTCATATTGGTGTTTGCCTCCGATTCTGAGCGTCCCTCCTCATCCACATTATCTTCATCAGAGTTAGCCTTCAAACCGTCAGTCTCCAATTCTGGGTGCCACCCCTCCTCCAAACGCTGGAGAAGCAACTCATGGTTCCATATTGAAGCAATCGGCAGTTGCCGCTCTTCATCGGATAGTTCCTTCCTGACCGTTTCACCCGATTCGTCCTCGATAATCCAGGTAGCAATTTGGGTACCTAACCGTACTCCAGCCCGACGCATGCGCGTTGGGACTACCTTGTCCGGCATAGGCATGTGCTCGACAACCTTTACCAAGCCCTGGTATACAGCCGCTCCGACCGGATAGAATTTCACGTAGCCGCCTTCAAAAAGTTGGTTCATCTCAGTCGGTCTCTCGCTATAACTACCCGGAGCAACCAGGATAGCATCTCCATACACTGGATGCTTACCCAGATAGTACAGGTAATGCAATCCCTTGCGTGTCTCCACCTCCAGGATATCCCCTGGCTTCGCTCTCACTCGTTTTTGCGTTGCTTTCATGGTATTCACCAACTAAAGACTTACAACGCGGCCTTGCAGAGTCCTGGCCCATTGGCGTAACCTGTACAGCATTACTTTGTGGTTTCCCTTACCCGCCCTTCTTAGTCAGGCAAACGTTCTAGACGCAATTATACTGCTGAATTCGGTCGTAGAGGCAAGTTGTGCGATTGCTATTGCAAACCGGTCAGGCTTTTGATACGCTGTGCGTACTTTCGGCTGAGTATTTCGATGTCAAGGTTCTAGGAGGTACGAGATGTTGTTACGCCCTGTGCACACTTATTCCATCGTGGCCCGCGACCCGGAAACCGGGCAGTTGGGGGTGGCGGTGCAGTCGCACTACTTCTCTGTAGGGCCG
>JBJMMB010000469.1:0-3104 GCA_045805005.1 Chloroflexia bacterium
AAGCGAGAGCCGGGGGCCAGAGATCAGGCGTTGTTGGCACACCCCGACCCCCGACCCCCGACCCCCGACCCCCGAATAGACATCACCGACGCCATCATCCTCGCAGCCTTCACCCTGCTGGCACTGCAGGCGGTGCGATTAATTCCCATTTACGGGGTGATGGTGCTGCCCCTGCTGGCCGGGGGCGTCGTGCGCACCTGGCCGGGCCTTTCCTCGCGGGGCGAAGAGCCCGCGCCGCAGGTGGAGGGAAGGCTAAACCCCTTCGTCGGGCTCGCGGGCGCCGCTCTATTGGCCTACCTGGTCTTCAGCTCCCCCCAGGCGCAGACCGGCCCCGAGCCGCGCACCGACACGGGCTTCGTCTACCCCACTAAGGCCGTGGACTACCTGGCCAACGTCCAGGGGCCGGTACGCCTCTACAACAACTTCGCCTGGGGAGGCTACCTGATCTACAGGCTCTACCCCCAGCGCCTCGTTTTCATAGACGGGCGAGCCGACATGTACAGGGAGGGTATCTTCGACGATTTCATGACCGTACAGAACGTAGCCCCCTCCTGGCGCGAGTTACTGGCGCGCTACGACGTCAATTTTGTTATGATTGTACCGGGGAGCCCTCTCGACTACGCCCTGGCCCATGAGCCTGGCTGGAAGGCGGTATACAAGGACGGCGCGGCAGTCGTCTATGCCGGCAAGACGACAGGCGATGGACGATAGACGATGCAGCAGACGAACCGTATCCTCACCCCCGTGGTCCATCGTCCATCGTCCATCGTCTGTGCGTTAGCACTTATGTAATGCTCTGCTTAGGCTGATAAGGCTATTCCACTGCGAGCGTGGGAGTGGTAAACTGGCTTAGCTTATGGTAGCAGGTCATGGGAGTAGTACCTTTCGAGGCCGGATCTCCCGCCTGGCCATCGCTTTCACTGCCACCCGTTCGCGGCCCTTCGTCATAATGATTAGCCCCATATGTTGAAAGAGATCGAAAAACCAGCGTCCGAACTCACCTCCGCGGAGCGAGAGCCGGGGGTGGCCGTTGCCGGCGTAGCCGGTGCTGCGGCGGTTGCCGGGCGAGACCGGGCCGCGGCCAGACGCGGACTGGCGGTGCTGGCGGGCTTGCTGGTCGCTGTCCTCCTGTTCCATGCCTACACGCTGCTCCGCTTTCCCTCCGCGTTTGTCGATGAAGGCTGGAATGCCGCCCGCTCCTGGGCGCTGCTGCACACCGGCAGGCCCTTCGGCACCCTCGACTCCGGTGTCTTCGAGAACTACCCCGGCTACTGGACCTACTTCCCGCTCCTGGCGTCGGCCATACACGCCGTGTCGCTCGCAGTCCTGGGTCCCAGCCTCCTCGCCATGCGCCTGGTCTCCTTTGTATTCGGCGCGGCGCTACTAATTGTCGTGTACATTACCGGCGCTCGGCTCGGCGGGACCCGCACCGGCTTGCTCTCCGTGCTCCTGCTCTCTATCTCAATACCTTTCCTCTTTACCTCGCATATTGCCAGGCACGACATCATTGTCGCTGCCCTCGGCTTTGGCGCGGTGGCTCTCTACGTGACCGACGATAGCCATGCCTTTTCCGCTAAGAGTGTGCTGTCCGGCCTGGCGGTTGGCCTGACCCTCGATATCCATCTCAACGGCATCATCTACATCCCTGCCATCGCCGCGTTGTACCTTCTCGATTACGGTCCAGCAATGTTCAAGGCGAAGCGCTTCTGGGGCTACGTTACTGGTGTGGCTCTCGCGCTGGCCTACTTCGTGGCGATTCACATAGCGCCTTTCCCGCAGACCTTCTTCACGCTTTTCACCCTGGGCAACGGCACAGCTCGCACCCCGCCCCTGGCCAGCGGCGACCCCGCCCTCTGGCTGAGGTCGGTCACGGATGCATTTCTGATGCTCGGCCAGGTGCAGGCCCTGCTCCTGGTGCTGGCGCTCGCCGGCCTATTGTTGCGAAGATCGCCGGCCGATAAGAAACTGCTGGTGCTGTTCGGGGCGCTCTTTCTACTCTTCGTAGCCGTGGTTCGAGGGAAGCCTGTCTTCTATGCGATCATCTTCGCTCCGGCGGCCTGTCTCGTCGTAGGCCATTTCCTCGCGGGCCTCTCTATGCTGCCCTGGCGCGGCTCTCCCCTCGCTTACGCCCGCACCGTGCTCATCGGAGCGCTTGTCGTGATCTCCCTCGCACCGGCGTTGGTGCTCCTCGGCTCCGACCCAACGCCCGATTTCCAGGCATCGCTCAACAGCATCAGCCGGTCGGTACCGCCCCCAGCCTCGGTGATAGGCCCGCAAACTTACTGGTTCGCCCTGTCCGGGCAGCGATACCTCTCCTGGGAGCAAGTGGTTTACTACCGCCGTGACAACCCCGGCAGCAACCTGGAGGACGCGTTTCGCTCGCTTCACCCCGACTACTTGATCGTAGATAGCTTCCTGGACGAGGCTATCAAGGACGACAAAGATTTCGGCGCCCAGGGCACGCCTTTCCTCTATCTGCCCAAAGCCGAGATGGACAGCTTCCTGAGCAAGCGCGGCCGCCTGGTCAGCAGCACAGATACGAGCACCTTCGGCAACATTCGTGTTTACAAACTGGAGTGGTAGGAAAAAGGAGTTTCGCTGTGAGACAACTGATGGAGCAGTCATTCATCGAACAGAGCCGGGACCGTGAGCCCGCTTTGCCGGCTCCTCGACCGAAGGCCGTGCTGTGCTCGATCATCGTGCCTGTGTTCGATGAAGAGGAGAACGTTCCGCTGCTGCACGAGCGTATCCGAGAGGCCATGAACAGCATGGACACGAGCTACGAAGTCGTCTACGTCGACGATGGCAGCCGGGACTCCAGCTTCGCGCGCCTGAGCGAGATCGCCGCCAACGACCCCAATGTGACCGTGGTGCAGTTCCGCCGTAACTTCGGCCAGACCGCCGCGCTCGCTGCGGGCATCGCCAACTCCTGTGGCGAGATAGTCATCTTCATGGACGCCGACCTGCAGAATGACCCGGTCGACATCCCGCGCCTGCTCGCCAAGATCGATGAGGGCTTCGATGTGGTCAGCGGGTGGCGCGTCAAGCGCCAGGACGCCGCCCTGTCGCGCAAGCTGCCCTCGGTAATCGCCAACAGGCTGATC
>JBJMMB010000470.1:0-3196 GCA_045805005.1 Chloroflexia bacterium
CGTGACGACCGATGTGCAGGTGTACGACCCCGGCGCGAACGCCTGGAGCATGGGGCCGCCTATGCTCTTCCCGGTGCGCAACTACTCGAAGGGCTACGGGCTGAACGGCTCTATCCATGCCATAGGGGGGCTGGACGCCCTGGCCGCGACCTGGTACGACTACAACCAGCGGCTTTCCTCACCGCCCTGCGGCACTCCCGGCACGGTGACTGCCACACCCACGCGCACGGCCACGCCGTCGTGCGGCCTGCCGCAGCTCTGGCAGAACGGCCCGACCCACTCGCCAGCGCGCCAACTGTTCCAGGGCGGGATCGGGCCGGACGGCAGTTTCTATGCGATTGGCGGCCAGGACGCTGCCTCACCGAGCCAGCCTATCGCTGAGACGGCTCGTTACGACCCCTCCAGCAACTCCTGGCAGTCGGGGCCGCCACTGCCGGTACCGGTGGGCCAACTGTCGCTGGGGATCAACATACCGTCGAATAGCGGTTACGTGGCGGGGGGCTTCTATGGCTATAGCGGCACCACCCCGCTGGTGACCACCACCTTGCAGATATTCGACTTTACGACCCTTAGCTGGCACTTCGGTCGCTCGATGCCGGGGACGGGCGTGGAAGCGGCGGGCGGAGCGGCGCTCAACGGCAAGTTCTACGTCATGGGCGGAGATGATGGGTCGACCGCAGTGCTCACGTCCAACTACATATATGACATAGCTACCAACACCTGGAGCACGGGAGCGCCCTTGCCGCAACCACGCACGAACACCTATGCTACCGCCTACAACGGCAAGATTTACCTCATGGGCGGGGCCGACACGATCCAGGGCCACCCTGTGGACAACCTCTACGAATACGACCCCGTAGCCAACACCTGGACCGACCGGGGCACCTCGAACAGCGGCGGCCTGGGCAACTACTTCGGTATTTCTTCGTATGGGGTTGGCAAGTTGATCGCCACCGGCGGCGGGAATATGACCTTCGTGCCATCCAACGCCACGCGCATCTACGACATCGCCTCCAACACCTGGACCGCCGGCCCGACGATGAACGTGGCGCGGGTGGGCCACGCCCAGGCGACTCTACCGGACGGGCGGGTTATCGTCTACTCGGGCCTGACGGTCGCCAACCCGCAGACCGTTACCGATACCTCGGAGTTGCTGGCCCCACCATCGGGCTGCTCTTCGCCCACGCCCACACCGGACTTTACGCGCACGAACACACCCACCAACACGAACACGCCTACGAGCCCGGCCACGAATACGCGCACGTACACGGCGACGGCCATCGGAACTAACACGCCATTAAACACCAACACGCCGGCCATCACTAACACCCCGGTCAACACTAATACTCGCACCAATACACCGATCTCCACGCCTTGCGCCCTCAGCTTCACCGATGTGCATCCGACCGACTACTTCTACGAGGGCGTTCGTTGGCTCTACTGCCACGGGGCGATCTCCGGCTACAGCGACAACACCTTCCGCCCCTACAACAACACCACCAGAGGCCAGATGGTCAAGATAGTCGTGCTGGCCTTCGGCATACCCAACTATGCACCCGGCACTCCCACCTTCAACGACGTGCCTGCGAGCAACGCCTTCTACCAGTACATAGAAACGGCAGCCCACAACAGCATCGTGTCGGGCTACAACTGCGGAGGTCCCGGCGAGCCATGCCCAGGCGTCTACTTCAGGCCCGTGGCCCTGGTAACCAGGGGACAACTCTCCAAGATCATCGTGGTGGCCGCCGGTTGGTCTCTGGTCAACCCGGCCAGCGCCACGTTCAAGGACGTAGAGCGCAACAGCGCCTTCTACACCTACATCGAGACCGCCTACTGCCACCAGGTACTGAGCGGGTATGACTGTGGTGGGCCGGGAGAGCCTTGCCCTGGCAAGTTCTTCAGGCCTGGCAACAACGCGATAAGAGGGCAGATCAGTAAGATGGTTTACAATGCCGTCTCCAACCTGCCCTGCCCCACGCCTTCGGCGGGCGCGGAGCGTTAGGTCTTAGTCGCAAGGAGCGTGCGCAGTCCCTGTTGACGGCTGCGCACGCTCCTTGCACGCATATTGGTCTTGATTCCTGGTGGCCTGTGGACTATAATTAAGCCGCAAATGCGCCCGTAGCTCAGTCGGATAGAGCGCTGGCCTCCGAAGCCAGGTGCGGGGGTTCGAGTCCCTCCGGGCGTACCATATCAAGTGTTTCAAGGGTAGTCTTCAACCTCCAACATAGTTCGTCTGCACCGGACGAACTATTCGTTTTTGTTGCAGCAGCCGGAGTCTGCCCGCGCAGCGAAAGCCGATGATACCCGCGATTGCCTCATTTTTGATCGGGGCCCCTTATGGCCGGTGGTGGGCCTTGTTCATTACGTGTGCCTGGTTTGCTGCAACATACTTGCTTGACGACTTTATGGGGCATAGCGGACTATTCGGACCTGTGCCACCAGTCGAGGATTTGAACTCGAGAATTGGAGAACTTGCAACGGCGCTCTTCCTGACTACGCTGGGCGTGCTGGTTCATAAGGTAATCAGGAGAATTAAGAAGGGAGATACATAACCGCTCGTTGTAGACTGCATCGAAGGCTGATGTGGAAGTGGAGGTGGAAGTGGAAGCGAGATTCCCTTTCCTGCAATAATGTGCAAAAATCGGTCTCCAGGTCGATTGACTTCCGCGAACCTTTGTTCTACAATGGTCGGGCGACGGATTGGTCGCGCAACAGGCAAAGAGCCAATCAAAATCAGGAGGCACGGGCTACAATGGACACAATTGACAGCACGCAGACCACGAGCAGCACTGGGACCGCCCCTATCACCGGCGAGACTTATCCTATTGTTCACGTCGAGTTCGCTGCAAAGAACGCCGCCGAGTCGGCGAAGTTTTACAGCGATCTGTTCGGTTGGAAGAACCAGCACATGGCCGAGTATGACTACTGGACTTTCGAGAACGAGGAACAGCGGGGCGGGGGCTTCAACCCGGTCGGCACAAACCCCAGCGGCCTGGAAACCAAGCCGGGCGACGTGATCGTGTACTTTGCGAGCCCCGACCTGGACGCCACCCTCGCCCGCGCCATTGAGCTTGGCGGCAGCGTGGTCGTGCCTCGCGTCGATATGCCGGGCATGGGCTCGTTTGCCATCTTCAGCGACCCGACCGGCAACAAGGTCGGCATCTGGATGACCGAGGGGAAGTAGGCGGGGCACCAG
>JBJMMB010000471.1:0-9077 GCA_045805005.1 Chloroflexia bacterium
GACCTGAAGGACAAGCAAAGCAACATTGTGCTCGTCGCCGACTCTAAGGACGTGGACCTCAAAAAGGACGACGAGATACACGTACTCTTCAACCTGGACCTTCCTCCCTCGGCCCAGAACATCGACCCCAACAACATCGACGTAGAGGTCGACGCTCACTACCCTATAGAGTAGCGAAATAGGGAGCAAGGGGAAGAGTTGGGCTCTAGCCCGCAAATCCCCGGTAGGGCGTTCACGGCACCCCCTTTGTGACGGGGGAGCGGCTGGGTGAACAAGGATTAAACAATTGCCCATTTTCCCCATTTTCCCCATTTTGGGGTACTCGCACGCCTGGAATCGGTAAAATGGGCAATCGTAGATAATTATCTAAGTATTGTTTGTCTTACGCAGCGCCAATTTCGTTGACAATGATTGGAGGGGCGTGCAATAATGCGGATATCCTGACCGGAGAGATGCGCTTGATAGACCTGAATCAACTGGTTCTGAACAACATGGAGCGCCAGCGGCACCTGGAGGCGCACGGTATTTACTTCCTGGGGGATATAGACGACCGCTCGGCGGAGCAGTTGGGCCAGACACTCGCGGTCATGTCGGTTGAGCGAGAGGGCCGGACCGACCAACCCATCACCATTTACATTAACTCGGGTGGCGGCTCGGTGGGCGCGGGGTTGGGCATCATGCAGATGATTTACAGGTTCCGTGCCCTTTACAACGTGACCATTAACACTGTGGTGAGCGGGTACGCCTACTCTATGGGGGCCATCGTCTTCCAGGCGGGCGACAAGCGCCTCATGGGTTCGTTCTCTACGTTGATGCTCCACTCGCCGCAGTGGACCATCACCGGGTCGGACCAGCAGATATTCAGCGACTACGCAATCCTGGCCCGCCACTACAAGAACCTCATCAGCCACATCTTCGCCCAGAGGTCGGGTAAGAAGGACGCCGACTGGTGGGAGCGCTTCATATACTCAGGCCGCGACCGCTTCCTCACCGCCGAAGAGTGCATAACACTGGGCCTGGCCGACGAGATTTACGGCCTCCAGTTGACCACCCCTCCCCCGCCCACCCCCGGCGCAGGCGTCGTCCCCGACGACAAAACGCCATAAGGCCTGCCGCAGACGATGGACGATAGACCGGCGCGGGAGCCAATCATGAGGAAACTGCTCACACTGCGCTTCCTCATAGGATTGCTCCTTCTCACGATAGCCTTCGTTACATTCTTCCTCGGCCCACCGTGGAGCATCTTGGCATGGCTCGTCTTCGGGCTCTGGAACTTATACCTGTACCTCCAAGACCGGAAGCGAGGAGCCAAAGATAGGCAGTAGTTCGCCGCCCGCCCGCGCACGATTATTGCTCTAGTAACTTCTATCGTCCATCGTCCATCGTATCGTCTGCCACTCGCCCCATGGAACGTGATCAAGTAAAGCAAGCCTGCACAGTCCTTTATGATGAACTGCCTCCCCTCGACTCGGCGGGCCTTCAGGAGGAGTTGCGGCTGACGGTCGAGGACGCAGTCGTGGAATGGGCTGCTCCCTCGCGCTCCGGCCTGCCGGTAACCGCGGGGATTGCGCGCTTCGGGCGGCACCGGATCGCCATGATCGCCCTCGATGCGCCGGTCAAGGAGGAAGTGCTGGCGCGCACCGTGGCGGTGTCCCCCATGCCCGAGGAGATGCGAACCGGGATGCTGGAGCACGAGGCTGCCATCAGGCTGCTCTATGTAGGGGACGAGCCCGAGCCGGTCGAGCAGATGGCCGCGCTCTACAGGGTCGCCGGGGCGCTCATGCAGGAGAGCGGGCTGGGGGTTTTGAACGAGCGAGCCACTTTGGCGCAACCCCCCGACCTGGTTGAGGAGTATCTATCCGAGCTTGACCAGGGGTTTATCCCCTTGCCCCTATGGGTGGGCGCGGTCACTTTCGCGGGCGAGGGCACCGGCAGCAAGAGCTACCTGATGCGCACCTACGGTATGGAGCAGTTCCGCCAACCCGAGCTTGCCATGTATTTCGGCGACCAGGCTGGCGCCGACGAGGTATACAACACACTGCTCAATATCGGCCTGTACCTAGTAGAGAACAGCTCCAGGTTGCAGATAGAGCCGGGCCACACAGCCGAATTCAAAAGGCGCACCTATCTCTTCACCCTGCCAGAAACCGAGGCCCCTGAACTTGAGGGGCCGACCGGCTTGCTCGTGCTCGTGGAAGTCTAGCTCTCCCACACGGCCACTACCACCAGCGCGGCGCCCCTGCGGTTCGAGGCGACGTGCATGGATACGTTGAACCCCGCGGCGGCCATGCGTTGCCCGAGAGTAGCTCCCCAACCGGTTGGCGGTTGCCGGTTGGCAGCAGGCAGTGCTTGCCTATCACCTATTGCCGCCTGCCTACTGCCGGGAGGGCCGGCGACCTGGTTGCCATACACTAATTTCGCCACCCCCTCAACCGCCCTGCCCCTGGCACCCGCCGGCCTGAGCCACCCGGCGGGCACCACCACCAGCCGCCCGCCGGGGCGCAGCACTCGCGCTATCTCCGCCAGCGTGAGCGGGTCCGCTATATATTCGCTGGGGAAGGTGCTGACCACCGAGTCGAAAGCGCCGCCGGGGAAAGGCAGAGCCTGGGCGCGGGCCCGGCAGATGTTGAAGGGGCCGAGGCCCGCGCGTGGGGCCTTGCGCGACACCCGGCGGAGCATCTGGGGCGAGAGGTCGATGCCCCACACCTGGTAACCCGCTCTCTTAAGATCAATGTGCAGGTTGCCCGTGCCCATGCCGATCTCCAGCACCCTGGGGCCTTGCAGGAAGTGAATAGCCACGCGCTGCCAACGCCTCCACTGGCCGAGGAAGAAGACAGCGCTCACCCAATCGTACGCCCAGGCGAAAGGGCCGTAGAGTGCCTCGAAGGCGGCACGACGCAGAGTGGCACGCACCCCCTCCACACGCCGGCTCTCAATCATTCTCTATACTTATCCCCGTAGGGGCAGGCCCCCGTTGCCTGCCCTGTTTGCTTACAACTAATGCTCGGGCTAGCGACCAAGGCAGGCAACGGGGGCCTGCCCCTATGGATTCGCGCCTTTGACGCAGCAAGACTGAGCCACGTTCGACGGGTGAGTTGGCGTTGACGACTTTCATGCGCCTATTGTAGCATTAGTGACGGAGGTCGAGTATATGGCAGGGCAATCTCGCGGGTTGGACTTGAAAGCTCTCGGATATTTGAATTATCTACACCGGGTGCTATCCCAACCACTCGGCTCCTGGGACGGCTTCTACACGCCGCAGAGCCCCTCCATGAACTTCGCCCTACGCTACCAATTGGCGTTCGGGGCCTACGCGGTCGCCGCACTGGCCCAGCGCACCCCGGCCTACCGCGCCCCCTACGCGGAGGCTCTGCGCGGGGCCATCGAGAAGATGCTGGACGTCGCCTCGTGGGGCTACTGGCGGGTCGCGAAGCCCGAGCGTGCCGAGGCAGGGCAGGCAAGCTCGAGCCACGTCGCGGTGCTCCTCAGCCCGCACGCCTCCCGCCTACCCGCCGGCCCACCCTCCGACCCGATCGTCCGCGACAACCTTCAGTACTCCGGGCACTTGAGCAGCATGCTCGGCCTCTACGAGAAGCTGACGGGAGATGCCACGTACGACCGGCCATTCACCCTTCACGACCCGGAGAGCGGCGCCGCCTACACCTACACCCATGGCCAGGTGGCCGCCCGCATACACGAGCAGATGCTGGAGAACCGTTTCGGCGGCGTCTGCTGCGAGACCGGCATCGCTTATGTGCCCTGCAACAACCACGCCCTCACCTCCAACGCCCTGCATGACGCCCTGCACGGCACCTCATGGGCACTCTCCAACGCCCGCTGGCTCCGCTCGGTGAGGAGCAAGATGGTGCTGAAGGGCCCGGCGCTCCGGGGCATATTCGCCGTCTGCTATCTGAAGGGGGTAGGGGCGGGCGCGCCGGTGGCTTTCAACTTTACCGACGCCTGGGGCCTGGCGTTCCTGTTGCCTTTCGACCGGTCGCTGGTGCGCAAGCTGTACCGCAAATTCAAGAGCAGACTGACAGTGGAGGGCCCCGAGGTGACCTACCTTAGCTCCTCATCCCTCAACGAGAAAATGGAGATCAGCGACGTAGCCATCAACACCGGCTTCGCGCTGATCGTCGCCAGGGGGATGGCGGACGAGGAGACAGCCTCGCGCCTCGAAAGCTACGCCGCCAGGGAGTTCGGTGCGACCTGGGAGGGCGCTTCGTACTCCTATCGAGGGGCCCCGCGAACCCTACATTCGACCGCCCTCTACGCCCTGGCGGGTGCCATGACATCCGGAGGCGAAGACTTCGCGGCCCTCTTCAACGCTCCCGCCGACCCGGCGGCAAGCACGCAACCCTATGTCGCGGGAGTGGCGGCGCCCTTCAAAGTGGGCATCTCAAGGGCGGAATACGATCCCAGTTTAAAAACGTTGGACCTCGCGTTCCGGCAGGTTGGCGAGCCAGCGGCGTTGCGAAACGCGCCACCTACGCAGGTAGAGATAAGCCTGGGCAACATAGACCTCCGCCCCCAGGTCACTATTGATGGGGCCATCATAGACCAGGACAGCTACACCCACCACGGCAATGGCACCCTGCGCCTTCAGATCAAGGTACCAAGTCAACAGGAAGCAACCTGTAAGGTCGCCTTATCATAGCGGATGAGGCGAAGTCAGTTACAAGAGGGGCGCAGGAGTCTCCCTGCCGGGGGTCGGGGGTGGCCCCAGGTTTTCCCACTTCCCCCTAGTTCTGCACGAATATCACCGTGAAGAAATGGAAGCCGGAGCCGTTCGTGGCCTCGCCTACGCCCGCCAGGCTGTAGCGCCCGTCGAGCAGGATGTCATGGTGGTGCGGCGAGGCCATGAAACTGCTGAACGCCTGCTGTGCGGTGTCGGCCTCGCCGTAGTTGTTGTTGGTGATTATCTCGCCTGCGTACTTGAACCCGACGCCCGCGGCTTTGAGCATCGAGAGGAAATCCTGCCCGTCGGGAGTGGTATGGCTGAAGTAGTTGCGGGCCACCATATCCCTCGACCGCGACAGGGCAATGCTCTTGAGCGTACCGTCAATGCTCACCGGTCCCACGCCAGTTGCTCTGCGCGCGTCGTTGATGCGCTGCAAGAGTATCGATTCCTTGCCGCTCAGGGCCAGGGCCGCGCCGGTTTGGGCGGCAGGCTGGGCCGCACTGCCCCTGGAACTGGGCGCGGGTGCAGAGCTGCGTGAGACCGCGCTGATATGAGCGGCGACATCGGGATGCGCGCTTACAAACTGCCTTCCCAGGGCTCCTAGCTCCACACGGAAGCCTTGAGAGACCTTTTCAGGGTGGTACTCGAGGCGGGCACGCTCAAGGTACTGGACCAGCAACCCGTTTTCCCGCAAGGGCTCGGTAACCGGATATCCGAGCACGCGCACGTCCCCATTGGCCTGCCAGTAAGCGAGGAAAATGCCGCTCAGGGAGTGCCTCGTCTGGGGAATGTATACCTTGCCTGCTACGGAGGCAAAAGGCGCGGAGAGCTGGGCCAGGGCCCAGCCGGGAGACAGACCGGCCCCCAGGCGGCCCAACTGTACCTCGTTAGGGGTGCCTGCGGCTTCAGCGTGGTATTCAAAGCGCTGGCGCTCGAAGTATTGGACAGGACGCCCCTCTTCGGTCACCTGGGCGCTGATCGGATAGCCAAATATGCGTAACCCGCCGTGGCTGTCGAAGAAGCTGAGAAAGCTGCCGCTTACCGAATAGCCGGTAGGGCCAAAATAGCGGGATGCCTGGGAGGGAGCCGCTTCCGAAGCGGGGCTGTGTAGAAGGCTAAGGTAGAGAACGATACCGGACCCAAGTATAATGAACAACAAACCTAGCCGGGCAGTGATGGCTCGACCATACTGCTGAGCTCTATTCAGATGTTGCAACGTCACACTCCTCAGTACGGCGGCCCCTACCAGACAAAAGACTCTTGGTGGTTGCTTGTGGGGCAATCAGAAGGGGCTGGAACTTCACCTCTGGGGCTGTCGTGCCAGAGTTTAGTAATGGGAAAGTGAGCCGCGCATGTCAGGCAAACACGTAGGGTTGGAGGCACCCGCGCAAGCGGTTGATTGCCCACCACGGAACGTGGCGCTGACGTCGCCCGGGTATAATAATTCATCCTGGCGGGCATGTCCATACGTAAAATGCATTATAAAGGGGTAGGAGTCATTTTTTATCAATGGCCTGGAGTGAAAATATGGCAATTAGACTTACGCATTTTGTGGTACCGAGTCAAGAGACATAAACGGCTAAGTCATTTCATGTGCATAATGTGTGGAAAAGTATGGAAATTATGTGGGAAAAGGGGGCATATTCGGTGGGAAATAGCCCGTATAGCGGTTGGATGATGGTGGTCTGCAACCCTGTATCGGGGTCTGGGCGGGGCGTCGCGAGGCTGGCGGTGGTGCGGCGAACCCTTGAGAAAGCGGGGATAAGCTACGCCAGCGAGATCACCCGAGGGCGTGGGCACGCCACGGCGCTGGCGCGAGAGGCGGTGCTGGCGGGGTGCGATGCCGTGGTGGGCATAGGCGGCGACGGGACCTTCCATGAAGTGGTAAACGGCGTCATGGGCCCGGCCGGGACCGGGGCAGCAGTGGCCGGGCCCCGAGTGGCGGTCGGCCTCGTGCAGGCTGGCCGGGGGAGCGACTTTGGGCGCTCCGCGGGCGTCCCCTCCGACCTCGACGCTGCCTGCGCCCGCCTGGTATCCGGCCGCACTCAGGTGGTCGACCTGGGGTGCGTGCGCTACCACTCCTTCCGGGGCGAGGGGCGCTCGCGCTACTTCGCTAACGCCGCCGGTGTGGGCTTCGATGCCGAAGTGACGGTGCGCGCCAACTCGGGGTCCCGCGCCCTGGGCGGCACCATAACTTACCTGGGCAGCCTCCTTGTCACACTCGGCACGTACAGGAACAAGCGCGTGGCCATGCGAGCCGACGGCGGCGAGGAGTGGACCGGGCGAATAAACAGTATGGTGGTCGCAAACGGCCAGTACTTCGGCGGCGGGATGAAGATCGCTCCCGAGGCTTTACTGACCGACGAGCGGTTCGACGTGGTAATCCTGGGCGATCTGGGCAAAATCGACCTGCTGCGCAACACCCCCCGGGTTTACGACGGCAGCCACATCACCCACCCCAAGGTGCGCACCCTCCGCGCCTGCCGGGTCGACGTCACCTCCCCCGACCGCCTCCTGCTTCAGGCCGACGGAGAAGTCCTCGGCACCGCACCCGCCACCTTCACGGTAGTGCCGGGGGCACTGCGGTTGATAGTGTAGGGGTAAACCCCAGCGGCGCTGGGGTTTGGGAGGAAGGGAAAGAGTTGGGGGACCACCCCCAGACCCCTGGCAGGGAGACCCCTGCACCCCTTGGGTAGTGGGGAAGGGGACTAGTTGGGCTACAACCACGGCAGGGAGGACCCTGCACCCCTAGTGATCGTTGAAGGGGACACTCCCAAACGCCCGGCAGAGTGGGCCGTGCACCCCATTATTCCGGGCGGGGTGGGCCGGATTGCAGAACACCTGCTCCCGTGGTATAATTGGCAAGTCTGCGAAAAATATCGGGGTTGTATGAGGTTCCTTTAGAGGGAGTGCTTTTTCCGTGAATATTAGAGATGCGTTCAACATCGTGCAAATCCTGTTGGCGATCTTGTTGACAGCCCTCGTGCTGCTCCAGGCCAAAGGCTCGGGCTTTTCGGGTATGTTCGGGGGAGACTCGAGCACCGTCTATCGCACGCGCCGAGGCATCGAGAGGCGGATGTTCCAGGTTACGATTATCGTAGCCGTGTTGTTCTTCGCCGTGGCCCTGGTAAACAGCCTCAAGTTCTAAACCGCGGCCCGAATGACCGGCCGTCCATTACTATCCGCTCAGACAGTCGCGCATCACACCCTCGCGCAATCGAGAAGGTGATGCGCCTTTTTACGCTCTATGCTTATCGCTTTCCGCGCCCAAACCATCGCCGCCCTGCTAGGCCTGGGCCTGATCCTCGCAGCCCTGGCCGGGAGCGCGGCAAGCGGCGGCGCCCCCGCCGGACCTAAAGGCGGCACTTATGTAGAGGCCATGATCGGAGCGCCTCGTTACGTGAATCCGCTCCTTGCCTCAAGCGATACCGACCTCGATCTCACTCACCTGGTCTTCAGCGGCCTCACACGGTTGGACGACCGGGGTATGATCATCCCCGACCTGGCCGAGGGCTGGCAGGTCAGCGGCGACTCACGCACCTACACCTTCACCCTGCGGCCGAACCTGCGCTGGCACGACGACCAGCCGCTAACGGCTGATGATGTGGTGTTCACTATCGGTCTGCTTCGTGACAAAGCCTTCCCTGGCGACCCGGCACTGGCCGCACCCTGGAGCAAGGTGCAAGTGGAGGCACGGGGCGACCGGAGCGTGCGCTTCACGCTCGACGCAGCCGATGCTTCTTTCATGCAGTTCACCACCCTGGGCATCCTGCCCCGCCACCTGTGGAGTGAAGTCAAAGTTGATCAATTGGCAAGCGCCGAGTTGAACCGGGCGCCTATCGGCTCGGGCCCATGGCGCTACGTTCGCGACACCACGCAGGTCGGCGACCAGGGGAGCGCCTCGGGCCCGGCTCAGGCACGCACGGGAGTGCTGCTGGAGCCGAACCCTCAGAGCTGGCAGCAGCCGCGCATTGCGCGCATCTGGTTCCGGCCCTACCCAAATTTCGGCGCGGCTTTGATCGGCTTCAAGGAGGGCGAGGTCCACGGCCTGGGGCACATCCCCACCGACCGAGTGGCCGAGGTACAGCAAGTGCCGGAGGCGCAAATTCACCGGCAGACGCTCGCCCGCTACTCGCTCCTCATCTTGAACACCCAATCGCCCCTCCTCGATAAGCCGCAAACCCGCCAGGCCATTGAGTTCGCGATCGACAGGAAGAGCCTCATTTCCCAGGCCCTGCAAGGCCAGGCGGCCCTCGCCTACAGCCCGGTGCTCTCCCAATCGTGGGCCTACAATCCATCGACCCCCCACCGCGAGCATGATCCCGCAGAGGCCAGGCGCTTGCTCGATGCCGCTGGTTGGGTCATGGGACCGACTGGGGTGCGCGCTCGGCAGGGC
>JBJMMB010000472.1:0-2472 GCA_045805005.1 Chloroflexia bacterium
AGGACTATTGCTGCCGCTTCTTGTTCGGCGAAAACCGCCTCCTGCTGAGTGCTGCCTGCGAGCCCGGAGAGGACGACGCGCCTGAGTTTGCCCTTCTCGATCTCCTCTTGGATAGGGCGTCTCACCCATACGTCAGTGTATGGTTTGGAGAGGCGAGAGCCAACGCGGTGTGGGATAGCGGCGCCGGGGTAAGCGTTGCCGATACCAGCTTCATACAACGCCACCCCGACTTTTTCCGGGAAGCCGGTAGCTCCGAGGGCACCGATGCCAACGGGCGACAACTGCAAGCACCTATGTTCATCATGGGCCCAGTAGTAATCGGCGGCAGAGAGTTCCTGCCCCATAAGGTCGCTGGAGTGGATCTGTCGGGGCCGAACGCCACGATAGAGGTGCCCATGGATTTGATCCTTGGCTACAGCACGCTGAGCAACGCCGACTGGCTGTTCGATTTTCCTGGCAAGCGATGGGCTGTTCTGAAGGTGATGGATGAAGGGTGATGCCGTGAGTCGAGTAACGAGTGGCCCCAAACGTAAATCGGGCCGCTCGTCGCGCTTATATGCGGAGCTTGAGGCGCTGCTGCCTGCCGTGCTGGATAGGGCGTTCAAGGGGGAGTTGTAGGGCTCCCCCGCGGATTGTTGACAGACTCCTATAGGGGATGGAGCTGTCAATGAACTAATTTCACGCGTGAAATGGCCCATTTCGTTGACAGGATGGTTGACAACCTTCACACATAGTATCTCACCGGTAGTATCTCACCGGGTTGTTCTTGAGGCCCGTTCCCTGCTTGCGCACAAGGTTCTGCCTGGCTGCGTGCTCCAGGTCGCGGCGCAGCGAGCGCTCGTGCGATTTGGGTCCGACCGCGTCCCCACTCGTGGTCCCGGGGCCTGGCTCGGGCCAGTGCTCGCAGAGCTCCCGCACAGTCAGTCCGGGCGGCTCCGAGGGGAGCATGTCGAGGATAACCTGGATCCTCTCGGCGGAGTTGGCCTCACCCTTCGTGCCCACAAGGCTGTAGGTGTGGGTCGCTTTGTCCAGCTCGATCACTATCTCCGGGGGAGTTTCCTCGAAGCGGCTGTAGGAGGTGAGCACGCGGCGGGTGTCTCCACGGCGCTCGGCGTCGAAGCGGCGCATCTCTACGATGATATCTACAAGACCGCCTATGGCCCCGCTGCCCCTCGTGAGCTTCCCTTCTGAGGTATCCCCTTTGGTGGGGTGGAACAGCAACAGCACAGCCGCCCCCTGCTCGGTCAGCATGTACATGGGCATCAGCGCCGCCTGGGCCTGGGGACCGTCTTGCTCGTTCTGCACGCCCCACAGGTTGTGTGTGGTGTCGAATACCACCAGGTCGTAGTGGTGCTCCTTCACCAGCCACGATATGTGCTTCATAAACTCGATCCACTCGGTGGGTGAGGGACGCATGATAAAGGGCATGCACATCATATGCACGTGCCCGCCGATGCCCAGATCAGCCTGCCTGCGCTCCCAGTGCCGCTTGTTCTCCTCAGTCACAACCAGTATCTTCGCCTTGCTGACGGGCTGGCCGAGAAACTCCGTGGCCGAGCCGTCCATAGCTTTGAAAAGGTGAGAGAGGAGTGTGGTCTTCCCCCCTTTCCAAATCGCTGTGAACGAGGTTATCATGCCGCGGGCCAGGTAGCCCCCGAACAACCACGCCGTGCCCTCATCATCACCGGCATGCAGCTCATCCAGGGGCACCGGGTTCCAACGAGGATTGGACGCGCGGCTGCCCATGACGCTGGAGCTTGTCAACCATTCTGTCAACGAATCGGGCTCATTTACGCGTGAAATGAGTTCATTGACAGCTCCATCCCCTATAGGGTTTGTCACTAATCCACCGGAGCCCGCGGAGAGAGCGCGGGGTGGGCTGTACACCTCGTTCAGGTTGTCCAGGGCCCTGGCGATGGTGCGCTGGAGGTAGTCGCGATGCGTGAGCCACTTGTCTCGCGGCCGGGCGCTGCGGCGAACTATGCGCTCGATCTGCGCGGGGTCCTGGGTGTAGAAAGCGATCATCGAGCAGAGCGCGGCGTCGGCCTCCGAAGGGGAAGGGTAGCCCTCGTCAGAGCCACCCCAGAGGGCCTGGAACCTGGCCGCATTGCGGGCGCGATAAAGCTTCGCCAGCACGTCCTCGTCGCTCATCGCCACCGAGGTCTGCACGCGCCGGGAGGGCTGGGGCGCTCGCCCGGCCCGCTCCCCGAACACGCTGGCATGGAGGACCTCAACGGACCGCCGGCGCTCGGTAACGACAGCGGGCGCACCCTCCAACCACAGGCCGGTCACCGTGAGGAAGCGCTTCTCCGAGTACATCTCGATAGGGCCCCGCTTGCGGTCCCCAGGAGGGAGCACGCCCCGCACGAAGATATGCAGGCCCGTGCCGGAGGGGCTGACCTCGGTGTAGCTGTCGACTGCCTCGACGATGATGCGCGCCCACTCCTCGATCTCCCCGGTGCTAGCGTCCCT
>JBJMMB010000473.1:0-7730 GCA_045805005.1 Chloroflexia bacterium
GACCATCTGGCCTCTGGTGGTGTTGTTGTAAGGGCGGAAGGTGTTATCGCCGTAGCCGGAGATAGCTCCGTGGCAGTAGAGCCATGTGACCCCGGCATAGAAGTAGTCGGTGGGGAGCACGTCGGTGAAGGTTATGGCGCATGCCGTGCCTGTCGGGGTGACAGTGACGACGGGCGGGCTCGTAGGTGTGTCTGTCACGCCGGGCGGGCTCGTGGGGGTATGGGTGTTCGTAGGCTGCGTTACGGGGCAACTGGTGCGGGTGGGGGTGATGGTGGGAGTATAGGTGCGGGTGGGCGTGGCAGTCACCGAAACGGTCCTGGTGGGCGTGGAGGTGGGCGGGCAGCCGGCCAGCACCGTTATGGTGCCCAACATCTCGGCGTGTATGGAGCAGTGGTAAGGGTAGACGCCGGGTGTGTCGAATATGCGCTGGTAGAAGTCGTTGGTGTTCAGGTTGCCGCTATCCCAAATGGCGGTGTCGCTTGTGGAGGTGTGCGTGCGAGCGCCCATGTTCACCCAGCGCACGGTAGCCCCGGTGTAGACGGTGATAGCCGGTGGGTTGAATGCGTTGTCAATGATCTGTATCCCGCCGAAGCTGGGCGGGCAGGCGGGGGTTGAGGTGGCCGTTGGGGGAGTGCCCGTGGGGGTGGCCGTGGGAGAGCCGCCACCGCCGTAGGTGCCGCGCACGACGTAGACGTCCTCTCCGGTGCCGGAGCGGGTGTCGGTCCAGACGGCGTAGACGTTGCCGTGGGAAGCGGTGACGTTGATATAGTCGCCGGCGGCGAGATTGTAAGAGCTTGGGATGCCGAGCCGCAAGTCGGAGGTGGCGGTGCTGATGCGGGCGGCGCTGCTCCAGGTAGCCCCGTCGTCGGTGGACTGGCTGTAGTAGATGTTGAAGACGCTGGTGTTGGGGTTCTCCCGGTCGTCATACCAGATGGCGTGGAAGATGCCCGCCTCGTCGGCCTCGATCCAGGGCTCCACCTGGTAGGTGTTGGCTACGCCAGAGGGGGCCAGCACTGCGGACGCGCTCCAGGTTGTACCGTTGTCGGTGCTCCTTGAATAGCGTATGGTGGCCGTGGCCCCGGTGCCATCAGCCCACACCACCACCATGGCCCCGTTGTTGCGGTTGACCGAGTTGACGGGTATCGCGTTGAGACGCCAGATGCCACACCCTGAGTTATCAGGCGGGCATCGCGGGTTGGAAATGCTCGAAATGCTCTGGCTGCCGCTGAAGGTTACGCCTCCATCGGTCGAGCGGATAAAGGCGGCGCTAGCGCCCGTGTCATAGGTGACGATCAGGTTACCGTTGGGGAGCGTCACCGGCATGGGGAACTGGTAAGCGGACTGCGCCAGGGCGGCTGTGGTCCAGGTATCGCCACGGTCGCTGGAGTAGGTCACCTTGAAGCCGGGGCTGAAGTTCATCCAGGCTGTGTAGATCCGGTGGTAGAAGGGGCTGGACGGGGAGTTGTCAATCCAGGTCCACTCCTTGTCCGAGTTAGCATTTGTAAGGGGCAAGTGAACACCGGTGGAGAAGGTAATACCGCCATCGGTGGAGCGAGCTACCTGCACGCCGTCTCCCGCAGAGCCGCCGCCGTAGGGGAGGGCCGTGACATAGCAGATGCCGTCGTCGCTAAAATTGACGATTGGGTCGCTGCTGAAGCCCGACGCGGGTGCTAGGAGGGGGAACCGCTGGTTCAGCCAGGTCACGCCGCCGTCGGTTGAGGTGTATATCCAGCATTGCTTGGAGTTCGAGCCTCCGCGCTCGTCCTTGGCCATCGCCACCACGTTGAGCGGGTTGGTGGGGTTGACCGCGATGCTGGGCTCCTGCTGGGCCAGGTTGGGGGGTCCCTGGGTGTCGGTGTTGGCCCTGTAGTTTGTGCCCCAGTTAGGCAACTCCAGCGGCCTGAAAGGGGCCGCCGGGCCGGTGCGGGGCGGGGCCCCGATGCCAGAGGGCGCGCTCTCGCGCCTCACGCCGGCCCCCGGCGGCGGTTGCAAGAGGGTGCCCAGGCTGCCGAGGCTAGGAGCGGGGGCGGCGGCCTGCACCGCGCCGCCTCCCTGGGGAGCGGCTAGCCCCCAGAACCCCAGGCCGGCAGCCGCCAGCAGGACCGATACAAATATCCATTTGCGCGCGCTAATTTTCATGACGTTATACTCCTCCCTGAGTGGTCTTGACTATACGCCCAATTTTCAAGTCCGCCGCTCATTATATATGAGCGCCTGCCCGGACGCCAATAGGTAGATAAGAGTTGTTTGGGGGACACCCCCCACCCCCCGGCTGGGTGCCTCCTCCACCCCTATTGTGGGGAGTGTCCCCAAGCCCCTTGGTAAGGAGAAACTCCTCACCCCCGGCCCCCCTCCCGGTGCGAGAGGGGGCATTATTTACGAAATTTGGGTTCCAATCCCCCAGACCCCCGGCAGGGGGAACCCTGCACCACTTCTATACTGTTGGGGCACCTCCAAGGCCCGGCACGTAGACCTCTGTTGGGCACCCCCAAGCCCCTGGCTCAGCGCGGGCCTGGGGAGATGCCGCAGGGGAGGTCGGAGATGGCATTGTAGACCATCTTCGCGATCTGTCCCCTGGTGGCGTTGTTGCCAGGCCTGAAGGTGTGGTCGTCGTATCCGCTAAGCACCTGGTGGCAGTATGCCGTTTCGATGTAGTTGTAGAACGTGTTGATGCGCGGCACATCTATGAAGGTGGGTGTGTCCGGGTTTATCAGCACCCAACCGGCGGCCACTACTATAATCTTGCTCAACTGGCCCCTCGTCACCAGGGCTCCGGGCCTGAAATAGAGGCCGGGGCACGGCTCGCCTGGGCCGCCGCAGTTGTAGCCTGATACGATGTTGTTGCGGGCAGCGGTTTCGATGTACTGGTAGAAGGGGTCATTTGCAGGCACGTCCCTGAACGTGGGTGCGGGCGGTGCGTAGATGTCGATGTTGTAAGCCAGCACGACGACCTTGACCATCTGGCCGCGTGTTGTGTTGGCGTAAGGCCGGAAGGTGTTGTCCCCGTAGCCCGATATGGAGCCGCGGCAGTAGAGCCAGCGCACGCCCTCGTAGAAGTAGTCGGTGCTAAGCACGTCGGTGAAGGGTATGGAGCAGGACGTTGGGGTATGCGTCTGGGTTGGAGTGTAAGTGGAGGTAGGAGTATGGGTGAGTGCGGGGGTGTAAGTGGACGTGGGTGTATGGGTAAGGGTTGGGGTATACGTGCGTGTGGGTGTGCCGGTTGGTGTGTAGGTGTTGGTTGGGCGCGGCACTGTTACGCAACTTGTAGGGGTGAGGAGGGGACGGGTATTCGTGGGTGTGACCGTGGGCGTCATGGTAGGCGGCAGGCAGGGGAGCACAAGTATGCTGCCGGTCATATCCGGGTGGATGGTGCAGTGATAGTTGTAGATGCCGGCCATCATGAACACCTGTTCGAACGACTCGTTTACGCCGAGGTTGCCGCTGTCCCACTGGCCCCCGTCGGCCGTGGAGGTGTGGGTATGCGGGCCGGTGTTGGTCCACCGCACGGTTCCTCCGACGTGTATGGTGGTGTTCGGTGGGTTGAATGCGTAGTCGACTATCTCCACGTTCCAGGTCGCCTGGCAGGGGCTGCTTGGCGTGGGGGTGGGCGTGGTGCTCACGGCTGTCCGGTTAGCTGTGGGCGTGAGAGTGGGGGTGCGGACAGGAGTGTTGGTATAGGTGTTGGTGGGCTGGGTTACGGGGCAACTGGTGCGAGTGGGCGTTATCGTGCGAGTCAAGGTGGGCGTGTTGGTGGCCGTGACCGAGCCGCAGGCGGTGGCGCCTGAGATGCGCAGCCCCCAGCCGAGGAGGGTGCCGGTTTCGGGGGTCGGGAGGTCGTAAATCGAGAGGAGCCAGGTGCCATTGGCGTTCTCGCCGTCGAAGGCCGAGAGCGGGTTAGCTGGGTGGTAGGTGGCCCCGGCCACGGGCGGGCAGGCCACCGGCCCGGACGCCTCATCGTCGTAGTGCACGCCCGGTATGTTGAAGGTGTTGCCGCACGAGCGGTTGAAGAGCACCACGCTGGTGCCGCTCGGGCCGGTCAGGGTTACCGTCAGGTCGCCTATGTAGGTGTGCATGATGTTAAGGTTGGCGACGTCGATGTCGCCTATGGTACCAGCGCCGGATACCTGCAGGGTAGAAGTCATGGTGCAGCCGTTGCAGGTGGGCCTGGGCACGTCGGTGCTCACGAAGTCGCGCACCGTGCAGGGGGTGGGCGAGGCGGTCGGCGTCGCGGTGAAGGCGGGTGGGGGGGTGTTGGTGGGGGTCGGCGAGAGGCCCGCGCCGTTGACGGCTGCCAGCGCGTCCACCCGGCCGTAGCCGAAGGAGTTGTTGGGTATCACGTTGCTGGGTATGCCCCCGCAGGTTTGTACAGGGTTGACTATGACGTTGGGGTTGGCCGTGTTTTGCAGGATGTTCTTCGTTTCGGTGACCATCCTGGACAACTCGGTGTGAGCCGACCAGAGCAGGGCTACCACCCCCACCACGTGAGGGCCTGCCATCGAGGTGCCCGACATGGAGCCGTAGCCGGTATCGCTGTCGTACGTCGATGAGCGCACGCCGGAGCCAGGGGCGGAGATGTTGGGCTTGAGGCGGTTAGAGCCGTCCACCGTAACAGGGCCCCGGCTGCTGAAGAATGCGAGGTTGTTGGTGTTGTCTGTAGCCCCGGTCGAGAAGGCGGCCGCGTAGAGGGCGGGAGGGTCGCTCACGCTGGAGCAGGCCGAGCCCGAGTTGCCCGCGGAGACCTCCACGAATATGCCCGATGCCTGGGTGTTCTCGACCACAGTGCGCAGCGTGTCGGTGGCGCAGCCCTCGCTTGCCGCGCAGTACCAGCTATTGTTCATGACGTGGGGGCGGAGGGCCGGGTTGGGGTTGTTGCCGTTCAGGTCGGTGGGGGCCATGAAGAACTGGAAGCACTCGGAGTAGCTGGCGACCGAGCCGGTGCCCACATCCATGTTGCGGCAGCCGATCCACTTCGCGCCTGGGGCTACACCAACCTGGTTGCCCGTGCCGTCGTCGCCGCTGGTAGTGCCCGTGGTGTGGGTGCCGTGCCCATAGTCGTCGCACGGGAAGGGCGAGTTGGGGCCGCAAGCGCCTCCGCCGCTGTGTATTGCGTCCCACCAGTTGTAGTTATGGTCGGCGGTAGTGCCATTCCAGCCACGGTAGTGGGGCTTCAGGGCGTTGTGGGTCCAGCGCATGCCGGTGTCGTCGTTGCCTATGACGATCCCCTGGCCGGTGTAGCCCATGGCCCACACCTGCGGCGCGTTCACGTTCAGCACGTTCCACTCTACCGTTTGGGGGCTATTCCGGGAGGGCATGGGGAGGGCGGTGTCGACCGGGTCATCGAAGCCCTTGTGGGAGCGGTTGGCCTCGATCTTGCCCACGTCGGAGCGGGCTGCCAGGGCTTCAACCAGGGGGCGGTCTCCGGTGACGACCAGGGCGTTGGCGGCCCAGAGGGACTGGTAGGCGACGCCTCGGGAGCTGAGGAGAGCCTTGACAGCCGCCTGCGCGCGGGCGGCCTGGGCCATGAGCGCGTTGTACACGTACCAGCCGCGGGCATCCTGGTCTTTCATGGCGTAGGCGGCGCCGAGGTCGGCCTGGCCGGCCATCAGCACGACGAAGGATGCGCGCTTGCCGTTGGCGGTGTCGTCCAGCACCGCGCTCGCTATCTTGCCAGGCGATGAAGCGAGGCCCGAGGGTAAGTCAAGAGATGGGACGCCCGCGAAGGCCTGCCCGCCGCCCAAGAAACCGATGCAGATCGCCAGGGCCAGCGCGGAAAACGCGAGAACCCTGGCGGCTATATTGCCGTCTGGCTGCCCTTTCATTTTGCCCCTCCTTGCACACGGAACTACGAACTAAGAATTACGAATTAGCCTCAACCTCCAATTTGGGTTTCGGGTTCGCCCATGACCCGAAAAACGTGCTGAATATCGGTGGCTTTCGCCAGCATCACGTGAACGGGGCAATATTTGTTAATGGATATCTCCAGGGAGCGCGCCATGGCCTCGGGGCTCACCACGGGCCCGGCCACCACATGCTCCACCAGGATCTCGGTATACACTTGCGGGTGCTCCGTGGCCTGGTTGGCGTAGACGTTGATGCTGTAGTTGGTGACGACCTGGCGCTTCTTGCGCAGGATCGAAATGACGTCCATGCCCACGCAACTGCCGAGGGAGAGGAGCAGCAATGCCAGCGGTTCGGGCCCGGAGTTTGCGCCTCCCGAGTCTGAGCCGGTGTCTATGGTTATCGTGTGGCCCGAGGGCGCGGTGGACAAAAAAGCCATGCCCGATGTCGCATCCGGCATGGCCAGCAAAGCTTTCGACTCGTATCGCGAGGCGTCTACAGGCTCGAAGACCTGCGAGGGGGGAGAGGTCACTGCTTGCTCGGACCTTCTCCCTGCTTGCCCAGGTCGTCTATGTCCAGGGAGTTTATGAAATCGCGGAACACCGAGAGGCGGTCCTCGTCGGGCTGCTCGGAGGGGGAGAGCGATTCGCCGTCGGGTACGTCAGTTTCCTCGGAGGTGCCCTCGGAGTCCAGGGTTACGCCCGCTTTGTCTATGACCCCTTCGTCAACGAAAATCTGGCACTTGGCGCGGACGGCGAGAGCGATAGCGTCGGAGGGGCGCGAGTCGATCTCGGCGTGGCGGCCGCTCACGTCGAGGACGATGCGGGCGAAGAAGGTGTCGTCGCGGAGGTCGTTGATGAGGACGTGGGTGACGGTGGCTCCAAGCTCACCGATAACCGATTGCAGCAGATCGTGAGTAAGGGGCCGGGCAACGGGGACTTCCTGCAACTCCAGGGCGATAGCGTCGGCCTCATAGGGGCCGATCCAGATGGGCAGGTAGCGCTCGGTGTCCACCTCCTTGAGAATGACCACCCGGTTCTGAGTAACCAGGCTCACCCTTATGCTTTCGATCTTGCATTCGATCATCGAATATGCCTCCATCTGGCCGGGACGATACGAAGGTATGGCAGCTAAGTGGTTCTATTGTAACGCCATCCCCCCCTTTTTGCAACGGACATAGAGTATAATTGCCGCGTGGAATCAGGAGTGCAGGGGTCTCCCTGCCGGCCGTCCTCGACGCGCTCGACCTGCACTATTTCTACGTTAGCGAGCGGAACATATTAGACGGTTTCATTCAGGCCCGTTTCTCATCTTAAGACAAGGGCACAAATCGCCGGAGGCGATTTGTGCCCTTGTCTTAAACCCCTGCCTCGGGGTTGCGTCCCTTGAACACGGTGAAGAGGAAGAGGAGCGACGGCACTAGGAGGAGGCCGCCGATGGGGACCGTGGCGAGGACGAAGGCGAGGGTGGCATCGGGGGCCGCGGCGGCATCGAAGGTCAGGTCGGGGTAGATCATGTAGGGCCACTGGGCCAGGGCCCAGCCCCAGAGGAGCATGGTCACCTCGCCCGCGGCGGTAATACGGGCCAGCGTGAAGCGCCTGGTGAGCACCGCCCAGAGCGAGAGGAGCGCCAGGGCCGCCCCGACCAGCAGCACGGGCAGGGCTTGGGGGCTGAGCAACCCCTCGGCCAGCCGAGGCGCCTCCAGGGCCAGCAGCGGCAGCAGCACCACGGAGATGGCAACCACCACTCCACCCGATATGAGCGTGCGCCTGCGGAAGTCCTCCCGCAGATGGCCCCCGGTTTCCACCGCCAGGTAGACCGCGGCCAGGTAGGCGAAGAGGGCCAGGGCCAGCGCCCCGCAGGCCCAAGAGAGGGGAGTGAGCCAGGCGGTC
>JBJMMB010000474.1:0-3243 GCA_045805005.1 Chloroflexia bacterium
CCCATCGGCGCGAACACTCCCACAAGCACAACTACTCGCACTCCAACCGCCAGCGCCACCGCGGTCCTGGTGGGCCATGTCACCTGGCAGAGCCGCCCGGCTCAGCCCAACGCCTTGCAGCAACTGCCCATCACCATCACCGTCAAATCCGGGGCCACCGAAGTGAACTACCCGCTCCAGACCACCGACGCCAGCGGCTTCTTCACCGTGCCCGTGACCGGCCTCGCCAACGGCTCCTACAACTGGCGGGTCAAGAGCGCGCAGGTGGGAGCCACCCCTCCCGACTACAACCCCGGCTTCCTCGCCGTCAGTGGCACCCTCACCCTGACCGGAGCCCTCATCACCAACGTAGAGATGGGTTTGCAGAGGTCGGGGGACGTGGACAATAATAACGTGGTCAACGCCCCGGACTTCGCCGTCCTGAAGGGCACGTTCGGCAAATCAATAGGCCAGCCCGGCTATGACAACCGGGCCGACTTCACCGGCGATACGGTGGTCAACTCCAGCGACTTCACCGCCCTCAAGACCAACTTCGGCCTCGGCGGCGCCGGCCCCATCGGACCGTAAAAGTTTCTTCACAGCAGAAACGCAGTCTGCGCCTGATATGCACATAGGGGTGCAGGGGGCTCCCTGCCGGGGGTTTGGGGGTGTCCCCCAACTCTCTCCCTTCCCCGCCAACAAATGAACCCCCGAGAGCCTTTAGTTGTGCTCTCTGACAGGAGGTGACCATGGAAAACAAGCGGCAGTTTAGGTTTGGCGTAACCCCAGGGACCGCGCAGTCGCGAGCCGACTGGGAGGCCCAGGCCCGTAAGGCCGAGGACCTGGGCTATTCCACCTTCGTGGTGGCCGATCACTTTGTAAACGAGTTGGCCACCGTTCCCGCGCTGTCAGTGGCGGCGGAGGCGACGCGCACCTTGCGGGTGGGGAGCTACGTATTCGACAATGATTTCAGGCACCCGGCGATGGTCGCCAAGGAGGCGGCCACGCTCGACCTGCTGTCGGACGGGCGGTTCGAGCTGGGCATAGGCGCGGGTTGGCACGGGCCGGACTACGAGCAGACCGGCATACCATTCGACCCGCCGGGCGTCCGCGTCAGCAGGCTCGAAGAGTCGGTCAAGATTATCAAGGCCCTCTTTGGCGAGGAGCCAGTCGATTTCTCAGGGGAGCATTACACGATCAAGGGGCTAGTGGGCCTGCCCAGGCCGGTGCAGCAACCCCACCCTCCCATCTTCATGGCGGGCGGGCGTAAGCGAGTGCTCCAACTCGCGGCGCGGGAGGCGAACATCGTGGGGCTGCACCTGAGCACCTACGCCGACGGCAGCGGGGGTGACGCCACAAGTGGCTCGGCGGACGCCACCCGCGAGAAGCTGGAATGGGTGCGCGAGGCCGCCGGGGAGCGCTTCGACCAACTCGAATTCAACGTCCTCGTCCCCAGGCTGGCGATCACCGACAACCCCAGGCAGGCTGCCGAGGAGTTGGCGGCCGCCGCTGCCGCCGATCCCATCCGGCGAGGCGTCACCGCGGACCTACTCCTCGAAACCCCCAACGCCCTCATCGGCACCCTGGAAAGCATCATCGAAACCCTGGAGATGCGCCGCGAGAAGTACCTCATATCCTACGTCGTTGTGATCGACCAGGACATGGAGGCCTTCGCCCCCATAGTGGCCCGCCTCAGCGGGAAGTAAGACTATCGTCGCGAGTTGTTCTATCAGATCTTCGACCCCTCAAGCTGCGTGGCTGTGGCAGGACGACGCCTTGCCGTGAAGGCGATAGCGCCGGCCCAAACGGCCATCGCCAGAGCGATTGCTATCTGCACGTGGAGGCCACGAGCCCCTTCCGGGAGGGCTACCAGGGCAGCGGTCCAGGGCAGGGGCCACGCATTGAAGGCCGCGTGCGCCAGGCCGTTCAGCAGGACGCTTCCCCCTGTGCCGTTGTACAACCAGGCCATGATCACGCCCATCGACACCACGTACAGCGCGAAGAAGGCGAAAGGCAGATTGCCGAAGCCCGCGCTGGGGATGAGAAAAACGGGGATATGCCAGGCGGCATGCACCGCCCCCACAAGCAGGCCGGCCGGGAGCATACCGTAACGAGCCTGTAATCGCGGGAACAAGTAGCCCCTCCAGCCCGCTTCCTCGCAGAGCGCGGGCACAAGCAGGGCCACAATGAGAATAGGCACTCCCATCCAGGCCATGAGCGGAGGCGCGGGAGGCAGGGTACCACCCAGCGCCAGCCATATAGCAAAGCCCGCCAGTGTCGCGAGCCCTGGCCCCAGAAGGGCCCGGGCGTACCAAGCGGGGGCCACGCGCCAACGAACCATCGACCCTAGCAGCGCTCGCACTCCAACTCGGCCAGACTCGTAAGCGCTCACTCCTATAGCCCCCAGGATGGGGCCAAGAGTGGCCAGGGTGATAATCGCTGCGTCGGGCAGAGGAGGGCTAACGTGCGTCGCAGCGGCCAGCACGCTCACGGCGAGGAGCAGCCACGAGAAAAGGAAAGTGCCGGCCAGGTAAAAGGCTATGCCGTACCGCCGGGCTGTAACCGCCGGGGCTACCGGCTTCCCAAAGGTTTCGACTGTCGTGTCCATTTCGTGTTCTCCTGTTTCGATGGCGGCCATATTAGTCTGTAGGGGCGAACCCTAATCGAGCTCGCCTCTGTGCCTGACTCTATGATTCCGGAGGTTGGGTGCGCGCCTTCTCTGTTTCTCCTTCCACGCCCGACGGGAAGAAGGTAATAGCGAACAGGTAGGGCCGGCGGCCGGGGCCTGGCTGGCGCGCCAGTAGGGGCACCAATAGAGCCTGGGCGGCCTCCTGAAACTCGGCCCTCTCGCTGTCGGTCATGTGGGCCATAAACCTGGTGTACAGTAACGAGTCGGCCTCAGCGCCGATGGCGGCACCCGTGTCCGACCGGGCGTAGCGGGCGAAGTCACCGAGCAGCGAGGTGACGAAGATGGAGAAGTAGTTGAGGTGGTCTTCTCCACTTGCCGCTGCCATGTCGGCGGGTGTCAATGTGGCCATCGCAGGAGCCAGTGCGTACACCCGCTCGACGGTGCCCCGAACACGACGCTCCTCAACCACGGTGAGCGCGCCATGCTCAACCAGGCTGTTAATTTGCCGGTACAGAGTGGTCTGCGGCACGTCCGCCACTTCGTGTACCAGTTGCTGCACGGTCATCTGGCGCCCGCTAACAGCCACGAGGATGCGCATACGCACCGGGTGGAGAATAACGTCGGCTTTCTCTCTA
>JBJMMB010000475.1:0-10637 GCA_045805005.1 Chloroflexia bacterium
ACACTCTTACCCTAAAAGACTCTATTACGATCAGGTATCGGTGATGGAGTGCTCGGTGCGGGATGCAGCCGGCAGTAGGCAGCCGGCAGTAGGCAGTAGGGAGAAGGTGGCCGCCGAATATCGGGAGGAGGCCGGGGAGTTGGTGGGGGTGTTCGATTGGGACGCGCTGGAGGCGGTTGGGCCGGTGGTTGTGAGGACCAGGCGGGAAGGGGACTTTATCAGGCCGATGGGGATGAGGGGACGGAAGAGCTTGCAAGACTTGATGGTTGATGCTAAAATCGCGGCGTGGGTACGCGATCACATCCCCGTGATTGCCTTTGCCGAAGGTGCAGGAGAGATACTCTGGGTGCCCGGGAAGGGCGGCAGGAGATCCAGCCGCGCGCCTGTGGGGCCGGAGACCCGGAGGACGCTGGTGATCACGTTCAGCAGAAGGGAAGGATAGGGCTATGGTGTTGGGGAGCATAGAGGAAACCATGGTGGGTAGCCTGCGCGACGATATAGACCACATCCTGGTGACGGAGGAGGATATCCGTGAGGAGGTGGCCCGGCTTGGCCGCAGGCTGACGGAGGAGTACGCGGATAAGGACTCGCTGCTGCTGGTTGGCGTACTGAAGGGCGCGCTGATGTTCATCGTGGACCTGGCGCGGGCTATAGAGTTGCCGGTGACGCTCGACTTCATGGCGGTGGCCTCCTATGGGGCTTCGACGGAGACGAGCGGTATCGTGCGCATCCTGAAGGACCTCGATAGCTCGATAGAGGGGAAGCACGTGCTGGTGGTGGAGGACATCATCGACAGCGGATTGACGCTGACGTACATCCTGGAGACGCTGCGCAATCGCAACCCTGCTAGCTTGCGGGTGTGCGCGTTGCTGAACAAGCAGGAGCGCAGGCTCGTGGATGTGCCGATTGATTACGTTTGCTTCAACATTCCGGACGAGTTCGTGGTGGGCTACGGGCTCGACTTCGACCAGATTTATCGCAACCTGCCGTTCGTGGGCGTGCTGAAACCTGAGACTTACGCGCGGGTGCTTGAGCCGGGCGAAGACCTAGAGCACGCTGAAAAGTGAAGCCCAAGTGGCGGGCCGCCACCCTCCTCCCGCCGCTCTTCTTCCTGGGCTGGGCCATTCTATTTTCCTTTCCCCTGGCGCTACACCTGGGCGATTCGGTCGCACTCGCCAGGGGGGGCGACGCCTGGCTGCATATCTGGGACCTCTGGTGGCTCGACAAGGCCCTGGTGGACCTTCACCAGGGCCCTTATTTCACTAATTATCTCCTCTATCCGACCGGCCTCAACCTGTTCTACCACTCGCTTGACCTGTTCAACGGGCTGATTTCGATTCCGCTACAACACCTGCTTGGGCTGACGGCCACGTTCAACTTGCTGCTGATTGCCAACCTGACCCTCGATGGGCTGGCGGCCTACTGGCTGTGCTTTGATAGGACCAGATCCGTGGGCGCGGCGATCGTGGGGGGCGCGATCTTCGCGTCAACGCCTCTGCTGGGTACGTCGGTGGACCTGGGGCAGCTCGATGAGGTGACTGTGTGGTGGGTGCCGCTGTATATGCTGGCACTGTGGCGAGCGGTGGAGAGCCCCGGGCCTGTGTGGAGGCCGGGGGGAGGCAGGCGGGCGGCGCTGGCTGCCGGGGTGTGCCTGGTGGGGGCCTCGCTGGCGACCTGGTACTTCACAGCGGGCCTGGCGGTGTATACGGTGGTGTTTGTGTTGGGATCAGTGGTCAGTGGTCAGTGGTCAGTGGTCAGTGAGCAGTCGGCACAAGATAACAGGCAGTTGGGGAGTAGCAGCCAGCGGGTAGGACCTTCTGCCGTCCGCCGGCTGCTGATTGCCTCGGCGAAAGTTGGGGTGGCGGTCTTCGTGTTCGTGGTGGCACTTAGCCCTTTGCTGGTGGGGATGGTGAGGGAGAGGCTGGGCGGGGCGACATATATGCTGCCGACGCTGTTTGCGACGAAGTTCAATTCAGCGGACCTGGTGGGGTTGTTTCTGCCGCCGCGGCTGGATACGGAGATAAACAGGCACGAAAGCTCGGTGGCGCTGGGGTATGTGGCGCTATCGCTGGGGGTTGTGGGGCTGGTGGCGTACCGCCGTACGGTGTGGCTGGTTGGGCTGGCGCTGGTTGTGCTGGTGGTCATGGCGATGGGGCCGGAGCTGCAGGTGGCTGGAAACCAGACGGGCGTACTGCTGCCATACGCGCTGTTGAACAACGTGCCATTTATCGGGGCCTCGCGCCAGCCTTTGCGGTTCCTGGCCACCGCGGACGCCTGCATAGCCCTGCTGGCCGGCTATGGGGCGCTGTGGCTGATGGGTGTTCGATGGCTCGGCAATTGGCGGCGGGCGGTGGTGCCGGTGGTGCTGGGGTTGGTGGCGCTGGAGGTTATAGGGGTGCCGAGGGCGCTGGCTTCCACGGCGACGGGGCCCGGCTACGCCTTCCTGAAGGATAGCGAGGAGGCGGGGGCGGTGCTGGAGGTGCCCGCCGAGACGCGGTCGGCGCCCTCGCTGCTGGACCAGACGACGCACGAGCGGCCCATAGTAGGAGGGTACACATCACGGCACTTCCCTTATCCGTTCGGCGATGCGGCGCCGGGGGTGGCGCAGCTTTTCGGGGCGGACCCGGACCCGCTGACGAAGGAGGATATCGTCAGCCCGCCCGTGACGACAACGGCGCTGGTGAGCCTGGACCACTACGGCGTGCGGTTCGTGGTGGTGAACAAAGCCGACATGGCTACCGGCCACAACGGGCGTCTGGAGACGGTGCTGGAGAGCCTGTTTACCGAGAAGGATAAGGTTTACGAGGACGGCGAGATCCTGGTTTACCAGTCGCCGGTGGTTAGCGAGGGGTCGCGGGCGGACGGCAGGGCATTGCCGCTGGTGGGGCTTGGAAGTGGCTGGCACAAGGTGGAGGAGAACCCGGTGCACCGCTGGACGGGGAGCAACGTGACCGACGGCAACGCCCTGGTGTGGGTGGGGGTGCCGCCGGGCGCGGAGGGGCACTATACGCTGGAGATGACCGGTTATGCGTACAAGGAGCCACGGCATGTGTCGGTGCTGCTGGACGACCGGGTGTTGATGAGCAAAGAGGTGGGCACGGCGTTTGAAGATGTTAGCGTGGACCTGGGGAACCTGGCGGTGGGCGACCACATCCTGAAACTGAAGGTGGCGGAGCCTCCTGAGAGCCCTCCGGGGGACACGCGGAAGCTAGGGATTGGGGTGACGCGGCTGGCGATCCAGCCGGGCGGGTAGGCGGGCCGTTGGCGTACTACGGTCTCCGGAAACTGCCATGAGGGTAAGAGACTATGGAATTGGCGGGCCGGGACGGGCCATCAGGTCGCACCCGGTTGCGAGGGGGATGAGGAAGCAACCGCCAAGACGCCAAGACGCCAAGGCTTTATTGAATGTGCAGGCCGGGCCGCGCTCCCTGGCTGGGAACGAACCGCAAAGAGCGCAAAGTTCGCTAAGAGTGTAGTGTATTGGCGGGCCGGTACGCGGTTTCAGGGCGTGGGTGGTTAGCAGGCGCTTTAGTGACGGAACCACCAAGGCACCAAGAGCACCAAGAGGACACAGCGCATTGTGGGCGATTCTCACCCGTGAAATGCGGAAAATGGGAAATCCTAGATGCTCAGGATTTGTGAACATAATGCTATTAGACGTGCTAAAGTTTATACCTTCCAATGTCGTGGAATTGTGGAAAACTTTGCAGGCGGGGTCTTGACGAGTTAGGCGGGGGCGTGTATACTAGCGTCACTGGAGATGTGTTGAGCATCTGCAGGGACAGAATTCCGAAGGGACTGCAAAGTTCGTTCGGAATTTCTGTTTTAAGCCCCTGTTACCTCCCCCCAGGCGTCCTCATGTGATATAATTAACGTACCATGGCAGGCATTGCCGGCATTAGGCCCTAAAGATGCGAATTCTTGTTGTAGACGACGACAGCCGAATACGGGACGTTTTGAGGCGGCAACTCTCTTATGAGGGGTACCAGGTCGAGCTTGCCGGTGACTCGCGGGAGGCTTTCGCGCGGGTGGCGGAGAACCCTCCGGATCTAGTGGTGCTCGACTGGATGCTGCCCGGAATGGATGGGTTGGAAATCTGCCGCAGGTTGCGCCAGGTGGACGACATCCCGATCATCATGCTGACGGCCAAGGGCACCCTGGATGACAAGATCGATGGCCTCGACAGCGGGGCCGACGATTATCTCGTGAAGCCCTTCGAGCCGGAGGAGTTGTTGGCCAGGGTGAGGGCGTTGCTGCGCAGGCGGCAGCCGCAGACCAGTGTGCTGAAGTTCGGGGTGCTAAGCCTCGACCCGGCGGCGCGGCAGGTTTGGGTGGGCGACAAGTTGGTGGAGCTTTCGAGCAAGGAGTTCGACCTGCTGGAGCTGCTCATGCGCCACCCGCGGCAGGTGCTCACCCGCGAGACGTTCTACGACCGCGTGTGGGGTTACGACTTCAGCGGCGAGAGCAACATCCTCGAAGTTTACATAAGATACCTGCGCTCCAAGCTCGAAGCGTCCGGTTCTCCGCGCTACATACAGACGGTGCGGGGGGTCGGCTACGCGCTTCGGGACGAGGCTCCATCCGGCGCGGAGGGGTAGGGGCGCGGGAAGCTAATTCATAGGGTAAGACAGTGTCATTACGCTGGCGTTTGACGATATATTCGACTGTCATCCTCGGGCTGGTGTTCGTGATTTTCGGAACGGTAGCCTCCATGGCCATGAGCGCCATCCTGTACGGGCCAGTTGACGAGAACCTGCGCGACCAAAGTCAGAGCAACCTCCTTTACATCCAGAAGATCGGCCGTATGACCACCCAGGTGGGGAACACCGGGCAGTTTGGCCTGGTCTATTTTACTGTCGTCTATCCCGAGGGAGCGGTCGCACCCCAGAACCCGGAAATACCCCCAGCCCAAACCGTGCTGCCCGCAGCATTCGCGGGGCAGGTGGTGTGGGCCACCACCACGCTCACAAATGGCGCTCGCGTGCGTATCCTGGCACAGCCGATTTACCTGCCGGATGCGGTCACCGGACAGAGGGTGCTCACTGCCGTTTTGCAGGCGGCCACGCCACTCGACATTTTCGACAAGACGCTGGGAAGCCTGACCGTGTTCCTGGCCGTGGCCTCGGGCATCATGATCATCGTAGCCGCCGTGGGAGCAAACATCGTCGCGGGGCGGGCCCTGAGGGTGGTCAATGACGTGACCCAGCAGGCACAACGGATCGAAACGTCGCAGGACCTCAGCCAGAGGATCACCGAGCCGACAACAGACGACGAGGTGGGGATGTTGGTGCGGACGTTCAACCAGATGCTTGCCCGGCTCGACGCCGCGTTCGAGGCCCAGCGGCGCTTCGTGGCGGACTCGTCGCATGAGCTGAGGACTCCGCTCACAGTCATCAAAGGGAATTTGCACTTGCTTAAGCGGACCAGTGATCCCGCCGAGCGGGCCGAACTGATTGCGATCACAGAGGCCGAGACCTCCAGACTCAACCGCATGGTGAACGATCTGCTGTACATCGCGCAGATGCAAGCGGGGCATGACCTCAAGCCCGTGGTGCGCCAGGTGGAGCTTGACAGCCTGCTGCTGGACGTCTTCGCGCTGGCCCGCTCGATGGCGGCGTTGAAGGAGCAGGATCTGGTGCTTATGCATGAAGACGTGGCCAGCATCCTTGGCGACCGGGACCAGTTGCAGCACCTGCTCTTGAATCTGATCGACAACGCGGTTAAGTACACCCCGGCCCATGGTAGGGTGAGCATGGGCTTGTGGAACGATGGAGCCTGGGCGCGGATCGAGGTGAGGGATACCGGCCAGGGGATCCCAGAGGCGGACCTGCCCCTCCTATTTGACCGGTTCTTCCGCAGCCCGGATGCGCGCCGCACCGAGATGCGAGGCTCGGGCCTGGGGCTGGCGATCGTGAAGTCGATTGTTGAGGCCCACAAGGGGAGAATTGAGGTGTACAGTAAGCTGGGGGAGGGCTCGACTTTCCGGGTCTGGCTGCCTATGCCGAGCGCGCCGAAGCTGTTAATGCGTCCGCTGTCGGGGAGCGGCAGGTCGGGGGTGCGCAGGCTGCTGGCTTCGCCTCAGCGGACTGCGGGTGGGGACGAATAGGCTAATGCGTAATGCGTAATGTGTAAAACGTAAGGGGTAATCGAGAGGGGAGGGGACATGAGCCGATACACGGGCATTGTATTGGAGCGCAAGGAAGAGGGGCGTGTTGCGGTTATTACGATCAACAGGCCCGACAAGTTGAACGCGCTGAACCTCACGGTCCTGGAGGAGCTTGCGGACGCGCTGGATAGCATCCAGGCAGACGAGGTCGTGCGGGCGGTGGTGGTGACGGGGGCCGGGAGCAAGGCGTTCGTGGCGGGCGCCGATATAGGGGAGATCGTGGCCCTGGAGGGGGAAGGCGGGGGCGCGGACTATGCGAGGTTTGGGCAGAGGGTGTTCGCGAAAGTAGAAGGCCTGCGGGTGCCGGTGATTATGGCGATCAACGGCTACGCGCTGGGTGGGGGATGCGAGCTTGCGATGTGCGGCGACGTGAGGATCGCCGCGGATAGCGCCGAACTGGGGCAGCCCGAGACCAACCTGGGGGTGATCCCCGGCTACGGGGGCACGCAGCGGCTGGCGCGGCTGGTGGGGCGGGACCGGGCCAAGATGCTGATCTTCACGGGGGCCAGGATCGGGGCCGAGGAAGCCTTGCGGCTCGGCCTGGTGGACCGGGTTGTGCCGGCGGAGGAGTTGATGGAGGCGGCCCTGACGCTGGCGAAGGATCTGGCGGGCAGCGCGCCACGTGCCATCGCGCTGGCCAAGCAGGCGGTCAATCAGGGCATCTCGCTGCCGCTTGACGAGGCGCTGGAACTGGAAGCGCGGCTATTTGGGCAGGCGGTCGCGACCGAAGACCGGCGGGAGGGCGCGTCTGCGTTTATGGAGAAGCGGGCCCCTGAGTGGAAGGGCAGGTAGCCCCGGCGCGGCCTATGCCCGAATTTGGCATCAGGGACGTCGCGCGGGAGGACAAGGAAGAGATACTCGCGCTGACGGCGAACACCTGGGAGGATGGAGACTACATCCACTGGGTGTTCGATGACTGGGTGAGCGACACCACGGGGCGATTCCTGGCCGTAGAGGATAAGGCTACGGGGCGCATCGCGGGCATTGATAAGATGTCGTTCCTGTCGCCCGCGGAAGCGTGGTTCGAGGGCCTGCGAGTGCACCCCGATTACCGGGGCCTGGGCCTGTCCACACGGTTCGAGAAATACATGATCGAGGAGTCGCGCCGGCTTGGGGCCAGTGTGATCCGGCTGCTTACCACGGTGGCGAACCTCCCGGTGCACCGCAATACCTTCAGGCACGGCTTCTCACAGCGCTTCATCGTGCGGCATTGGCGCTTGACCTCCGGAGAGGCGAAGGAAAAGGTGACTGCTGCGCAACCGGCGTATGCGCTTCGCATGGCTACGCCGGACGAAGCCCCGGTCTTTCATGATTGGTGGCGCAGGACGCACGCGGGCTATGCGACCGGTGGGCTGCTCAACCGCCAGTGGTCTTTCAGCGCAACGTCGGGTGAGGAGTGGGCCGAGCGAGCGGCGCGGGGGCATTTGCTGGTGCCCGAGGAAGTGGAGGTGTCGGGGTTGGGCCTACCACCTCCGATGGCGCTGATCTCCACCGATAGCGATGGTCCCGGCCTGGATTGGACTATATCGACCATGTACGCCCCGGCGACCGGATGGCGGGAGCTTGGTTCGGCCTTGGCGGGGGCGGCGCGCGATAAGGGTGTGAAGAGGTTGGGCGGCCTTTTGCCTGCGGAGACGCACGTTGATGCCGGACTTGGGCAGGCGGGGTTCGACGCAGGCGCGGATTCCGAGGCGCTGGCGTTGTTCGAGCTGACGCTGACCTGACGATTATGAGCTTGTTTCAAAAGCTGGTGAGTGTCTCTTAATAAGAGTAAGGAGCACCGGCAGATGGCGACCAATCAACCCAAACGGCAACCCCAGAAATCTCCAGAGCCTAACAGCTCGGTCATACAATGGCTGCTTGATTCTGACCCTTCGATCCGCTGGCAGGCGATGCGAGACCTGACCGGTGCGTCCGCGGAGGAGGTCGCGGCCGAGCGTGCGAGAGTCGCCACCGAGGGATTGGGCGCTCGGCTGCTCGCCCTACAGGGGGCCGACGGGTCGTGGGCCGGCACGGCGTGGAACCGCGGGTGGGACTCCACGATGCACGTCCTGTCGCTGCTGGGAGAAATGGGTCTCGATCCGGCGAGCGAGCAGGCGCGTCGTGCGGTGGGCCTGGTCCGCGACAACGTGAGGTGGCGAGGGTGGGATTGGGACGGCAACTGGCGGGGATTGGACTTTGAGGGCAATCCCTTCTTCGCGGGCGAGGTCGAGCCGTGCATCAATGGGCAGGTGGCGGCTAGCGGCGCCTACTTCGGCCAGGATGTCCAGCGGATCGTAGACCGCCTGCTCGGCGAGCAGTTGCCCGACGGCGGCTGGAACTGCGAGGCTGAGAACGGCTCGACGCGGTCGTCGTTCAACACTACGATCTGCGTGCTGGAAGCCCTGCTCGAATACGAACTGGCGGGCGGGAGCAGTGGGGCCGGGGGGAGCAGCGCCGAGGTGACGGAGGTAAGGGAGGCCCGCCTCCGAGCGGACGAGTACCTGCTCGAGCGCCGTCTTCTCCGCAGGCTGTCGACCGGAGAGGTCATCGAGCGTGATCGCAAAGGCGGCGCCGCCTGGACGCGCTTCTCCTTCCCGACCTGGTGGCACTACGATGCGCTGCGGGGACTCGAGTATCTGCGCAGAGCCGGGGCCACGCCTGACGAGCGCGTGGCCGAGGCGATCGAGCTGGTCGAGTCGAAGCGCGACCGCGAGGGCCGGTGGCCGCTGGAGAACCAGCACCCCGGCACGATGGCGGTCGATTTGGACGAAGAGGAGGGCCGGCCGAGCCGGTGGAACACGCTGCGCGCCTTGCGGGTGTTGGACTGGTATTCAGCACGAGACTAGCGCAGCTGCCGCTGGAAGATCAGGGCGGCTCAATTACCTTCGACCCTATAGCCACAAAAATGAACGCATCCTTACTGGAACAGCTTCTGGACCTCGGGGTCGACCTCGTCCAGGGTGAGGCCTCCTTCGAAGCGCTCGGCGATCTTGCCGTTTTTGTCGATCAGGAATAGCCAGGGCTCGCTCTTCAGGCCCCACTCCTGGACCGTGGGTACCTGGGCCTGGGGGGCCTGGGGGTGGTCGGCGGGGGTCTCGATGTGGATGAAGTTGGCCTTGTCGCGGTACTTTGCCTCGATCTTCTCGGTTAGCTCCATATCGGGGCCGCACGTGAGCGACTCGCAGAAGCCGGGGGTGGCGAAGAGCACGATGGTGGGCTTGCCCGACTTGATAGCATCGGCGATCGTGAGGTCGTGCATGTCGTCGTGGGGGAGGGCTGAGCAAATCTCCTTCAGGTCCTTGACGTCTTTTTTGGTTACATTTTTGCTGGGGGGAGCGGCGTCGCCGATCATGGGGACGGAGCCGCGGGCCAGCACGTCGAAGTTCAGAGGCACCTGGTAGGGGGCCTCGCCATTGTGGCGGATCGTGAAGAGAGCCCCCCACTTGCCGGGCTCCTTGAAGGCAGTGCGCACTACGAAGACGCCGGCGGGGAGGTTTTCGCTGCGATAGATGGCCTCTCCGTCGCCTATCTTGGTGGCGGTGCCGTCGTCGTTGACTTTGAAGAACTGGAGGCCCACGACGGGCACGTCTTTAATGGGCTGGCCGGTTCTGGAGTTGACAATGCCGAAGACGAAGCGCTCCTGTCCCACGGCAAATTCGGAGTTCGCGATGACGGGTACGGCCCTGTCGGGCTCTACAGAGGGCGTGAGGGCTTTAGAGGAGACAAGTAGCTTGGGGGTGGGCTGCGCGGTGGGTGAGGCAGGAGCGCCTGCCACCCCGCTAGCGCCGCTATCGCAACCGGCGATGAGCAAGAGGCCGGCCGCGACTATCATGAGGAATATGGGTTTCAACCTGTAGGTTCTCCAGTCAATGCGTGTGGCAGGGACCAACCGGGGATCGGGCCACACGGCCAAGTACGCCCTGGGTTACACCGCCTTTAAGATTATATGTGTCCGGGGTGGAGAGCACAAGGTGGGGGGTGGTGGGTCGGGGATCAGGGATCAGGGAGCAGGGATCAGGGATCAGTGGGTACGAGTGGAGAGAGTTGGGGGCACCCGCAAGCCCCTGCAAGGGGTGCCCCTTTAGTGCGTGAACGTTAGCGCGGTTTGAGGCAGGTTGAGGTCTACCTGGGCGCCGCTGATGGTGATGGTGGCCGTGCCGGAGAGCATTTCGCCTTCTGTGAGCTTGGCTGTGATGGGGAGGGGTCCTGTGCCGAGTTGTGTGCTGGTGGGGCCGGTCTGCTGCATGGGGCGGTCGTCAGGGGCCTGGGTGGAAGTGAGGGGGGCGGTGGCTATGATTTCGCCGGAGGCGCGGGTGATGGTTATGGCGCCGCCCGCGGCGACCACTGCACGGCCGGGTTTGGAGGTGGTCTCGATGGTCACGACAGCGTGGAGGGGCGGGCCGGAAGGGGGAACTATGGGCATGAAATCCTGCCAGACTTTGAAGTCGGTCACATTGGCGTCCATTGTTGTGCCTCCGGTGGTTGGCTG
>JBJMMB010000476.1:0-4581 GCA_045805005.1 Chloroflexia bacterium
GTCCTTGTAGGGGCGAACCTTGTGTTCGCCCTCTAGCCTTAGTACCATGTCGAGAGGGCGAACCCAAGGTTCGCCCCTACAGATGCTTTGGTGCGCGCCGGCGGTTTTGTTAGGCACTTTTGCACTTTTATTAATCTTGGCGTCTTGGCGTTCTGTGGAGACGACTCTGCGCTTCGCCCAGAGGACACCCGGTCTCTACGGTGCAATCGTTTATTGTCGCTAAGCGATGTTGCGTAGGGCAGACACCAGTCTTTCTATTTCTTCCTGTGTGTTGTAATGCACGGCACCTACGCGCACCGCGCCGCCGGTGCCTTCGAGGCCGAGGGTCTGCATGACCTCCGGGGCGTAGAAGTTCCCGGCCCAGGAGAAGATGCCCGCCGCGGCCAGGGCCTTGCTCACGTCAGGGGCCGTGCGCCCATAGAGGTTGAAGACGAAGGTGGGCACGCGCTGGTCCAGACGTGCGTGGTCGGTGATGCCGTAGATTTGCAGGCCGGGCACGCTCGATAAACCCCTCAGCATGGCCGCGCTGAGTGTTTTCTCGTAGTCCTTTATGGCGGTCATGGCCTTCACCAGGGCCTCTCGGGTAGGGCTCTGCTGCGCCCCGCCTCCTCCGCGGCCAAGCTCTACCAGGTAGTGCAGGGTGGCGACCAGGCCCGCCAGGCACTCGTGGTTCTTCGTGCCCATCTCGAACTTGTCGGGGGCGGTTTCGGGCGCGGGCCGCACCCGGTAAGCCTGTATGCGCTCCAGGAGTTCCGCCCGGCCATACAATACACCCAGGTGCGGGCCGAAGAACTTGTATGAAGAGCAGACCAGGAAATCGACGTCCAACGCCTTCACGTCGATGGGCCCGTGCGGGCCATAATGCACGGCGTCTACCCACGCCAGAGCCCCGGCCTGGTGCGCCAGCCTGGTTATCGCAGCCACGTCTGTGATGGTGCCCACGGCATTGGAGGCGTAGGTAAAGGCTACGAGGCGGGTCCGGGGGGTGAGCGCATTGGCCAGGGCCGACATATCGAGAGTGCAATCCTCCCGGCGCACGGGCACGCGCCGCAGGGTGACGCCCCGCTCGGCGAGGGCCACCCAGGGGGCGATATTGGCGTCGTGGTCGAGGTCTGTGACCACCACCTCGTCGCCGGGCCTGAGATCGCGTCCCAGGGCGCGGCTCATGGAGAAGGTGAGGGTGGTCATATTCGGCCCGAAGACGATCTCGCGGGGGGAGGCCGCGCCCAGGAAGTGGGCCATGCCCCGGCGGGCGGCGTCGACCATCTCGTCGGTGCGCATGCTGGTGATGAAGGCCCCGTGCACGTTGGCGTTGGAACCGTAGAAATAATCGCCTATAGCTTCGACGGTACGCACAGGCACCTGCGTGCCCGCCGGGTTGTCCAGGTAGACCACAAGCTTACCATCTTGATGCAATTCCAGAGCGGGAAACTGCGAGCGGATCCAGGCCAAATCCAGGGCCGGACCGGCATGCTGGCTGGTTGTCATACAGGTGACTCCTTTTCCCTCCAGTATACCCCCCTTTGCCCTCTGCTGTCGCCCCTCCTATATGGGCCAGGCTCTTATAGGCGAGGCTCTCAAGAAACCGCCAAGACGCCAAGACGCCAAGGTTTTATTGAACAGGCAGGCCAGGACGCGCTCCCGTAGAGTATATGGAACCAGAGAGGCGGGAGGGCCGCTAATATGGTTCTCAGCGCCTCCGCGCCTTTGCGGGCCAAACCCCTAATAAATCTTGGCGTCTTGGCGTCTTGGCGGTTTCTGGAATAGGCGTCTTGGCGGTTTCTGGAATAGGCGTCTTGGCGGTTTCTCGTCTTCCTGGTTAGCGGCGGCGTTAGTAGGGGGTGATCATGTCCTCGCTGATCGCGCTCTTGATCCAGTTGATCGTGGTGGCGCTACCGGATTTGGAGATGGCGAGGAGGTCTATGCGCCAGAAGGTGCGTTCGGGGTCGAGATTCTGGGCGGCCAAGTAGGCGTAGGCAGCGGTGGCCATGCTGGCGGCTTTGCGGCGGGAGAGCGACTCTTCGGCCAGGCCCGGACGACCGTGACGGGTGCGTATCTCCACGAAAGCTAGCTCACGAGTTGCGTCCGAGGTTTCCGGTTGGTGGGCCGGGCACTCGGCTATGATGTCCACTTCGCCGTGGCCCGATCCGGCACGCCAGTTGCGCGCAAGGATCGTGCAGCCCTGGCGGGTCAGGTAGCGGGCCGCGAGTTCCTCGCCGTCCCGGCCGGTGGCGGCGCTCTTTCTGGCCCTGGCTCGTGTGGCGTCCTCGGGAGGTACCGGCAGTATTTTACTCCTCAGGGAGCAGCGCCTTGATAGGGGCGAAGCTGCGGCGATGTATAGGCAGCAGACCCAGGCTCTGGAGGGCCTCGGCGTGCTGCTGCGTGCCGTAGCCTTTATGCTGGGCGAACCCGTAGCCCGGGTACTCCAGGTCGAACTGGCACAGCATTCGATCCCTGGTCACCTTGGCCACCACAGAGGCGGCGGCGATGGACATGCAAGTGGCGTCGCCCTTTATTATTGGGCGCTGGGGGATGGGCATGGTGGGCAGTTTGAAGGCGTCGATGAGCAGGAAATCGGGCAGGAGCGCATGGGTTGAGCCCTGCGAGCCGGCCAGGGCGCGCACGGCGCGAGCCATCGCCAGCCGGTTAGCGGGTCCCAGGCCAATCGCGTCGATCAAGCCCGAGGTCACCACCCCCACGCCTACCGCGAGAGCGGCCATACGGACGCAGTCGAGCAACTCCTCCCGCACGCAGGCGCTCAACAGCTTGCTATCCCGCAGCCGCCCCAACTCCTCATACCGCCCGGTGGCGCAGGCCGCCTCACCAAAAGCCTCGGGCGCGAAGACCACCGCCGCAGCCACGAGCGGCCCCGCCCAGGCCCCCCGTCCCGCTTCGTCCACCCCGGCCACGAGCCTGTATCCCCTGGACCTCAACTCGATCTCATGGTCCCAGGTTGGGACCAACTGCTTCTCAGGGCGGGGGGAGCGTTCGGTCTTTGGGTCTTGGATTTGCTGAGCTTCACCCCCGGGCTCGTGCTCAGGCTGGTCCCCTGGTAACGGACCGGGGCCAGCTTCGAGGAGGGGGGAGATTTCCATAGGGCTATTCTAGCATATTCAATTCGCTGAGGGGTGTGTGGGTCTCCCTGCGGGCGGGTATCTGCTTATGGGTGATGGGGAATGGAGCCCTAAAACAAATCCCCCTCTCCTGGAAGGGAGAGGGGGATGGGGGGTGAAGGGTCTTCTCTTGTCGAGGGTCTGTGGGGCTCACTATTCCGCCCCGCGGACCCTTTATGCCTTGGTGGCCTCCTCGGCCTCGCCGGCTTCGTCTTCGGCGGCGTCCACTTCGGCCTCTACGTCGTCGGCTTCGGGCTGCAGGGCCTCGGTATCTTCCGCGTCCACATAGGGCTCTTCGGCCTCTTCCGCCTCGTCTTCGTGCTCGGCGGTGGCGCCGTTGGTGGTCACGGCGGCGGGGGCCGCGAGGGGGGCGAGGGTGCCTGCGCGGGCGGCGCGTTTGGCGGCCTCAGCGGCCGGGTTATAGCGGCGCTCCTTGATGCGGGCCGCCTTGCCGGTCAGACCGCGCAGGTAGTAGAGCTGGGCCCGGTGGACTACGCCGCGGCGGACCACTTCGATCTTCTCGACGCGAGGCGAGTGGAGCAGGAAGGTGCGCTCCACGCCGATGCCGTGCGAGGCGATGCGGCGAACGGTGAAGTTGGCGTTGATGCCTCCGCCCCGGCGGCGCATGACCACGCCCTCGAACACCTGCGTGCGCTCCCGGCTCCCCTCCACAACCTTCACGCTGACGCGTACCGTGTCGCCAACGCCAAATTCGGGCACCGAATCCTTGAGGAACTGAGAGGTGACCGCTGTTATCGCCTGGGTGGGTTTCATCTGGATCTCCCTAACTGAGAACTATGCGTAATTTGCCTATGGTTTTATCTTCCGGCTTTCAGACACAAAGTTGATTATACCACAAGCGCCGGGGCCGTGCAATATTGGCACACACAAGCCGTTGACGCACGGCCGCTTCTGTGCTAACATATCTCAACCCATCCCGGGTCTTGCCTGGCAATGGATCCAGGAGCCGGCGCTTTATGAGCTTATTATCTCGCGGCTGCATTGCTACACGCTTGCCGATAAATATCACAAGGAGGTGATTATCGCTCAGCGAGCCTTACTTTACCCGCCCTTCTTAAGATCGCGGTACCTATAGCCCTATTCTCCGCGTCAGCGCCCTGTCCGTCACAAACTACAACTTCTGGCTGCCAATAGTGTTTCTCTAGAATCTAGGAGGCCAAACTATGAAGCGAACTCGCATTTGGTCGATTGTGCTCCTCGCGATAGTCCTCACACTCGCCGCGTGTGGGGGTGACACAGTCCCAACTCAAACTCCTGTCAGCGCTCCGGCTACTACCGCCCCGGAGGCTACCGCCCCGGCGACCAGTGCTCCGACGGCGGGCACGGAAAGCACAGCGACCACTACCGGCTCCGGACAAGCAGGGGGCACGGCCGGGACACTCAATGGTGTCACGCTACCCCCCGATGCTGCTCCGCCTGACCAGCAAGTCTACGTATCCCATTACGA
>JBJMMB010000477.1:0-24706 GCA_045805005.1 Chloroflexia bacterium
AAACCGGACACATTTCCGTGAATCCCCACCCCTTCAGCATCGTACCCGACAAAACCCGACAAAAGCCGACACATTTTCCACAAAACCGAACTAGACATAACCCACCAAGAAGGTAGACCCTGACAAAAGCCGACAAAACCCGACACACTTCACGAATCCCGATTATTAGATGAGCCTAAACCCGACATAGACCAACACTTTTCCGCGAACACAGCAAACAAAGCGATCTGAGTAGGCCCTACCGTCCTGGCCTCCTAATACAATAAATCCTTGGTGCTCTTAGTGCCTTGGTGGTTCCGTCTCTCCAGGCCTACCGACCGCCCAACTCCAGGAGCACGTCCCGGTCTGCCGATTCAATCTAACTCGTGGCGTCTTGGCGTCTTGGCGGTTTCTTAATCTTAGGGCATTGTCGGGATGTGAGCCTCATCAGCCCGGCAGTGCCCCTATGACATTGCCCATAACACGGGCGGGGGAGCGCTCCACGTGGCCGTCCTGTATCTGCGGGACCATGCGGATACCACGTTTGGGTTGGAGGGTGGTGCGCACGGTGGCCTCGATGCGCTGGTTTGGCACGAGGTCGAGGCGGAAGCGTTGGAGGGCCATGGCCAGGACCGTCTTTATCTCCATCGTAGCGAACGGGGCTCCAACGCAAGAACGGGGGCCGGCTCCGAAGGGGATGTAGGCGTATTGGGGTATCGAGTCGCCCGCGAGGGGGTCGAAGCGCTCCGGCCTGAAGACCTCCGGGTCGCGGAACTGGGTGGGCATGCGGTGGCTCACGAATGGGGAGTAGCTGATCAGCGCCCCCGCCGGGATGGTGTAGCCTCGCCACTCGAAGTCCTCGCGGGCGATGCGGTTGAGGCTGGCCGCGGGCGGGTAGAGGCGCAGGCCCTCCTTCACAACCTGGTCGAGATAGGGCAGGCGCTCCAGGTCGGCCGCATCCGGGGCCTTGCCACCCAACTGAGCGTCCAGCTCGCTGAGCAGCTTCCGAGTGGCCTCCGGGTGCATGGCCAGCAAATAGAAGGTCCAGACCAGGGCGTTAGCGCTCGTTTCGTGCCCCGCCACGAAGAGAGTGAGCAGGTGGTCGCGTATCTGCGAGTTGGTCAGGCCCTCGCCCGCCTCGTCGCGGGCGGCCACCAGCATTGAAACCGCATCGCCCGCATCGAGCCCATCTCGTATGTGCCGCTCGATGACCTCGCTCAACACCCGGTCGATACGGGCCAACGCTTTGCGCAGGGTGCCACCCACGCCGATCGGGGGCACGTCGAAGGGGAGCCGCGCCATCATTATATGTGCGGGGTTGCTCGCGGCGTGAACCACGGCAGCCACTGCCTCTCCAAGCACTCGGGCAGATCCCGCCAGGTCCATGTTGAATAGCGTGCGCCCCACCACGGTCAGGGCCAGGAGGTGCATCTCCGCGGCCACGTCGATCTCAACGCCTGGCACCCAGCTATCCAGCATCTGCCGGGCGGTTTCCTGCATAACCTCCTGGTAGTCCTCGACGCGCTTGCGGCTGAAAGCCGGCATAATCAAGCGGCGGTCGCGTCGGTGGGCCGGGTCATCGATGAAAAGGAGGCCATTGCCCACAATCCAGCGGGCGCGCAGGCGATCGATCAGAGGGGCGATCACGAAGTTATCGGCGGCATCGACCAGCACGTAACGGTGAGCGGCGGCCCCGTGCAGGGCCACGCCTCGTATGCCCACGAGCTCGATGCGTATCACCTCGCCATAGCGCCGGTAGTTAGCGAGCATGAACCCCAGCGGGTCGCGCAGGTACGGAAGGACGGGGCCGATGTATGGAGGGCCGGGAGGGCCTGGGACGGAGTTGTTGGTCCTGGCGGCTGCGTACTTATACACCATATACCTATTATACTTATTATGGGTTATTGTTGGATTTATAACCCTTTATGACTATTGTGGGCGCGAGTCGGCGTGATGTATAATCAGCCTTAGGTAGGATTGTGCGCGATTAAAGAGGAAGTGGGCGGGCCACACGCCCAGGCGGGGAGAGCCCCGCACCTCTAGTTTGGATTGTAACTTGGCCGAGCTGACTTTCATCGACACCAACCTGATCCGGGCCCCTGAGCGGTACGAGGGGCCGCCCCGCGTGGCTTTTGTAACCCTGGGGTGCAAAGTGAACCAGAGCGACACGCAAAAGGCGATCACCGACTTCCGCGCCGCCGGGTTCCGCATCGTGCCGCCTTCGTCGCCCGCCGAAGTATACGTGGTGAACACCTGCTCGGTAACCCACGTGGCCGACCGCAAGAGCCGTCAATGGCTGCGCAGGGCGGCCCGCGCCAACCCCGATGCCCTGGTGGTGGCTACCGGCTGCTACGCCGAGTCGGGCCGCGAAACTCTCGAAGACATGCCCGAAGTGGGCGTTGTCGTCGGCTATAAAGCCAAAGACGATTTGCTCGGCCTGGTGCTCGACTGGATGCCTGGCTACGAGCCGCCGGAGCACGCCCTCGATGCCGGAGAGTGGGCGGCCCGCACGCCGTCCTGGGCAGGCGGCGATCTGGACGATGGACGATGGACGATGGACGATGGGGGTAAGGATATCGGTTCGTCTGCCGCGGGCCCCGACACCGACCCCGATTTCAAGCAGCGCACGCGGGCTATGGTCAAGGTAGAGGACGGGTGCAACGACTTCTGCACTTTCTGCATCATCCCATTCACGAGGGGGATGCCCCGCTCGACACCCACTAACGAGGTTGTGAGGCTCGCCAACCGGCGGGTGGAGGCTGGATACAAGGAGATCGTGCTGACCGGGGTGCACATGGGCAAGTACGGCCAGGATCATGCCCAGCGCAAGCGAGCGGCGGCCGATCCCACCGAGGCGCCGGACCTGCCAGGGGTGGTAAAGGCGGTGCTGGAGCGCACCGAAGTGCCCCGCTTACGCGTTACTTCGGTTGAGCCCACCGACGCAGTGTTGATGCTCCCGCTGCTGTCCGACTCGCGCTACCTGGAGAGGCTTGCTCCCCACCTGCACCTGCCTCTGCAGAGCGGCTGCGATGCCACCCTCGAGCGAATGAAGCGAGACTACACCACCGCTGAGTACAAGGATGTAGTGCGCCAATGCCGTGAGGCCGTGCCCGGCATCTCCATAACCACCGATTTGATAGTCGGGTTCCCTGGCGAGACCGAGGAGGAATGGGCCGAGACGCTGGCCTTCGTGGGGCGCATGCAATTCGCCAGAGTCCACGTCTTCCCCTACTCCAGGCGGCCGGGCACACCCGCGGCGACTATGGGCGGGCAGGTGACGCCCGAGGTCAGCCAGGAGCGCACCAGGCAGGCCATTGACCTGGGAGCGCGCCTGGAGGCGGCATACAGCACAGCCCACCTTGGCAGCACCCTTCCCGTCCTGTGGGAGGAAGAAGACAACGGCACCTGGAGCGGCCTGACCGACAACTACCTGCGCGTGCATACCCGCTCACCGCACGACCTGCACAACGCAATAACGCCGGCGACACTAACAGCCTATGATGCGCAGGGACTTTGGGGAGATTTGTAATTACGAATTCATGTGGCGCAATTCGTAATTGGTAATTCGTAATTACAGGGAGGGGGGTTGATGGATAAGATAAGTATGACGGAGCCCACGGCTCGTTTTACCAGCCTGGCGGCCTGCGGGCTGAGCATGTTCGCCGCGGTGGCCGCGATGCTCCTCGGGATGCGCAACTCGCAGGGCCCTGCAGCCCTCTTTCTAGGGCTCGCTTTCGTAGGGTGCCTGGTGACCCTGGTGTCTTACAGGCGGTACGCGATGCTCAGGCAGAAGCGCTGGAGGCGCGAGCTGGCGCGTACCGAGAACGAACTGAATCAAGTGCTCAACCACACGCGTATGAATATTATCATGGAGCATACCACCGGCCCACTCGCGCAGGCCGGCGTAGGCGCGGACGATGCCCTGCCCGCTGGAGAGGAACCGCCTGTTGCCCACGTCTAGGAACCAACGCTACCTGGTTTGGCTCGGCGCTCTCGGTGTTTTCGTCTCGTGCTTCGGCTGCTCCCTCATTGTCTCCAACCAACCTGGCCAGTTGACCGCCGCCCGCATCTTCCTCATCGCGGGCGAACTGATACTGGTGCCTCTGTTCATTTACCTCATCATCCTCCGCAACCGCGCCAGCGAAGTCTACAAGCGCCGGCAGCGCAAAGAAGAGGCCCGCAAACAGAAAGAGCTTGAAGCCCTGGCCCACGTAGATAGTATAATAGCATCTGATAAGGAGTTGGGGGTCGAGGGTCGAGCGTCGGGCGAAGACACCGACCTCCGACCCCCGACCCCCGATCCCTGACACAGAGCGGAGGACCAAACTGCTATGCCTGAAGCGCACCGTGATCGCTACCTGGCCTGGGACGCCTGCTATAACATCCGCGATGTGGGGGGCTATCCGACCGAGAGTGGCGGGCAAATACGCTGGCGCACGCTTGTCCGGGCCGATAACCTGAATCGCCTCACGGACGATGGGCAGGCGGCCTTGCTCGACTATGGGCTGCGCACGATCATCGACTTGCGCCTCGCCGAAGAGCTAGAAACATACCCCAACCCCTGGGCTGCCCGCGAGGGTGTTGAGGGCGCGCCGCGCTACCTGCACCTGCCTCTCCACTACGCCGAAGATACGGAAGCCATAGACGCAGCTTCGCCTACTCAGGGCGACTATATAGTCATCCTGGAGAAGAGCAGAGCTCTGGTGGCGATGGTCATCAAGGCTGTAGCAGCGGCTCTGCAAGAGGGCGGGGTGCTCGTGCACTGCCACGGCGGGAAGGATCGCACCGGCATCGTGGTCGCCCTCCTGCTGTCCCTGGCCGGCGTGCCCCGCCAGACAATAGCCGAGGATTACGCGCTCAGCGAGACGCTGCTTGAGTCCGCCAACGTGGCGTGGCTCGAAGAGCAGAGTCGCATCCAGGGCCAACCGGTGGAGAGGCCCCTCTGGATGTACTCGCCGCCCGAGAAAATGCGGGCCCTCCTCGACTACCTCGACCGCGAATACGGCGGCGTCGAAGGCTACCTGGAGGCGACCGGCGTCACGCCGGCAGAGATGCACCAGATACGCCAGGCATTAACCTGATTTTGGATTGCAGATGCATCTGCAATCCAAAATCCAAAATCAAACATGAGCATAGATAGATATACAAACCCCCGCATGGGGGAGATATGGTCGGCGCAGCGGAAAGTGGACCTGTGGTGGCAGGTCGAACTCGCGGTGTGCGAGGCATGGGCTGAGCAGGGAGAGGTGCCTCGGGAGGCGCTGCCGGTGCTGCGTGAGGGCAAAGTCGACCTGAAGCTGATGGCCGAGTACGAGAAGCAGTCGGACCACGACGTGATAGCCTTCTTGAGGGCGGCTGCCGACAGCTTATCCGACAAAGACATGGCCCGCTACGTGCACGTGGGGCTCACCTCGTCGGACGTGGTGGACACCGCGCTGGGCTTGCAGGTGCACCAGGCAATGGCCCTCATCAGGGAGGACGTGGCTGCCGTGCGGGTCACCCTGGCCGCGCTGGCGCTGGAGCACAAGCACACGGTAATGATCGGGCGCACCCACGGCGTGCACGCCGAGCCGACCACCTTCGGCCTCAAACTGCTCGTCTGGTACGACGAGATGGGACGCCACCTGCACCGCCTGGAGGCCGCCGAGAAGGATATAGCCACGGGCAAGATTTCGGGCGCCGTAGGCACCCACGCGAACGTACCGCCCGAGGTGGAGGCGGACGCCCTGGGGCGGCTGGGGCTGGCCGTAGACCCCGTGTCTACGCAGATAGTCCAGCGCGACCGGCACGCCGCCTCGCTCAACGCCCTGGCGCTGGTGGCCTCGTCGCTCGACAAGTTCGCCACGGAAATTCGCCACCTGGCCCGCACCGAGGTGCGCGAAGTCGAGGAGCCTTTCGGGGCGGCCCAGCAGGGCTCGTCGGCCATGCCCCACAAGCGCAACCCCCACAAGAGCGAGCGCATTTGCGGCCTTGCCAGGGTGGTGCGCGGGTATGCCATGTCGGGTATGGAGGACGTGGCCCTCTGGCACGAGCGCGACATCTCCCACTCCTCAGCCGAGCGCATCATCCTCCCAGGAGCCTTTATCTTGCTTGATTACATGCTGAGCCAGTTTGACGGCATCATGCGTGGCCTGAACATCTACCCCGGCCGCATGATACGCAATCTGGAGCAGACCGGCGGCCTCATCTTCTCGCAGGCCGTCCTGCTGGCCCTCACCGAGAGCGGCCTTGACCGCCAGGCAGCTTACAAGATCGTGCAGCGCCACGCCATGCAGGTCTGGGAGCAAGACTCCCGCGGCGAGACCGGCCCCACCTTCATCGACCTCCTCCGCGCCGACCCCGAAGTCACCGGCCGCCTATCCGATGAAGATCTCAAAGACCTTTTCAGCCTCGAACGCCACCTGGCGCACGTAGACGAAGCGTACAGGCGCGTAGGCCTCGAAGCGTAAGCGTGAAGCGTAAAACGTAAAACCTAATGGTAGTAGGAGGAGTTGATCTGTAATCCCCATACACATCAAGCTAAGGGATTGCAAGCAGGTTTTAGGCGCAACTACGCCTGTAGGGGCAGGCCCCTGTTGCCTGCCCTGTTGGCTAGCCCCGGCCCTGGGGGTAAACGAACAGGTCAGGCAACAGGGGCCTGCCCCTACAGAATGGTCTCTTTGCGTGTCTCTATCGCCCTCTACTGAAGGCATTCTGCCTTACCTGCGTATGGGGTAGTTGGTCCGTAATCCCCTACCAGGTACGTCTACCACCATTACCTTTTACGTTTTACGTTTTACGAGTCCGTTCCCCTGACAGCTACTGAACCCTTGCTGTATAATCGGCGGTATGACTCTTATGAAACCCCAAAGAATGCGGGGCGGAGGAGCAGGCGTCGCAGGCAGACCCTGACTCCCGACCCCTAACCCCTGATCCCTCGTCAAAGGAGATAGCATGAACCCGGAGAACCCGAAAGCTTACCGCCTGCCTACCCACGCATTCCCCAGGCGGTATGATATCGAGATCGACGCCCGGCTTGGGCGCGAGGATTTTCATGGCAAGGTGGTCATCAAGCTCGATATCGTCGAGGCGCGAGACGTGATCGAGCTTCACGCGAAAGATATGAAGCTGTCCGACGCCAGGCTCACGAGCAGCGATGGCAAGACGCTGGAGCCGCGGATCAGCCAGGACAACGAGCGGGAGATGGCGGCATTCAAGTTCGACAGACCGCTGCCGTCCGGCCCTGCCTCGCTGGAGGTGTCGTTCGACGGCAAAGTGAGCAAGAACATGGAGGGCCTGTACCACGCCAAGGACGGGCCGGAGGAGTGCCTGTGCACCCAGTGCGAGGAGACCGACGCCCGCCTTATCTTCCCTTGCTTCGATGAGCCCGCGTTCAAAGCCCAGTTCGCATGGACGGTGACCACGGCTGCCAACCATACGGTGCTCGCAAACGGCCCTCTGGTGACGACCCGCACGAGCGAGGACGGCGCATCCAAGACCTGGGCGTTCGAGGCGACTAAGCCGATGTCGAGCTATCTGGTGGCGCTGGTGATCGGCGACATAGCGGGCACCGAGAAAGAGGACGTGAACGGCACGCCCATCAGCGTGTGGGCCATGCGCGGCAAGGAGCATTTGGGCGAGTTCGCGCACCGGTATACAACCAGGGTGTTGCCCTGGTACGAGCACTACTTCGGAGCGCCCTACCACTTCGACAAGTACGACCAGGCGGCGGTGCCGGGCTTCGCTGCGGGGGCCATGGAGAACAGCGGGCTGGTCATTTACCGGCAGTCGGCTCTGCTGATGAATCCGCAGACCGCATCCTGGTACCAGGAGAAGCGGATCGCCCACGTGATAGCCCACGAGACGGCGCACATGTGGTTCGGTAACATGGTTACGATGAAATGGTGGGACGATATATGGCTCAACGAGGCCTTCGCAGAGTGGATTGCGATCAAGACCGTCGACAATCTCAACCCGGACTACAATATCTGGAATGACTTCCAGGGTGCCAAGGCCGGCGCGCTTGCCAATGACGCCCTGGAGAGCACCCACGCGATCTACAGCCCGGTACAGACCCCCGCCGAGGCCACGGAGATGTTCGATACCATCTCCTACCAGAAGGGCTGTTCGGTGCTGCGCATGCTGGAGAATTTCCTGGGCGAGGAGCCCTTCCGCGAGGGGATCCGCTCGTACATTCGGGAGTTCACCGAGAGCAACGCCGCGGGGCCGGATCTCTGGCGGCACCTGCAGGCTGCTTCGAGCCAGCCGGTGGGCGACATTATGGAGAGCTGGATCAAGCAGCCCGGCTACCCCATGGTGAGCGTGTCGGTGCGGCAGGCGGAGCAGTCGGTGCAACTCCAATTCAGCCAGAAGCGATTCTACTCCACCCCGAAGGCCTCCGGAGGGAGCGACCAATTGTGGAAGGTGCCTATTGTACTGCGGTATGAGGACGACGCGGGCAAGCACGAGAAGCGCTACCTGATGTCGGGGCGCGAGGCGATGTTCAACCTTAGCGTGCAGGGGCAGTTGCGCTGGTGCTACTGCAACGCGGACGAGATCGGTTTCTACAGGCAGAGCCTCGACAACAACCTGCTCGACCGAGCCCTCGCCAACCTCGACAAGCTGACGCCGCTGGAGCAGATGGGCCTGCTAGGTGACCAGTGGGCGCTCGTGCGCAACGGCAGCCAGAGGATGAGCAAGTTCCTCGATGTGCTCTCCGCCATGACGTCCATCAGAAATTACAGCCTCCTGCAGAGGGTTGATCTCTACCTGCACTCGCTGGAGGAACTACTGGAAGATCTCGCTGCCGAAGAGGGTGAGGAGGGTAAGAAGGCCCTCGCGACCTTCCGCCGGTGGGTGGACCGCTCCTTCAAGGAGCAACTCGATGCGCTCGGGTACGAGGCCCGCGAGGGGGAGTCGCGGAACGACACGCAGAGCCGCGTGCCTGTGCTCGATGCGCTGGCCGCCGTGGCCCATAGCCAGGTGGCTGTGGAGCGATCGGTCGAGTACGCCGACCGCGAAGCCGCAGACCCGGCGTCGGTGGACCCCAACCTGGCCTCCCTGTTCGTCTCCATCGGCGCGATGTTCGGTGACCGGGCCCGGATGGACAAGTATGTGGAGACATATGAGCGGCGGAGGGACGCGAGCGCCTCGCCACAGGAGACCAACCGGTACCTCGATAGCCTGACCGAGTTCCGGCCTCCCGAGTTGGTTGAGCACGTGCTGGAGCTGGTGGACGAGAAGATCATCCCTCAAGAGGCGATAGGCCCGACGCTCCAGCAGATGCTCGGCCAGCGCCATACGCGGCTCCAGGCGTGGGAGTACACGAAAAAGCACTGGAGCGAGATACGCACGACGCTGGGGGACATGTGGACCGGTCGCCTGGTGGAGGGCACCGGCAACTTGCCTGCGGACAAGCGGGAAGACATGGTGCAGTTCTTCGACAAGAACCTCAATGGTGTAGCCGAGATGAGCTACGCTCGGGCGCTCGAAACCCAGGACCAACTTACGGAGTTCAAGAAGCGCACCAGGGCCGACCTGCTGGCCTGGTTCAGTAAGCAATAATGGAAACGGCCCCGCATAGGCGGGGCCGTTTCCATTATTGCTTACCATTATTGCTAAGAAGGAGTGGCAAATGCCTCGAAAAGGGCGGCAACGTGTTTTATGCCGAGGACGAAGTCATCCACCTTGATGTTCTCGTTGGGGGCGTGGGTGCGCGAGCCGGGGTAGCCTACGCCGGCCCCGCCCACGGCGGGGAGGCCGTAGCGCTGGCATAGCTGCTCCATTGGCCCGGTGGCGGCCATGCGGGGCAGGACCCGCGGCGTGAGTCCGTATACAGTGAGGGCCGAGCCGACCAGGGCATCTACCAGGGGCGTATCCACGGGGCTCTGCGCCGGGCGCTCCGAGCCTTCCATTTCCACAACCTCCACGTCCGAGAAGCCGGACCGGGCCAGGTGGTCGCGCAAGGCACCGGCGATACGACGTGGGTCCTGGTCGGGCACGAGGCGGAAGTCTATCTTGGCAGCCGCGGTGGCCGGCAGCACAGTCTTGCTGCCGGGACCGCTGTAGCCGCCCCAGATGCCGGCAATGTTGCATGTGGGCTCGAACAGATCCCTGACGGTGAGGTCGAACGGGTCCTGGCTCGGGCCGAGGAGCCGGTCAACGCCCCAGGTTCGGCGCAGCGACTCGGCGTCCACCGGCGAAGCGCGCAGCAGTTCGAGCTCTCGGGCGGTGGGAGGCCGCACGTCGTCGTAGAAGCCGGGTATGAGCACCCTGCCCTCGGCATCGCGAAGAGACTTGAGCGCTTCGACCAGTCGCCACGCGGCGTTGGGGGCGAGGGTCGCGGCGCTGGAATGAAGGTCGTATGCAACGCCCTTCACCCGCAATTCGACGTATAGGATACCTTTGAGGCCGCAATAGAGGGACAGCGCGCCGCTCGGGCTCCGGTAGCCCGCCTCCCAGAGGCAGGCATCCCCACGGAGCAGGTGCCGGTTGGCGGCGGCGAACTCGCCCAGGTGCGGGCTGCCCACTTCCTCTTCGCCCTCGATGATAAAAGTTAGCGCGCAAGGGAGGGAGCCGCGCACGGCAAGCCAGGCCTGTGCCGCCCAGAGGCGGGCGACCACGTTGCCCTTGTTGTCGGCCACGCCGCGGGCGTAGAGGGCCTCGTCGCGGATCGTGGGCTCGAAAGGAGGGGAGACCCACTCCTCCAGCGGCTCAGGGGGCTGGACGTCGTAGTGGTTGTATATGACCAGGCGGCGCTCGCCCTCGCCCTCCAACGTGCCCGCCACCACCGGGTAGCCAGAGGTGGGGATGAGCGAGGTAGACGCCCCCAGGTCTGCCAGCGATTGCTCCACTACCGCCGCCATCTCGCGCATACCGAGGCCCTGGGCGGCCACGCTCGGCTGCTGGCAGAAACGCTGGAGGTCGGCTATGGCCGCCTCTCGTTGGTCGTCTATCCAGGCAAACACTTTCCGCAACTGCTCGGATGGCTCGTGGGCGCTCAAATCACTGCTCCAGTCTGGTGGCTGTTATCGTGCTGTCGTTCTGGTGGAACACCAACCTGGTGATTCTACCACTTTCGCCCCTTTCGAACGAAATGGAGGCGTCCACGGCTTCTATGAAGAAGGCGGTTTCAGATTTGGGATAGGGGGCAACCGGGTCCTGGCCGGGGACTTGAAGAGTGAGGGCATCGCCTTCTCGGGCGACGATCCAGGGCAGGGATTCGCCTCCAGCGAGCCCGGGCTCGTATTCGCCCATGAATGGGCCGAAGGCGGTGGGATCGAGCGGGATAGCCTCGTGTTCTGGGGGCAGGAAGCCGGGCCAGGCGTACTCGCGGGCGATGGCGGCTCGCAGTTCCTGGTAGAGGCGCTCACCGGCGTATGCGTTGGTCATTATGGCGGCTCCCAGCCCGCGCTCGCTGTAGGCGTCCAGGGTGGCCTCGAAACCGTGATCCTGGCCCGAGTGGCCGAAACGGAAGGTATCGCCGCTGCCGCTCAGGAAGAGGCCCAGGCCCCGGTCCGGGTCGACGTGGGGTGAGAGCATCTGCGCTGTTATCTCGGGGGAGAGTAGGGCGGATGGGCTTGCGGCGCGGGAGCTCTGTATCGCCAGGGCGAAGCGGGCCAGGTCGGTGGCGGTGGTCCAGAGACCTGCGGCGGCCATTTCGGGGTAGACGTGCCACTTACCGCGCACCGGGTCGTTCTTGACCCAGTAGTGGCCGGTGGTGGCGGAGGCCCACAGGCGTTCGGGGAGGAGTTGCTCGAACGTGCTGCTCTCCATGCCCGCGGGCTCGAGGACCAACTCGCGCATTAGGTCGGGGAAGGATTGGCCGGTAACGTCTATGAGGAGTTGCTGAACGATTGTGGTGCCGCCGCCCGAGTAGCGCCACTGGGTGCCGGGCAGGGCGCTGACCCGCACCGGCGGGGTGTTGGCGGGCGGGCGGCCTTCAAGCACCTGCAAGAGGGTGGGCACTTCGCCGTCGCGAGGGTAACCGGGGAAGCCGTGGACGGTGGTGCCCGCGGTGTGGGAGAGCAACTGCCGCAGGGTGACGCGCGGCTGCCAGCCGTCGTTCGGGGGCACGCGCCAGGAGGTGAGGAAGCGGTTGACGTCCTCATCGAGGGCCAGCAGCCCACGGCCCACCAGGCGGAGGGCAGCGGCCGCTGTAACCGCCTTGCTGATGGAGCCGGCCTGGAAGAGGGTACCGGCCTCGACCGGCTCCGGTTTGCCGGCCTCAAGGACGCCGTAAGCTCGCGCCCACTCTATGCGACCCTCGTTAATAACGGCCACGCTGAGGCCCGGCACGTTGTGGTAGCGCATGCGCTCGGGCAGGGTGGGCTCGGCGGCTGGCTGCCAGGGCTTTGGGTCGAGCAGGAGGTTCGCTTCTACGCGGCGGATTCGCTCCTCGACGGAGGGTTGTGTTTCGGGGTGCATGTGGCCTCCTTTGTGGGTGCTGGGGTTCACGGCGGTGGGAATGAGGGGATTTTCGTAGGGGCGGGCCCCCGTTGCCTGCCCTGGTCGCATACGACGAACGCCGGGGTTGGACAACAGGGCAGGCAGCACGGGATCCCCTCTGGGGCCTGCCCCTACACCGTTGGGTGCTACAGGACCAGGGCAGGCAATGGGGGTCGCTCGCTTCGCTCAGACACTATGGGTTAGCCGGTCCTGTCACAGTCGCGGGGTTGGTAGAGGCCGATGGGTTCGGCGGCGAAGAGCATGAGGTGGGCGCAGTGGTTGCAGATGAGTTGGACGAGGGGCAGGACCGGGTCGCCGACGTGGAGGCCTCGCGGGGTTACGCGCATTTCGGCTACGATGCCTCCGGGGGTGCGGCCTGTGGTGGAGCCGCAAGCCGGGCACTCGGGGCGGACGCCTTTTTGGGCCATCCAGGTGGTGAGGGTTTGGTGTTGGGTGGGGTCGAGTGTCATAATATGGCTCCTGTGGTGGTTACGATTTGGGGGTTTCCGTAATTTCCTATTTCCCCGGTTTTGGGGGATTTTCGTGCGTGGAATCGCCGGATTCGGAAACTGGGTCGGGCCAGTTGGTGAGATAGATTCCGGCTGCGAAGCCGTAGACTTTCTCGCCGGGGGTGGCTTCGGCGTGGAACTCTTGCTGTAGGGCCTCCAGGCGGAGGGCGAACTCCCGGGCGCGGGCAGCGGGGACGCGGGCGTGGGTGATAATGAAGGTGGAGGGGTCGTCGCCCTCGGGGGCGGGGGCGTACTCGGATAGGGCCTGGCGGAGCGGGTGGGCTATCACCTCGCGGGGTACGGGCGCGCCGGAAACGCCGGGGGCGCAGTCGTCGGTAGAAATGCGGTAGGTGCGCGCCGCGCGGCCGTAGTATTTCTCGGTGATGGCGCGTACCTGGCGGGTGCGGACCACGCGAATGAGGCTAGCGTCTTCCAGGACTTTGAGGTGGTGGCCCGCGGTGCCCTTGGGGAGGCGCAGGATTTCGGCTATCTGCTTGGTGGTGGCGGCCTGCTGAGCCAGGAGGCCGAGGATCCTGGGGCGGGTTGAGCCGGTGATGGCTTTGAACTGATCAGGGGTGGTGAGGTAGAGCACATCGTCCAGGTCATAGTCGGGAATTTCGGTATGGTCGGTCATTTCCGTATGGTACTAGAAAAACCGACCATTGTCAATAGGTTGCATCAATCACACACAATGGGCGAAGCCCATTGTGTGTGATTGATGCATATTCTCGCTATTTGCCGGAGGCGTAGTCTTTGACGGCGAAGTAGGAAGGGCGCTGGGTGCCATCGCGGCGCAGGAGGGACCAGCCTATGCGCTCATCTGTGGGGTCGGGGGCGACGTTGGGGAGCGAGAAGTTGAGGCCGAAGACGATCATAGGGCCCATCCAGGGGTAGCGATCGCGCCCCATGCGGAAGGCTCTCGCTATGTAGTCGGCCTGTTTTTGTTCCGTGTTCTGGGCGGCGTATTCAAAGCCGGGGGTGGGGTGGTCGGTGCTGGTCCAGCCGAATTCGGTGAGCCACATCTGCTTCTGGGCGTCGCCGTTGTCTACCATGACCTGGCGTAGCTGCTCAATGCGCCGGAAGTAGAAGCTGGCGTGGTTGGTCCAGCCGGGACCGGGGCCGGGGTTGTCGGGCCAGAGGGTTTCGGGGGGGTTGGCGTTGGAGCCAGGGTGCGCGCCGAGCACGTCGAAGTAGCCCTTTATTTCTCCATTGTTGTAGGCGTAGAGGCGTTTGAGGAATACCACATCGTCCACGGCCACGGTGGGATCGTTGATGCCGGTGGCCGTGAGGGCCGCGCTTATGACGACGGCGTTGGGGTCGACGGCCTTGACCGCCAGGTAGCTGGCCCTGAGGATCTCGGCGTATCGGGAGGCCGAGGCGTGAGCGCCGGCCTCTACCTCCAGGTTGGGCTCGTTCCAGATCTGGTAGCCGGCCACTTTGCCTTTGTATCGCTGGGCGACCTGCGTCATGAAGCGGGCGAAGTCGTTAGGGTCCTTCGGGTAACCGGGTGTCGTATCGAACGAGGCCCAGATGGGAGAGTGGACGGGGTTCAGGATAATCTTGACGCCTGCGTTGTATAGGGCGTCCACCGCCGGGTCTATCAACGCCCAATTGTACACATCTCGCTGCGGCTCGACGTGATCCCAGGAGAGCTGGTGGAGCACCCACTTGACGCCCAGGTCGTTCACCCAGCCGATGACCGGGGCGGGGTCCTGATCGTATATCATGGCGTTGACGCCTGCGACGGCATGCGGGCCGGCAAGGAGGGGGTAGTGCTCCGGACCGGCCGACAGGCCCACTGGGTAGACGCCCGCCGTGGGCTTGTAGCGGAGGGCACTGGCCGCCTTGAGGCGGAAGGTACCTAGTTGGGAGAGGAGCACGTCGTATGGGGCTTTGTTCTCGGGGTGGTACTCGAATACGGCCCGCTCGAAATACTGTACCCTATAGGACTTGCCGTCGAGGTCGCTCTTCTCGCTGAACTCATCGGAGATTGGGTAGCCCTGCTGGGCTAGACCGCCGTGGGTGTTCCAGTAGTTGAGGAAAGCGCCACCGAGCCGCTTGCCGGTCTCCCTGAGGAGGACTGAGCCTGCCGAGGTATTGGGCTGCTGGCCGGGAGCGCCTTTGGGGTACTTCTGCTTGTAAAGGAAGTTGCCCAGGAGGGAAAGAAGGACGTCGTTGGGCGAGGCGTTGTCGCTGTGGAACTCGAAGACCCCTCGCTCGAAGTACTGGACCGTGTAGACCTTGCCGTCGACGTCGCTCTTTTCCCACATCTCCTCCGAGATGGGGAAGCCCTGCTGAGCGAGGCCGCCGTGGGTGTTCCAATAGTCCAGGAAGCGACCGCGCACGGTCTTGCCCGTCTCGGGAAAGGTAATGGGCGCGGACTGGACATGTGGAGGGTTGTTGGAGGGTGCCACTTCTATGGAGCCCTGCATGAAGGGGTGCCACTCGCAGAAGTAGTGGTAGCTGCCGGGTTTATTGAGGGTAATCTGTGTGCCCTGGCCAGGCCTGAGCTCAGTGGAGACGAAAATCTCGGGGCCGCGGTCGACGGCCACGTTGTGGGTGAATGTGTCGTTATTCGTCCAGGTGACGGTATCGCCCGCCTTCACAGAAATGGTAGCGGGGGCGAACTGGAAGTCTTTCATCTGCGCGGCGGTTTGGGCTGCACCTGGGGATTTGGCGGATATGGACGAGGTGGGGCTTGCGTTGCCTTGACGAACGGGGCCCTGCATAAGGATAGAGGTGACAGCGAGCAGGATGAGCAAGCTAACCCTGCCCATAAAGGAGGAAGACGAATGGCGGCGAAGGACAAGCATGGGATTATCCTCTGACAAGGGATCAGGGGTCAGGATTCAGGGATCAGGAGTCATAAGGTGACTCTGATCCCTGAATCCTGACCCCTGATCCGTGAGATATTACCACTGGTTTGCGGCCTATCTATTCGGTTGTTGTGGAGGACTGCACGACTCCAGGAGGAGCCGGGCGCAGTTGACAGCTACAGGAGAATACGGCGGAGGTTACAGATCTATTTGCCGGAGGCGTAGTCTTTGACGGCGAAGTAGGAAGGGCGCTCGGTGCCGTCGCGGCGCAGGAGGGACCAGCCTATGCGCTCGTCTGTGGGATCGGCGGAGATGTCGGGCAGGGAGAAGTTTAGGCCGAAGACGATCATAGGTCCCATCCAGGGGTAGCGATCGCGGCCCATGCGGAAGGCCTGGGCTATGTAGTCGGCCTGCTCCTGCTCGCTGTTCTGGGCGGCATATTCAAAGCCGGGGGCGGGGTTGGGGGAGCTGGTCCAGCCGAACTCGGTAAGCCACATCTGCTTCTGGGCGTCGCCATTCTCGACCATCACCTGACGTATCTGCTCTATGCGGCGGAAGTAGAAGCTGGCATGGTTATTCCAACCGGGGCCGGGTCCCGGCTTCTCCGGCCAGAGGGTGTCGGGAGGATTGGCGTTGGAGCCAGGGTGGGCGCCGAGCACATCGAAGTAGCCCTTTATTTCGCCGCTGTTGTAGGCGTAGAGGCGTTTGAGGAATACCACATCGTCAACCGCTTTGTTGGGGTCGTTCACGCCGGTGGGGGTGAGGGCTGCCGTGATGATGATGGCGTTGGGGTCGACGGCCTTGACGGCGGTGTAGGCGGCCTCGAGGAGGGCGGCATAGCGAGCGGCGACCACGTAGCTGCCCGATTCGCGGGCCAGGTTGGGCTCGTTCCAGATCTGGTAGCCGGCCACTTTGCCTTTGTATCGCTGGGCGACCTGGGTCATGAAGCGAGCGAAGTCGGCTGGGTCGTTGGGGTAGCCGAGCTTGCCGTCGGGGCCCCAGGCCCACTGGGGCGCATGCACCGGGTTGAGGACGACCTTGACGCCTGCGTTGTACAGAGCGTTAACCGCCCCGTCGATAACCTCCCACTTGTAGACGCCTTTTTGGGGCTCGACCCAGTACCAGGAGAGCTGGTGGAGCACCCACTTGACGCCCAGGTCGTTCACCCAGCCTACGACGGGGGCGGGGTCGTGGTCGTAAATCATGGCGTTGACGCCTGGGGCTGCATGTGGGCCGGCGAGGAGGGGGTAGTGGTCGGTGTTGGACGACAGCCCGGCCTGATAGATGGCGTTAGCGGCAGGTGTGCCGGCAGTGGCTTTGGCTTTGTAGCGGAAGGTACCTAGTTGGGAGAGGAGCACGTCGTAAGGGGCTTTGTTCTCGGGGTGGTACTCGAATACGGCCCGCTCGAAATACTGCACCCGGTACGTCTTGCCGTCGAGGTCGCTTCGCTCCTGGAACTCATCGGAGATGGGGAAGCCCTGCTGGGCCAGGCCCCCGTGGGCATTCCAGTAGGCGAGGAAGGGGCCTCCTACGCGCTTGCCGGTTTCTTTGAAGAGGACGGAGCCCGCGGAGGTGTTGGGCTGCTGGCCGGGTGCGCCTTTGGGGTATTTCTGTTTGTAGAGGAAGTTACCGAGGAGGGAGAGGAGCACATCATAAGGGGCCTGGTTTTCGGGGTGAGCCTCGAATACGGCGCGCTCGAAGTACTGGGCCGTGTAGACCTTGCCATCGGTGTCCGACTTCTCCTGTATCTCCTCCGAGATGGGGAAGCCCTGCTGAGCGAGGCCGCCGTGGGTGTTCCAATAATCGAGGAAAGCACCACGGGCGGTCTTGCCCGTTTCGGGGTAGGTGCGGGCCGTTGTCTCCGACGCGGGCGCGGCGAGGCCGCCGCCTTTGGGGTCTGTGACGACCACGGTGGCCTGCATGAAGGGGTGGAACTCGCAGAAGTAGTGGTAGGTGCCGGGCTTAGTGAACGTGTAGCGGGATTTCTGGCCCTGCTTCTGCTCGACCGACACGAATATCTGCGGCCCGCGGTCGATGGCGATGTTATGGCTGGGTTTGTCCACGTTGGTCCAAACGACCGTGCTGCCCACAGGGACTGTGAGGGTGGCGGGTGAGAATTTGAGGTCTTTCATCTGTACGCCAATCTCGGCGGCCTTCGCCTCGGGAGTGGAGACCAGACCGGCCGGCAAGGTAGTGCATATTATGGCCAGCAGACCGGCCCAGGTGGCCCAGCGCTTGAAACCTCCGCGAAAACCCATTGTGTAATTATCCTCCGTGGCAGACCGCTAGCTTGAACGCATTGAGTCTAATCTTACCAAATTTTAGGCCGCAAGAGTCCAGGCCCTCTGATAGTACCGAGTGACGAGTACCGGGTGCCGAGTGTTATGTGCTGTGTGGCTAAAGTAAGTGGCTGAGGTATCGAGGGTCAGGTTTACATACGCTGCCGGTTACAGGATGTTGTGATATAATGCCGCGCATGGAAACTCCAACCGTACTCCAAACCAACTTTCCGCTGCCCGTGTTCGGGAAGGGGAAAGTGCGCGACACATACGACCTGGGAGATAAGCTGCTGATCGTGGCTACCGACCGGATATCGGCGTTCGACAGCGTGCTGCCCACCGGCATACCCCGTAAGGGGCAGGTGCTGACGGCGCTGTCGGCGTTCTGGTTCGAGCTGACGGTCGGCGTGATGCCCAACCATCTAATAAGCACCAACCCGGACGACTTCCCCTTCGATTGGGGCTCGTGGCCCCGGGAGCATCAGGAGGCGCTGCGCGGGCGGTCGATGCTGGTGAAGAAGGCGAAGCGGATAGATATCGAGTGCGTGGCCCGCGGATACCTGGCGGGGTCCGGCTGGGTCGAGTACAAGAAATCGAGCGCGGTGACCGGCATAAGGCTCCCGGAGGGTCTGCGGGAGAGCCAGGAGCTGCCGGAACCTATCTTCACCCCCGCGACGAAGGCTGAGACCGGGCACGACGAGAACATCCCGTTCGAGACGATGTGCGACCTCGTGGGGACGCGGGTGGCCGAGCAGTTGCGTGACGCCACTCTCAAGGTGTATCAAACGGCTGCCCAGTACGCGCGGACGCGGGGGATCATCATCGCGGATACCAAGCTGGAGTTCGGCAGTTTCGCTGGACAGTTGATAGTGATTGACGAGTTACTGACGCCCGACTCCTCGCGGTTCTGGGAGGTCGACAGGTACGAGGTAGGGGAGAGCCAGGTGAGCCTTGATAAGCAGTACGTGCGAGACTGGCTCCTAAACTCCGGCTGGGACCGCGAGCCCCCCGCCCCTCCGCTCCCTGATGACGTGGTTGCCAGGACCTCCGAGAAGTACATCGAGGCGTACCGGCGGCTGACCGGGAGGGAACTGTGAATTACAAATCATGAGTTACGAATTGGGAGCAAGCTAATTCGTAATTTGTAATTTGTAATTCGTAACTATGGCTAAGTGGTTAGCTGAAGTGCGGGTGACCTTGAAGCCGGTGGTGAACGACCCGCCTGGGCTGGCGATACGGGATGCGCTGCATAACCTCGGGTATGCGGGCGTGGAGAGCGTGCGCTCGGGGAAGCACTTGCAGGTCTACCTGGAGGCGGGCAGTGATGCCGAGGCCCGCGAGCTGGCGGACGACATGTGCAGGCGACTGCTGGCGAACCCTGTGATCGAGGATTACACGTTCGAGGTGCGGCCTGTAGAAGAGGACCGGTCGGGCTAGCCCCCTTGGGTGTTGCGTAGCCGCGTAAGGGGAGTAGGTTAGAGGGTTCTATGCATCAGGCTTTACACTTCTGCCTTTCGTGCGGGCAGTTTGTGCATGCGGGACGTAGATTGCAACGAGCCTACTCCGCCGCAGTTCAGAATCAGGGTGGCGTGATTGTTGGGCCGGAATCTGTAGGGGCAGGCCCCCGTTGCCTGCCCTGTTTGCGCACCCCGATATTGGTGGTATTACAATCCGGGCAGGCAACGGGGCCCTGCCCCTACGGGGATTGGGCGCTGCCACGTGGGAGAGTGGGTATGGAAAAGGGGGAGTTGATCGGGAAGGGGCGCACGGCGGAGATTTTCGCGTGGGGCGAGCGCGAGGTGCTCAAGCTCTTTTTCGATTGGTGCCCGCGGAGGTGGGTTGCGGAGGAGGCGAAGGTTACCGGGGCGGTGCACGATGCGGGGGTGCCTGCGCCAGGCATCGGGGACGTGGTCGAAGTCGAGGGGCGAGCGGGGATTATCTTTGAGCGGATCGAGGGGCCGTCGATGGTGCACGCTGTGCTGTCGAACCCGGCGGAGCACGTCGAGATGGGGCGGCTAATGGCCGAGTTGCAGGCAGGGATGCACGCGAGAGCGGTGCCGGGGCTGCGACCTTTCCGGGGGGCGTTGGAGGGCGCTATTCGCCGGGCAAAAGCGCTGCCCGACGACCTTAAGGAAGCAGCGGTGCGGGCGCTTGAGCGGCTGCCGAACGGCCAGGCCTTGTGCCACGGGGACCTCCACCCCGACAACGTTATTCTATCCCCACGCGGGCCGGTTATCCTTGATTGGGCGGCGGCAGTGAGCGGGTACCCGCTGGCCGATGTGGCGCGCACGTCGCTGCTCCTGAAGGGCGGGCAATTGCCGCCGGACATGCCGGGGCGGGAGCAGATTGAAGCGATTCGGGTGGGCTTTTATGACGCATGGCTGGGGCGCTACCTGGAGATCAACCACGCCTCTCGGGAGGACATTGAGGCGTGGGCCCTACCGGTCGCTGCGGCACGGGTAGACGAGGATATCGAGGAGGAGCAGGAGGGTTTGCTTTCACTCATATCAGCAATGGCCGCCTCCGGTGGCGCCGGCTGATTTGAGTGAAATCAGCTGGATTTTGTTTGACATTGATTGGCCGGATGGCTATACTTGTCCTGTACTTCTACGGTTACAGGCACGTTCTACTTATGCCCCACATTGATGTGCCGGTTGAACCCGCACTGTGGCGCGGGCGAGACTTATTATGGGGCACTTGCGAGAGGCAAGCCCTCTCACGCGAGGGCAGAGTCGGGAGCCAGGAGCGCTATCCCGACCTTCGACGCCGACCGCTGACCCCTATCTGAGAGCTAGCTATGCGTATTATTTTGTATACAGGTAAAGGTGGTGTGGGTAAGACCAGCGTTTCTGCTGCGTCTGCTCTCAGGCTTGCGCGGCTCGGCCACCGCACCCTGGTGATGAGCACGGACGCCGCTCATTCCCTGGCCGACTCGTTCGATACTACGCTGGACAACGAGCCCGTGCAGGTGGCTCCCAACCTGTGGGCGCAGGAAATCTCGGTGCTCCATGAGGTGGACCGCTTCTGGGTGACCTTGCAGAAATATATGTCCGCCCTCCTTTCGTGGCGCGGCATGGACGGCGTGGTGGCCGAGGAGATGACGGTGCTGCCGGGTGCGGAAGAGCTGGCGGGGCTGGTGCGCATCGTCAAGCACTACGAGTCGGGGCTGTACGATGCTATCGTTGTGGACTGCGCGCCCACGGGCGATACTCTGCGCCTGTTGTCGTTCCCCGATATCGCCCGCTGGTGGCTGGAGAAGCTGTTCCCCATCCAGCGCCAGGCCGCCAAGGTGATACGCCCCTTCATGCGAGCGGTCACCGACATGCCGATGCCCGAGGATGACGTGTTCGACTCGATCCAACACCTCCTGACGCAGTTGGACCGCATCCATACCCTGCTGGCCGACCAGGATATGACCTCGGTGCGAATCGTGTTGAACGCCGAGAAGATGGTGGTCAAGGAGGCGCAGCGCACGCATACGTACCTGTCGCTCTTTGGCTATTCGACAGACATGGTGGTCTGCAATCGGATCTTCCCCAAGGCGGTGGATGGGGAGTATTTCTCGGCGTGGCGGGATATACAGAGCCGCAACCACCTGCTCGTGGAGGAGTGCTTCTCGCCGGTACCGATTTTCGACGTGCCCTTCTTCGACACCGAAGTGGTCGGCCTGGAGATGCTCGACAAGATGGGGGAGGCCATATTCGGTGAGGCCGACCCGGTCTCCGTCTTCTTCCACGGTAAGACCGAGGTCATAGAGCCGACGCCCGAGGGCTTCTTGCTGAAGATGCCGCTGCCGATGGTCCGCAAAGATCAGATCGACCTCCTACAGACGGGGGACGAACTGGTGGTGCAGGTGGGCGACTACAAGCGCAACATCATCCTGCCCCGCGCGCTGGCTGTGATGCAAGTAGCGAGCGCCAAATTGGAAGAGGGCGAGTTGCGTATCACCTTCGTGCGGAAGGAGGAACAGGCCGGAAGCACGCCTCCGGCGCTGGGAGCGCGGACTCGGGAGCCCGCGACGTGAAACGCAAAACGTAATATATATATGGGGGTAGTTGATTCGCCTTCCTGAATCAGGCTCGGCTACCACCATTACGACATACGTCTTACGAGTCTTCAACCCGGTACCATCTACCTAGGGTAGTAGTACCACTATGCTATAAGAATACCGGTGCGATTGGTGGACAATTGCTGTGCCAGGTGTTATTATGTCATTCCAGGCGAGGGTAGGGTAATGGACAAGGACAATTTTGAGCCTGTAGACGGGGCGCCAGGGGAAAAAGTTATAGCGGAAGTTATAGCAGAAGAGGATAGGGAGAACGAGCCGCGCGGGGCTCTGGACAGCCCTTCCGGGGACGGACGGCAAGTCCAACCCTGGTTGCCGCAATCCACCGTGCTGACGTTGCAAGACTTGCTCGACCTGCCTGGCCAGATCATACCCGCAGAGACATATAGACACCTCAGAAACGCCGGCAGAGAAGCCATACTGGCTATAGTGAGCCTGGTGGGCGGCATTAATAATGCTCGCCGCGGTCCCGAAGACGGGAAGATTCGCAGGCATATAGACGTCGAGTGAAAAAGGTAAGGTACTTATAAAAATGACCCGATCCGCGTCTCACAAAAACGGCCGGCACGAACCCGAACCGGAAGCGGTCACAGAAGCGGAGAAGCGCAAGCCCGTGGCTCGTAAGAGCAATGGGAAAAGCCCCGCGCCCAGGACGGCCAGCAATGGCCGCAAGCCCGCCCCCGTTACCCATATGCACTCCCAGATGCTCGACGCCGACTTCGACCCAGCGACCGAGCAGGGCCTCGCCGAACCCACGGAAGTGGACATACAGGGTCTTGACGACATGGACCTCACCGAGCGGTACGATCAGGGAGACACCGTCAAAGGCAGTAGGTCGCGCAACCGCGGCAGCGATAGCATCGTTGAAGAACTCGACGAGATTTTTGATACGCTCCATATGGACGACTCCGAGGTCTCTGACGCTCCCACGCCCGCGAGCCCTAAAGGCAAGCGCGGGGCCGCCTCCGCCTCTGCCTCCGGCAAGCGCAACGGCCACGGGGCGGGCGCTCATGGCCCGACGCCCGATGTCGTAGATGTGGTGGAGGTCGTCAGCCTTGAAGTAGAAGTTGAGGAAGTGGAGGTCGAAGAAGGGGAGCCGGACGCCGCAGCCCTGGCCCGTGTGGGCGAGGTCGTAGAAGAGGTGCGCCCGGAGGACCTGGAGAAAGTCATAGACCGCGCCCTCAACATGGAGGGCATCTCGGTCGATGACCCGGTGCGCATCTACCTGCGCGAGATCGGGCGCACCGCCCTGCTCAAGCCCCCCGACGAAAGCGCCCTCGCCTCCAAGATGGCCCTCGGCCGCGCGGCCAAAGAGCAGTTGCGCGAACTGGAAACTCAGACCGGCCAGGATGCCGCGGCTCTCGCAAACTCCCCCGAACACGCGGAGACGTGCAGGGAGATACGGGCCCTCATCGCCGATGGGGATCATGCTAAGGTACTGCTGGTGCAGGCGAACCTGCGGCTGGTGGTGAGCATTGCCCGCCGGTATATCGGCAGAGGGTTATCCCTGCTCGACCTGGTGCAGGAGGGGAATATCGGCCTCATGAAGGCCGCCGATAAGTTCGACCACGCCAAGGGCTTCAAGTTCTCCACCTATGCCACCTGGTGGATACGCCAGGCGATCACCCGCGCCATCTCGGACCAGAGCCGCACCATCCGCCTGCCCGTGCACGTCACCGAGATGGTGACCCGGCTGCGGAGGGCTGCCCACGAATTGCAGCAGACCCTGCTCAGGGAGCCGACCGAAGAGGAGTTGGGGCAGGCCCTGAACATGCCCGCCGAGCGGGTGCGTAAAATCCTCGATATGGCCCGGCACCCGGCCTCCCTGGACGCACCGATGGAGGAGGGTGAGGATAGCTTCCTGGGCGACTTCATCGAGGATGAGCGGACGGCCACCCCCATGGAGGAAGCCTCCCGGCAGATGCTGAGGGAGCAAGTGGACGACATACTACTCAAGCTGACGGAGCGGGAGAGGCAGATATTACAGATGCGCTACGGGCTGACCGACGACCGGCCTCGCACACTGGAAGAGGTAGCCAAGGCGTTCGGCATCACGAGGGAGCGCATCAGGCAGGCAGAGGGCCGGATAATCCGTAAGCTCCGCCCCGCCAGGTACGGCCGCACGTTGTACGAAGAAACCAAAACCCGGTCGGAGAAATTCTGGGAAAAGGAGTCCAAAAGCATGACATCGGCGAGCGCACTGGGGATGATAAACACTCTCTTTGATTATTCGATGTGGGCCAGGGACCGGCTGCTGGGGGTGGTCGAGGGGCTGGACGACGAGGCCCTGCGGAGGGTGCCGGAGAGCGGAGCCTATGGCTCGATCCACGACACGCTGGCGCATATGGCTGTGTCGGAGTGGATGTGGGTGCGCAGGTGCCTGGGCGACGCGCCCGGCAGGCTGCCCAAGGGCGAGGACTTCGCCAACCTGCGGGTGCTGGTCGATTGGTGGAACCAGATTCACACGGAGACGGTGGCGTATCTCGCGGACCTGAGCGATTCCGATCTCAACGAGGAGGTCACGTACACAGGCCCCGACGGCAAGAACCGCACCCGCAAAGTGTGGCACATGCTCCTCCAGGTGACCAACCACCAGACCGAGCACCGCGCCCAACTGGGCACCATCCTGGG
>JBJMMB010000478.1:0-11863 GCA_045805005.1 Chloroflexia bacterium
CGGATTTTTAAGGCGGATTACGCGTCAAAATTACCCTTGCTGGGCAGGGGCAGTTGGACGGTCTTGTCCTAGTGCATCCCGGTGGCCTGGTTGGTGGGCGTGCATCAAAGGTGTGTTAGTATTCAAGATGGACATAAGGCAGTTGCGTATGCGTGGCATATAGTTGCGTGGCCGGTTGCGTTTAGTTTCGTTGATTGCTGCTACGGTATGACCTCTGAGAACTTTCCATACGATTACAAGGTACTTTTCTGGACACTTGGACTGCCTACGAGCAATTTTGGTTACGTTACACCGTTGGGCCCATTGGCGTTATCTACTGTTATACTAGTAGTTCGCAAGCCTGGTCGGGACAATACTGATTAGCGAGAAGATGGCCTAGCATTAGTCTTTGGGGGGATACGAATGCAGGACTAACAGTATGTTACTGTGCCCTTTGAGGTCCCCATTGACCTCTAATTCAAATGTGTAAAAAGGCTCGCCGCTGTACCTGAATGCAAGCCGGTTATTGGGCAGGTTCTCCCCTGAGCCACCGGTCCAGCCCTCCGGGAGTAAGATACCCTTGTAGTATTCCATCACCTGGTCCGGTAACACGGGTGCATCGTACGTGATGCGTCTTTCGAATTCTCCAGTATAGGAGGATGGTTCAGGACCTGCCTTTAGATTTGTTCCGCCGGGGAAGATTGGCGGATGGGTTAGGGAGGGTGGGGGCGGGGGTGGCGTATAGGCCCCCCTGTGGCTACTACAGCCGACGGCGACGATTAGCGAGGTCAGGAGAAGTGCGAAATTGGTGATGCGACAGCGCCGGGACTGAACTGGACTTTCCCATGCCATCAGAAGTATCTCCTTGTAGCATGCTGATTAGAATAAAGGTTAGAGGTGGACTATTTCGACCTCGTAGTCTTCGATGCCGCCTTCGGGGAGGGTGTTTTCTATGAAGTTGACGACTTTGGAGATGATTTCGTTGGCGTGGCGGGCGTCGGTGCTGACGCAGGCTACGCCTATGACGGCGCGCTGCCAGTTGTCGTTCTCGCCTACTTCGCCGGCGGCTACGTGGAACTGGTTGATGGTGCGGGCGAGGATGGACTTTACGTCCTGGCGCTTGTCTTTGAGGGAGTAGTTTTCGGGGAGGAAGATGGTCACCCGCGCTGTGCCGATTATCATAGGTGATTGGGTATGCGGTGTTGGGTTGGCCGAGATGCGGGTTGGGGTTGGGAGGCACCGAGCGGATTCGAACCGCTGATCGAGCTTTTGCAGAGCTCTGCCTTGCCACTTGGCCACGGTGCCGCGGAACACGTTAGCAGCGTAGCGAAACGCTACGCGGCACGGGGATTTATACCACAGGAAAATGCTGTATGTCAAGTTGCAAATGGGGCGCGGCTCAGTTATAATAGGTAGGCCCGCCTTTTTGAGGTGGGTAGGATTAGCAATCGAAGTCCGATGGCGATGACCGGCGGATTCGGGTGTGGGGTCGATGAGAGATGCAAAAGCTGCTTGAGAATGGCCGGCTGGCCTGGCGATTGATCAATGACCCGCGCGTTCCGGCCTGGCTCAAGGTCGGGCTGCCACTGTTGGTGGTGCTGTACATTCTGTCGCCCCTCGACTTCATCCCGGATTTCATACCTGGGCTGGGGGAGTTGGACGACCTGGGCCTGGTGATGCTGGGCATGAGCCTGATGGTCAGGCTGGCACCGCAAGACATTGTTGAGGAGCACAGGCGGTCGTTAGGTTATAGCGACGCCGGGGCTTCGAGCAGGAGCGCGCAAGGCGACCGCTCGTACCGGGCGCCTGCGGGCAATGTAGCAGGGGACCCGCCGGAAGCCGATAAGGATGTCGAGCAGGCCCCGATTGATGGAGAGTACCGGGTGATACCGCCCGATTCGGGCGGACCTTACGCAGGTTAGGTAACGCACTGAGCAACTAAGAGGAGTTTGTTTCGATGCCAAAGAAGACGGCGCGCGCCACAAACAGGAGCGCTCAGCAGAAGAGCAAGGAAGAGCAGTGGCGCAAGCGCATGGCCGCCCAGACCCGCACAACCACCGGTATGGCACCCAACGGGGCCGCCGGGACCGCAAGCGCGGTGACAGATCGCGATGGTATTGATGACGTCGACTCGGTGACGGGGGCGATGGTTCCTAACGGCAGCCAGGCCCAGGTACCGGCGAGTACGGCGCGCACAACCAGCACGGCAGGCAGGCGAACCGCGGCAGCAGCCTCGGCGGCTACTATGCAGAGGCGGGCGACGATGGCTGCGGCGGCGAGGACGTCGGCCCGCGGACGGCTGGCCGCGAATACGCTGAGCATCGATGATGAGATGCGCTATATCAAGGGTGACATCCGCAGGCTGATCATCCTTACGGTTGTTTGCGTGGCGGTGATTATCGCGCTGTCGTTCATCGTGCCGTCGATTATTACATAGGTTTCCGACCGGGTTCCGGCGCGGCGGAATTGTAGAAAGCACAGAAAGAGCGGCCTTGTTGGGCCGCTCTTTCTGTGCTTTGTCTGTGGAACGCTGTTAGGATTCTTCCTCTTCGCCTGGCTCTTCCTCTTCGTATTCGAGTTCCTCTTCGGAGTCGTCCGCGTCGACGTCGGCATCGTCGGCGTCGAAGTCGTACATGCCCTCTTCGTCCTCTTCGAGGCCGTAGCGGAGGGCTCCCTCGCGCATGTAGGGCCGGTAGGCGCCGGTGGGTAGGGCCTTGGGCGGGAAGGAGAACTTGCCGCGCTGTGAGGGGTGCTGGTAAGTCTCGCGGATAATGACTGTGATGGCGTTCTCGGCCACGGTAGTCACTGCCGCGGTGTAGCGGTTGCCGCCCTGGAGGAGCCCGATCAGGCGCTTGGCGAGCTTGGGCTCGACGGAGCCGACGTAGTTGCCGAACTCGTCGTAGACCTCGAGGGCGTTCTCGTTGACGCGCAGGTCCATGCGGTCGCCGGCGGTGAGTTTGAGGAGGACGGCACGCTCGCCCGGCTTCATGAGGGTTGTGAGGCCGGTCTTCCCCGTCTCTTCGATGAAGATGTTGGGGTTGATGCGCTCGCCTTCACCAGTGGTGGGGCGGGGAGCGTCCTTGACGGGGGCGGCCTCGGCGGCGGGTTCTTGCGCGGCAAGATGCGCCAGGCGCTCCACGTTCTTCTTGGCGATGATGTTGTTGGGGTCGAGCTCGATAGCCTTCTTGTATGTCGTCAGCGCTTCGCGATAACGTGCCATCTCGAGGAGGGCCTTGCCCAGCCTGTTATATGCATCAGCGTCGTTCGGGTACAACTCTATAATTTTGCGATTGACGTCGGCGGCTTCGGCCCAGCGGTTCTGCATCGCGAGCGCGATGGCCTTTTCCGGAAGGACCCGCCTCAGTCTTACTCTATCTTCGGTTTGATTTTGCATCACTATGTGCCTCGCTTTCGTACCCACCACTCTTGAGCGGCGTGACCACTCTATTAACAGTTCGAGGGCGGGTTACGTTCACCTCTAATGTATCAACGTATTGGATACTCGTTTTGTGCCATTTAGTCAAGCGTTTTCCGGTTCGAGATTTGCACATAAAGGCATTTTTTGTGCCAGCGGCACGGTTATCGGACACAGTTTACGCTTGACCCAGGCGCTCCATCTTATTTATGCACATATTATACGATTCAGGATATAGCTTAGTTGTCGTTTTCGGGGGGGATTTTTGTACTACTTTGGGAGTATCTTTTGCCCTGCTGGGGGCTTAGGGATGGGAAGGTAGGGGTATTGGGGGACACCCCCAAGCCCCGGCAGGGAGACCCCTGCACCCCTTGCGGAGTGGGGAAGGGGAGATAATTGGGGGACACCCCCAAAGGGAGACCCCTGCACCCCTAGTGTGATTATGTGGGACACCCCCAAACCCCTGGCAGGGGGAACCCTGCACCCCTATTTCCGTGGGAGGGGGAGCGGAGTCGCGATCAGGGAGATTGGCAGGGGTTGACTGCGGGAGCGCATAGTTTCGAGGAGGGTGGAGGGGGCTTCGTGGACTATGCGCGTGAGGGTGCCTTGGAGGGACCAGGGGCCGGCTTCGGTTATGCGGACGGTGACTAGTTGGCCTGTGTGGTTGGTGGGGGTTTGGTCGTCGGGTTCGAAGAAGACGATTTTGTTGGTGCGGGTGCGGCCCATCCATTTGTTGCGTTCGGTGCCTTCGACGAGGACCTCCTGGTCGTGGCCGATGAGGGCGGAGTTTAGCTCGCGGCCTATGCGCTCCTGCAGTGCTTCGACGGCGTGGAGGCGGACCATTTTCTCCCAGTGGGGCACGTCATCGGGCCAGTTGGCGGCGACTGTGCCTGGGCGTGGCGAGTAGGCCGCGACGTGAACCTTGTCGAACCTGATCTCTTCGAGGAGGTCCATTGTGTGCATGAACTGGTCGTGGCTCTCGCCGGGGAAGCCCACGATGATGTCGGTGGCGAGGGACACGCCGGGGATGGTTTCGCGGATACGGCGGATGAGGTCGCGGTAGTAGCGGAGGGTGTAGCGGCGCTTCATGCGCTTGATGATCTCGTCGTCGCCCGCCTGGACGGGGATGTTGATGTGCTCCATGGCCTTGGGGAGGGCAGCGACGGCGTCGATCAGGTTCTGGGCCATGTCCTTGGGGTGGGAGGTGAGGAACCTGATGCGCCAAATATCGTCTACGTAGTTGAGGCGCTCGAGGAGGGCGGCGAGGTCGGTGGGGGTGGGGAGGTCGTGGCCGTAGGTATCGACGTTCTGGCCGAGGAGGGTGACTTCGCGGACGCCCTGGCCGGCGAGGTGCTCGATCTCGGCGGCGATGTCGTGGATGGTGCGGGAGCGCTCTTTGCCGCGGCGGAAGGGTACGATGCAGTAGGTGCAGGTCTTGTTGCAGCCGTAGATGATAGGTATGTAGGAGGCGATGCCCCCCGCTTGGGCGGTGGGGAGCAGGCCTTCGAGGGCCAGGGAGACGCCGTACTCCTGGAGGTCGGGGGCGGGGTTATTGGGCAGGCCAACGAGGAAATCGGATACGGCGGAGGGCTTGAAGAAGATATCGACCATGGGGAACTTGCGGCGCAGGCTGGTCTGGTCGTCGGAGACCATGCAGCCGGTGAGGGCGACGAAGGTGCCTGGTTTGGTCTTCTTTATGCGGGCGAGCTCGCCCAGCTTGCCGACTATGCGGTCTTCGGCCTGCTGGCGAACGACGCAGGAGTTGAGGACGACCACGTCGGCGGCCTCGATCTCGCCCGACTCGGCGTAGCCGCGCTTCTTGAGGGCGGCGGCAACGTAGTTGCTGTCGGCGACGTTCATCTGGCAACCGATGGTCCAGATATAAAAGCTCTTGCCGTTTGTTTGGGCGATTTCCTGCATGTTTCGTACCGCTTCTAATTAAGCTCGTGCCTGAAATTATACCCGACAGGGGTGATTGGCGCAAGGATTTGAGAGTAGGGTTAGCGATTTCCGGAAAACGCCAAGATCGCCAAGACGCCAAGATCGCCAAGGTTTTATTGATTCGGCGGGCCGGGACGCGCTTGCTGGCTTGGGTGGTTGGCGGGCGTGGTGGAGACGGAACCACTAAGACACTAAGTGTACCAAGAGGTCACCAAGTAGCTGTTGGGGACGGACCGCAAAGGCGCAATGAGCGCAAAGTTCGCTAGGATTTATGAGGGGTCCACTCTGGGGCTGGGTTTGGAATTGCGGAGGCGCAGAGGTCTTTGTTTTTGGGTCTTTGGGTCTCCGCTCCTTTATGGTTCGAGATTCGTTATGTATGTTGGTGCCATGGCGTCGTGGCGGTGCCTTGGAGTGTGTCGCTTGATAGGTTGGCGGGCATGGTGTAAACTTGGAAACTGGTGATGCACCGGGGTTCGGGGGCTGTGAGCGCGCAGCGATGGGGCGGTGCCTGGGTCGCGGGGGTGTTTGGGCACGCGGCGGGGCGAGGCACGAAAGGTGCTCATGAATGGCTCTGAGCTCAAAGTTAGGTAGCGAGACTTTGAACGTGGGCTGTTGAACTCAATTTATGAGAGTGTTATCAGAATCAGAAGTCGCTGTATCGATTGTAGTCCCGGCACATAATGCAGCGCATACTCTACCGGCTTGCATTTGCGCCCTCCTGAAGCAGGACTTTCCTCAGCCGTATGAGATCATAGTGGTGGACGACGGCTCGACCGATGAGACGGCGAGCCTGGGTTCGGTGCACGCTCCGCGGGTGAAAGTGTTGAGGCAAGAGCGCCAGGGGCCGGCGGCGGCTCGGAACCGTGGTATCCGGGAGGCGTGCGGGCAGGTGGTGCTGTTCACCGACGCGGACTGCGAACCGGTGAGGAGCTGGGCTTCGTCGCTCGTCAGGGCGATAGAAGGGGGAGCGGCGGGGGCCAAGGGAACGTATCGCACGAGGCAGAAGTGCATCACGGGCCGGTTCGTGCAGGCGGAGTACGAAAGCAAGTACCGGAGGCTGGCGCGACGGTCGCGGATTGATTTCATCGATACTTACTCGGCGGCGTACCGGCGGGACGTGCTGGTGGAGTCGGGGGGATTCGATGAGAGCCTGCAGATCGATGAGGACCAGGAGCTTTCGTTCCGGCTGGCAGAGCGGGGATACGACCTGCGCTTCGTACCGGAGGCGGTGGTGTACCACACGCACGCCTCGACGCCCCTGGATTATCTGCGCAAGAAGACCTCTATTGCGTTCTGGAAGGTCCGAGTGGCAACCATGCACCCGGAGAGGATCGCCAGCGACTCGCATACACCGCAGAGCATGAAGGCGCAGATGGCCCTGGTGGGGATCGGCGCGGCGCTGGGGCCGGTGGCCTTGGTATCGTCATGGGCCAGGAAAGGACTGATGGCGTGTGGGGTGGCGTTCCTGGGTACGGCGACTCCATTCGCGGTACGGGTGGCGCGCAAGGACGCGCAGTTGGCCGCCGCCACGCCGGGGATGATGCTGCTGCGGGCCGTTGGGCTAACGTGGGGAACCCTGCTCGGAGTGAAGCGGTTCGGGCGGCAGCTGCTGTGGCCGCTGGTGTATACAGCGTTGAAGCGGGGGATAGATTTGGCGGGGGCCGCAGCAGGGCTGGTGATCACAGGGCCGCTGATGGGGTTGATTGCGGTGGCGATCAAACTGGATAGCAAGGGGCCGGTGATCTTCACGCAGTGGCGGGCGGGGCGCGACGGCAAGCCGTTCCGGATGTACAAGTTCCGCACGATGGTGGACGGGGCCGAGGGGATGAAGGCAGACCTGGTGCGCGCCATGGGGCTGGAGGAGCCGGTACTCAAGATCCAGCCGGACCCGCGGATCACCAGGCTGGGGCGCTTGCTGCGCCGGTGGAGCTTGGACGAGCTGCCGCAGCTCTTCAACGTGTTGAAGGGGGAAATGAGCCTGGTAGGGCCGCGACCCGAAGAACTGCCGGTGGTGAGCATGTACTCGCCGTGGCACAGGCAGCGGCTGCGGGCGGCGCCCGGCATCACGGGGCCGATGCAGGTGAACGGGCGGGCGGCGCTTTCGCTGGACGAGAGGGTGCGGCTGGAATTGGAGTATATAGAGGCGGCGTCGATTCGAGAAGATATCAGGATATTGAAGAAAACTATGGGCGCGGTAGTGTCGGGACATGGTTCGTATTAGAGAAGTCTGTTGGCCTAGAGAGGTTCGGTAACGGTGTGAAGATTCGGGCGCGTTTCGTGGCGTTTGGCCTGGCGGTTGTGGTTGTTTGTGGCCTTGAAATTGGAGGCGGGTTGGGGGCCAGCGCGGCTCCGCCGTCTTTCGCGCATTCGGCTTTTTCGCGGGTGTGGGAGCGGACGGATGGGCCGGTGGCGGCGTCGGCGGTGAAGCGGACGTGGTTCTGGGGGCCGCAGCCCAACACGGCAGGGCTGAGCGAGGAGTATAAGGAGGGGGTTGGGAGCACGCGGCTTGTGCAGTATTTCGATAAGTCGCGCATGGAGGTCAACGATCCGAGCGCCGATCCTAACAGCCCGTTCTATGTGACCAACGGGCTCCTGACGGTGGAATTGATCTCGGGCCGGATGCAGACTGGGAAGGCCAGCTTTGTAAATCGAGAGCCGTCGAGGACCAATGTGACGGGAGATTATGGGGATCCCCTGGCCCCCAGCTATTTTGACTTCGCGGGGGTGTCGAACGCCGGGCAGGACCGGCGCGACCCGGACCGGACGGGGCAGCAGGTGACCGCAACGCTGGCGAAGGGCGGCAAGGTGGGGCAGGGGCCCGCGCGAGGGAACGGGCAGGACGCGAAGCTGGTGTATTACGAGAAGATCACGGGGCACAACATACCGCAGGTGATGTGGGACTTCTTGAACAGCAGCGGCATGGTGAGCGTGGGGGGCCAGACCTCGCAGCAGAGGTTGATTGAGCCGTGGTTTTATGCGTCGGGGCTGCCGATATCGGACCCCTACTGGGTGCGGGCCACGATAGCGGGCGTGGCGACTGACGTGATGGTGCAGGCGTACGAACGGCGGGTGCTGACCTACGTGCCGACGAATCCGGACGGGTTCAAGGTGGAGATGGGCAATATCGGCCAGCATTACTATGACTGGCGCTACAAGCAGCCGGGGGCCACGCCAACCCGGACCGCGGCTCCGGCGGCGAGCGCGCTGCCACGCTATGCGGTTGACATCATCAATGATTTCTCGCCTGCTACGCTGGACGCAGTGAAGGCATCGGGGGCGGGAGCGGTGAGGTTGTACCTGACGTGGAGCGACATCGAGCCGAGCAACGTAGCCCCGGCGCAGTATAACTGGTCGGTGTACGACGAGCGGCTGAAGGCGGTGAGCAGCCGGGGGCTGGTGCCGGTGACGCTGGTAGACGGGTGCCCGGGGTGGGCGTGCAGCCGGACGAGCGGGCCGATACGCGTGGAGCGTATGGGTGATTTCGTGGAGTTTATGGAGGCGCTGGCCGAGCGGTATGGGAAGGCGCCTTACAATGCGCATTACTGGGAGATGTGGAACGAGCCGGATGCGCAGGCGGGGATATATAATTGGGGGACGCACGGCGACCGCTATGCGGCGATGCTGGCGGCGATACGCCCGCGGGTGAAGGCCGCCGACCCGAACGCGAAGCTGGTTATGGGCGGGGTGGCCTACGACAACTTCCAGGAGGACGGAGGGCCGTTCTACAAGCGATTCGTGGACGACGTGCTGGACGCGGGCGGGGGGAAGAACCTCGACGTGTTCAACTTCCACTACTACGTGCAGAACGCGCACTGGTGCAGCATGACGGGGAAGCTGGACGAGTTGCGCGCCAAGCTGAAGGCGCACAACGTCGATTTACCGATAATGACGACGGAGACCGGATATACGTCGGACACGAAGTTCCAGTCGAACGCCGACACGCAGAGCCTGTACGTGACGCAAGCATACGCGCAGGCGGCGGGCGAGGGGATGTTGGCGGCGACGTGGTTCTCAGCCAGGGACCTGCCCAGCGACATTCCAAACCAGGACATCTTCCTGAAGTCGGGATTGCTTGATGTTGGTGGAGCCCCGAAGCCTGCGCACCGGGCGTACAAAGAAGCGGTGGATACCATCGGGCAGCGGAGAGCGATCAGGGCTCTGGGCCAGGGGGATGGGGTAACGGCTCCCATGCGCGGATATGAGTTCGCTGCCGGGGCCGGGCAGAGCGGCCCACTGTGGGTGGTGTGGGGTTGGGACCTGAGCACGAACGCGACCCTATGCGGCAGGGCCCCGGCGGCGCGGGACTTCACGATACCGGCGCGGCTGGCCGCCAACCTGCAAGGGGTCCGCGATATGTATGGGCAGACGGTCACCACGCACATCCGGCCCGACGGCAGCACCGTATTCTCGCTTGATGCGCGGCCGGTATATGTGGAGTGGGAGCAGTAGGCAGTAGGCAGTAGGTGGTTGGCAGTAGGCGGTTGGCAGTACGTTGGTGAAGTTTGACAAGCATCTTGTAGGGGCAGGCCCCTGTTGCCTGCCCTGTTGCCTAACCGAAGCATGGGTGGTACACGACCAGGGCGCAGCAAGCGGCGCCCCTACGATGGGTTTGGGTGGTGTATCCTAAAGATTGGTGGTACACGAACAGGGCAGGCAACGGGGGCCTGCTCCTACGGTGGGACGTTGGATGGTGCCGAGGGATGGGTGGTGAGTGCTGAGTAGCGAGGTGCGGGAAGCTGAGGTGCGGGTGGGAGCCGTGGGGGCTTCGCGGGCGGGGTTGCGGTGGGTTTGGGTGGTGTGGTGGTTGGTGCCGGTGCTGGGGGCTGGGTGTGTGCTGCTGGCGAGCTACTCGGCCCTTAGCGAGCGGCGGTATTCGCGCGCCAACGGGGTTACCGGGGAGTTGCTGGCGGGGCACAGCGTCGGGCAGAGCTTCGTGGCGAGGTACGACGACCTTGCGGGGGTGGAGCTGTGGTTGGGGACGTATGGGCGGGAAGGGCCCGCGCGGGCGTCGCTCGTGGTACATTTGCGGGAGTACCCCGGGGCGGGGCCGGACCTGGCGACGGCCAGGCTGATGGCGGGGCAGGTGATCGGGGAGAACCCGTGGCAGCTCTTCTCGTTTCCTCCGATAGCGGGGAGCCAGGACAAGGAGTTCTATGTGGAGGTGGAGTCGCCCGATGGCAAGCAGGGGGCGGCTCTGACGCTTTTCCGGTGGGAGTCGACGGTGGGGGACGACCCTTACGCCCAGGGGGCGGCGTTTGTGGATGGGAGTCAGAGGGCGGGGGACATGGCCTTCGGGCTGATATATTCGGCATCGCCGGTGGGGGCATGGGAGCAGATGGCGCGGGCAGCGACGGCCATTATGCCTGTAGGGTTGATGGTGGCGGGCGCGCTGGCGGGGCTGTTGGTGGGGGTGTGGGTGGTAGCATGGGTGCCGCGTATGGTGCGGGACCCGATGCGATGGAGGCGGTGGCTGGGGCGGTGGGCTCTACCGCTGGCGCTGCTCGTGGCGCTGGGGCACGGGGGGCTGTACATGTTCCTCGTGCCGCCGTGGCAGGGGCCGGACGAGCATGCGCACTTCACATACCTGGCGCTGCTGTATGCGCATGGGCTAGACGATGGGGCGGTGCAGAGGCTGGAGTGGTGGGGAAAGGACCGGGATGCGGCGCTGGAGAGAGCGGTTGGGACGTCGATGGACCGGTATGATTTCAGCAGGCTGGTGTCGTGGGACGGCACGCCGGGGGCCTCTACGAGCCTGGACCTATCAAGCTACCAGGAGTTGCGGCAGCCCGCGGCTTACTACTGGCTTTGCGCGGGGGCTATCGCTGCGTCACGGGCGATTGGCTTGCACGTGGACCCGTATGCGAACCCTGAGAACGCCCTGCTTGTGGCCCGTGGAGTGTCGGTGCTGTTGAGTTTGGGCGTGGTGGCGCTGGCGTGGGTGGCGGCGAGGTTGCTTGCGGCGCGTGAGGCGGGGCGGGAGTGGCTGTGGCTGCTGCTACCCCTGACGGTGGCGCTGCTGCCGATGCATGCGTTCGCGGGGGCGATGGCCAACAATGATGTGCTGGCGGAGCTGGCGGTGTCGGCGCTGTTCGTGGCGCTTGTGGCTCTGTTGAGGTGGCCGGGAGGGCTGCGGGGGGTTGGATTGGTCCTTGTGGCCGTGTGGCTGGCCTGGGTTTCGGGGTATACGAAGTCGACGGCGCCCGCGGCGTCGGTGCCGCTGCTCGGGCTGGGGCTGCTGGTCTGGGTGGGAATGGTGGGTATTGCGTATTACGTGTTGCGTAGGGGAGGAAGGGCAGGGGGCGCCGGTGCCCAGGCGCGGACGTATGCAACACGCAATACGCGTTACGCAATAGGGGTGGCCCTTGCTGTGGCGGTGCTTGTAGGGTTGGTGGCGGTCCCGCTGGTTGCCTACGAGCCCGAGGCGGCGGCAGCGGGTTGGCAGTACAGCTATTGGCCGGTGAAGCACGCGGCGCGGGTACGGACGGAAGGAGCGAAGGAGGGGTCGTATGTCCTCATGCTGCGGGCGCC
>JBJMMB010000479.1:0-13306 GCA_045805005.1 Chloroflexia bacterium
AGGGGTGGTTTGCTATGGATTTGAGCACGTGCCCGGGTGGCCCAGGCGAGTGACTTGCGTGGGCAAAGGGATAGTGCAAGGGCAGATTCGTTGCGAGGCATTGAGTCTGCCCTTGATGCATGACTTGTTTGAGCCGTCAGAGATGGCGAACAGCTAAATCCTTGTGGCTGCGCATCACGAGCAGACGGGAGGACACGGGCTGGCAACCGTGGCTGGCGTCTCGCACCTCGAGCCGGTTGGTGTGCCGCAACCCGCGGGGGACCCGGCATTCAAGAAGGCGGGCGCCAATCGCTTGCTCGCTCCTCCAGGAGCGGTAGGCATAGACGTGCTCGATGACTGCAGGAATGCGTCAACTATGTCGCCCAGAATGAACTGCTGTTGCTTTACGCTTGCGTTGTTGTCAACGCGATGTGCGGTGTCAACAATAGCCCGCTTGTGCAGCCAGATCATCGTCTGGCTAAGCGGTTTAGCGTCAGTGTCGCTCTTAACCATCAGGTAGACATCGCCAACATTGAATTCAACGTAGTCTGTCAGGTCCAGCGTGGTATACAGCCGCCAGTAGCCCTCGCGCTTCCAGTTCTTGCCAAGGTATCCTGTTAGCATGACCAATTCCCTGTCAGGGAAATCGTTGCCATTATCCAACAATTTGTTGACGACCCAACTTTCTTCCTGGTTCTTCCAATCGATCTTCTGTGGATCAGGCATGTCAGTTCCTCCTTAAGTCAGACCGCCTCATGAGCGGCTGGATAGGTCAAGCAGACAATTCTCAAAGCGCCACGCGATGGTGGATGGTGGCCGCCGTGAACAGAAGTAACGCAAACCCTGTCGCTTAGATGGAGCCCAGAACCTGCCGGAGAAGGTGTGGGGACGGAGAATGGGATGGGTAGCCCGAAGACCCTGGATTGTCGTATATTGTACACTGGTCCTACTCACCTGTCAATACCCACGATGATTCATTCTTGACTCACATAGCTTGTTGCAGTATAATCGAGTCCACCCTGGCACCTGGACCTCGGCCTCCTCGCTATCTTCTTTGGATAAGCCTTGATCTGTCGCACCCCGATCGCGGGTCCAGGGTGAGTAACTCTACCGGTTATTTCGATCACCTTATTTAGTGGCCCTGGAGGATTCTTGTGACGACTGGAGTACTACCCGGCGAACCCATAGACGTGCCAATGAAATATCACGTTCAGGACAACGGCTACTACTGCAGCGCTGCCTGCGCGCAGATGGTCCTGCGTTCGATTGGGGCGGCGATATTCGACCAGGGAGATCTAGATACGGACATCCGGGATGGTACGGCACCGGACCCGGTTGGCTGGCGAGGGGGGCCGGATGGCATGGAACTGGCGATGCGGCGTCGTAATCCACCCGGTCGATCCAAGAACTTTGCTGCCATAGACGTTCGGGCCCAACCGACGCTCGAGCGGAATATCGTTTGGGCGCTGTGCGACCCAGGTGTAGCCTCACTTGTGCCCGTTTTTCAGAATTTCCATTGGGTGGCCGTAAGCGGGTGCGTGGTCGATAGGAAGCCCGCACGTTATGACGACAACTACGATGTTATTGGATTCCTGATAAATAATCCGCAACCAGAGATCAAACTTCATATCCCTCGCCCACACAACGACGGTGACGACTGCGGCAGGTTAGACGGCCTGGGACTATTCGACGGCCTGCGATGGATAGACCAACAGACCTGGCGCAACGACTACCTGATAAAAGTGCCGAAGGGCAAATGGGCGGAGAAATACGTGGCCGTGATAGATCCCGACGATACTTTTGGAGGCCCGCCAATGGACGATCCAGAACCGGATGCTTTGCATGATGCGGGCTCAGACCGTGAACATGGTATCGAGCTCACGCCCGACGACGCGGTGAGGTGGGCAATTAGTGGGTTGAAGCAGCGCCGGTTAGACAGGATCGAGCCGTGGAAGTCGGCAATTGGGGGTCAACTCGACGACCTGAGAACGGGCGAGGCGTATCTGGTCGAGCGCCTGGACATACCCGACCAATACTATTATCTCGTGCTGATAGAGACACCGGCCGGAGGACGGCCGGTGGCAGTCACCGTCGGTGCGGCCTCGGGAGAATTTCGCGAGTCTGCCGCCGTTCCCGACCCCACCGGCGTGGCGCTTCCCGACATTAGCTACCAGGCGGTGCTGAACCGGCTGCAACGCAACCATGGGTTCCATAAAGTGCTAACAGATGACAGTGGGTCCAGCGGGGGCAATGGGCCGCAGCCGGAACATGGTTGGCACTCGGAGAGAGTGTACCTCGGTGAAGATGCAGCCCGCCTTCACCCTTACCCGCTGTGGGAGCCACACCTCGTATGGAGGCCGTGCTTGCAGTCGTCTTCTCCGTTCCACCCGTTTTACCTGTTTGAGGCAGCAGGCAAAAGCTTGTACATACGCGTTGATCTGGTGGGTCCCGGATATGCCCAGGAGGACAAATACGCCGAAGTTGTGGGTTTTACCGGGATGGACACAGTGCTGGGCTTTACCGACCTGGACTATGAGACGACAGGAGCCTAGCCATCTCTGGGTCTAGACCGGCGCGTCGAGGGCATAGGCGGTAGCTGCTTCCAGGGTCATGGCGCGACCCGTGTCCCAGGCTGCCTGAAACGCAGGACCATCCAGCATGGGGGCCAAAGCGGCCAGGCCGCGTTCGTATTCCAGCCGGTCTACCACGTTCAGCACCGCGATCACCTCCTCGCGCTGGGCTTCCACGGCCCCGAATAATGTCGCGGCCCGTAGGGGTTGGTTCTCGGCGGTGGCAAGCTCGGCAAATCCTGCCAGACACAAGGCCACTCCTCTACTCCCCCCTCGCTCGCGTGCCAGCTCCAGGCTCTCGGAATAGAGCCTTCTCGCCTGGCTGTAATCCCCCCGGCGTCGCGCCACGTGTGCCAACTTCCGAAGTATGCCGCCCAGCGCTCTCTTGTCTCCCAGCTCTCGAAACAGGGCGAGGCTCTCCGCGTAGAACGCGGCCGCGGCTGACAGGTCGTCCTGGCATTGGGCCCCATCGCCAAGACCGTACGCCGCGTACGCGATGCTCCACTTGTCGCCGACGGCCCGCTGCAGGGCGAGCGCTTCCTCGAAACGGGCCTGCGCTGTAGGGTAGTCGCCCTGCTCGAGCGCGAAGGCACCCATTGTGTCAAGCACCTGGGCGACCCCCCACCTATCTCCTATCCCCCGGAAGAGGGCAAGGCTTTCATTGCACAGTTGCACACTCCTCTCCTGGTCTTCTGGGTCATAGGTCAACGTATCTGCCACAACGTAAAGGGCGTATGCCAGGCCCCACTTGTCGATGGTCTCTCGGAACAGGCCGATGGACTCTTCCATCAAGACCAGGCCCTCGGGCCGGTCACCGAGGCCGAAACGGGCGATTCCGAGGTCCAAGAGGGCGTATGCCACCCCACGATTGTCGCCCAATTCCTGCCAGATCGCCGCGCATTCCTCGAGCAATTCGCAAGCGGCGGCCCGGTCGCCTTGCAGCCATGCGAACTTGCCCTGCGCATAGAGGACGTGTGCCCCGGCCGGGGAGCGGCGGTGCTCGCCGGCTCGTTCCAGGGCTCCCGCCAGCCAGCGGCGCGCTTCACTGTAATATCCTCGGAAGTACCAGAACCAACCAAGGGCTCCCGCCAGCCGCAAGCCCATCTCCTGGTCGCCCGCCTCCGACCGGCACCACTCCAGGGCGGCTCTCAGGTTGTTCAACTCCGACCCCAATCTATCCATCCAGGACCCGCGCCTACCGCTGGTCAGATGGGGCTCCGCTGCCTCGGCCAGCCTCAGGAAGTGGACCGCGTGCTGCCGCCGCACTGCCTCCTCCTCGCCACTCTCCGCCAACCGCTCCGTTGCGTACTCGCGGATCGTCCAGAGCATCATTATGCGCGGTTCGCCTTCTCCCTCCGCCCCGGCCTCGCCCGCCCTTTTGAGCAGGCTCTTACCCAGTAGCGAATCCACCCCGTCCAGCGCATCGAATTCGTCGGCGGGCTCACCAGGGAGCAGGCACACGCCCTCCACCGAGTCGAGGGTCGTTGGTCCCACAAACGCCGACATGCGCCTGAACAACACCCGGTCTTCCGTGCCCAGCAGATCATAGCTCCAGTCTATGGCACCCTTCAGGGTCTGCTGCCTGGCAGGTAGGTCGTGCGGTCCGTGTGTCAGCAGTTTGAGCCTGTTGCTCAGCCTGGCGAGGATGGCCTGGGGAGTGAGCACCTTGCTGCGGGCCCCCGCCAGTTCGATGGCCAGGGGCAGGCCGTCCAACTGCCTGCATATCTCCGAAATGACCAGCGCGTTCCGCTCCGTCAATTCGAAGGCAGGGTTGACGGCCCGCGAGCGCTGCACAAACAACTCTATGGCAGCGCACTGGGCGATACTTTCCAGGTCCTCCGAGTCCTCGGGATCGGGGATATCGAGAGGGGGCACCTCGAACTCGTGCTCCCCGTAAAGGTTCAGGGGAGAGCGGCTGCTCACCATCACTTTCAATTCCGGGCAGTGCTCGGCCAGGTCGGCCACGAACGGCCCCGCCTCCACTACGTGCTCGAAGTTGTCGAGCAGAAGGAGCATCTGCTTTTCACGCAGGTAGTTCTTGAGCAGTTCCAGGCGCCCCTGATCGGGGGTCTCCTTGACCTTGAGGGCCTGGGTGACGGCCGGGAGGACCAGGGAGGGGTCGGTCACGGGGGAGAGGGGCACCCAGAATACGCCATCCCGGAAGTTGTCGAGCAGGTCATAAGCTACCTTGAAACTGAGGCGGCTCTTGCCAATGCCGGGAGGGCCGGTGAGGGTGAGCAGGCGCACCCCCTCGTTCATGAGCAACTCGGCCAACCGGGCCTGCTCCTTGTCACGGCCAATGAAGCTGGTGGGCCAGGTGAGCAGGTTGGTGCGCTCGCGCGGGGAGGCTTCAGCAATGCCTGCGTCGTCGACATGCGCCAGGTCAGCTAAGTCGAGCTCTTCACCCTCTAACCTCACGCGGGCAAACTGGACAAGATCGGGCCAGTCTTCCCTGGGTACCCCCACCGCTTCCGCGATCAATTCGGCCATCTGCTTGGAGGGCCGGCGAGTGCCCTTCTCGAACTTGCGGATGGTCTCCGGGGAGCAGCCGATGCGGTCGGCTAACTCCTCCTGGGTGAGGCCGACGGCCCGACGGCGCTTCTTGAGCCACTGTGCGAATGTTTCGGGATGTACCATGTCAATCCTATCCGGTGAGGTGAGTGCCGGTGCCAGGCAAAGCCACTGCTGACTTTGCTCGCGGAAGAGTCTCGGGCCCGAAGAGCAGCACCGAGGGCGTAGTAGGGTTACAGAGGCGCAGGTAGAAGTATCCTGTCCCGGCCAACCCAACCATCAAGCTGGGGCTCTCGCCGCTCTGAAAGCCGCCCGGCCAGGAGCGCGGGTCGCTGCCATGGGCGGTGATGCCCCTCTGGGCCACCTCCAGCGCTATATCCGGCCCCTCCCTCCAATCACGGCCCAGCACCTGCTCGCCATAACGCAATATCTCGGCGTTGCCCGCCATGCCGTGACAGAGAGAGTAGTTGCCCAGGCCCGAGGCGAGCGTGGCCTGGAGGTCTTTGTAGGTGGTGGCGAGAGCGGTCAGGGCCTCGGTCTTATATACCTCGTCGCCCAGCATCTCGTAAGCGCGCAGCCTGGATAGGGCGATGCCCGGCGCGCCGTGGCACCAGGCGGTCATGAAGCGGCGGTGCCGCTTGCCGCGCCTGTTAGCGCCCAAGTCGTCGCGCAGGTCGGGCCAGTTGCCTTCAAGCGGGTCGAAGAGCGAGCGCTCGTAGGCGAACGCCTCCTCGGCAGCCTGGCGGTATTGCTCGTCGCCCGTGGCGCGGTAAAGCTCAAGGAGGGCGTGGGCCACACCCGCCGTGCCATGGGAGAAGCCTGTGAGGTTTCGCGACTGCCTGAAGGAGAGCGGCTTCCAGGAATAGCCGGCTTTGGTCTTGTTGGCGCTTTCGAGCAGCTCATGGGCCAGCCGCTCGGAGAAATGGTTAAGTGCGGGCTTATCCAGCATCTCGGCCAGCAGCAGCGAGGCCGTGATGGCCCCTGCCTTACCGAACGCCAGGTCGAAGTCGTGTTCCTGCCCGCTCTCCTCCAGGCAGCGGTCCACCAGGTGGTGAGCCTCGCTGACCAACTCCTCGTCACCGAGCAGCAAGCCTATATGGGCCGAAACCAGGGCTATGCCGGGCCACCCAACGTACAACCCCAGGCGCGTTATGGGGTCGATTACACCTGCGTGGGCCAGGGCTTGACGTATGGCGCCCAGAGCGGTGCGCCGCGCGTTTTCATCGCCTGTAACCGCAGACAATTGGGCCAGGAAGAGGGCGATGCCGGCCGTGCCCCCGTACAGGCCCGGCCCGAGCGCCTTGTACGCCAGACTGAAGGATCCCGCACCGCTCTCCTGCTCCGGTTCAGCCCCTACCCAGTTGCACTGCCCGTCATACCATATTGCTTCCATCGCCAGGTGCGCGCCTATTGTTTGGGCGGCACGTAAGAAGCCCTCCGCCCCGTCTTGCGGTTCGCTCCTGGCGCTGCCGTTAGGATACGCCCGAGCCGCACCCATAGGCGGAGATGCCTGCTGAAACTCATAGTCGCCCGGCGAGCCCGGATTTAGGTACGGCCTGTCCAGGCTGATGCCCGCCTCGGTGAAGCGCTCCTCGACCATATCGACGCGCTCTGGGATGCCGCTCTTGCCAACTTCGTGGGCGCGCAGCAAGCCCTCGGCCACCAGGCGGCAGCGGTGCTGGCCGAAGCTCTCCTCGCTGCCCGGATCCTCGGCGAACCCCAGCCCTGGCGCCAACTGCCTGGTGAACGCTGGCACTCCTTCCCTTATGCTCGGGTATACGTTGGCGTGTATGTCCCGTACGAGCAAAGCCACCGGCGTGTAATCCTGCTGGCGCACGTAAAGCACCGCGGCATCGCACCGGTTGTACATGCCCGTGTCGCTCAGCGCCTTCACCCTGAAGGGCAATCGGGCCCCGTTGAGAGCGCGGGTGACCTGGTGTACGAGCTGCACCGCGCCGTCCGGGCTCAGGTGCCAGTAGAAGCGCACCAGGCCTCGCGAGCCGGGGGGGAAGTCGGTGTCGCCCACCGCCATGTAGAAGCCAGGGGACATCCCGAGCAGCTCTTTGGAGAAGCGGAGGCTCACGCGAGCGCCAGGGGCCAGGGAGCCGTTTACCGGCAGGCAGTCCTCCGCGCGGGCCCCCAGCTCCAGGTCGTCCTTGCCCACGAACAGGATGTCGCCCTCCACCCGGAGCACCTCCCAGCCCGCTGCCCAGTAGCCCTCACCGCTGTTAGCCTCGGACAACCGCTCGATGAACGGGTTGATGCCCGGCTGCGACCCCTGCACGAACGCCGACCTGGACGGGACGGGCCCGCCACGGCTGTAAAAGTCGTCATACAGTTGCCCTTGCAGATTGTAGAGGAGGAAGTCGCGGGCCGACCTGGGGGTGAGGGAGCTCCTCACCTCCGGGGCGATCTGGGGGGACATCTTTCCGAACCAGGAGAAGGTGGTTGGCGAGTGGAACTCCACCGCCCGCGCAACCGCCTCCACGAGCGCGGTGTAGGTGCTCATGGCGTCGCAACCTGACCGGGCAAGGGCGAGGGCGCGATGCCGAGGAGCGTGGCGGCGGCCTCTCGCGGACGCTGGAGAATGTTGAGGCCGAGCTGCAGGAAGCAGACGGCGTTGCCCGTGATCTGGTAGCCCAACTGTCCATGCTCGTACGCCGTGTGCACCAGCCGCGCCCCGGCGTACCGCGTGGCTCGCACCAGCCACTCGGCGGCGGTGGCGGGGTCGAGGCCCATCACTCGTACGTAGGCCCGCCAGAAGGCGCCGATCGCGGGCTGCATTTTATCCAGCGGATAGCGGGCCAGTTGCATGAAGCGGTCGGGTGGGCTGTCGCCAGTTATAGGGATCGACAGGAGCCAGAAGCTGAGGTAGTCGTTGAAGACGGAGCCGGCATCGTAGCAGGGGTCGCCCACGCTCGCATGCTCCCAGTCCACGAGCTTGAGCTTTTTCGACCGCCCCTCGCCCGGCCTGTAGACAAGGCAGTTGGCCCACTTGAGGTCGCCATGTATGAGGGTATCAGCCCTCCACTCCCCGCGAAGCGCGTCGAGGTGCCCTCGGAATTCGGGGAACTGCTGCACGATTTTGATCAGCTTGAGGTTAGCGTTGCTGACGGTGCGCATGAACAGGACATTGGGCCGGTGGATCGACAGCATCCACGCGGGCCGGCGCGAAATGCCCTCGTACTCTTCCCCCTCGGTCCGGCCCTCGGTGATTGCGTGGAGCGTGCCCAGGGCGTCCCCCAGCAACGCGGCCAGGCCGGTCGGGAACCGGCCGAGGCGCGCGTGGTACTCGTCCAGCGTCTCCGCTTCGTCAAGCAGCTCCAGCACCAGAACGCTGTCGTCGGGGTTGTAGAGGTGAAGGCGGGGCAGGTATGTCTGCAACCTCCCTCCGCCTTCAGCAGCGCCCAGCAACCTGTACACCCGCGCCTCGTGGGCGAGCATGGCCCTGCGCTCTTCGTCCACTCCCTGCTTGAGCAGGAAACCCGGCCCGTGCCCGCCCGCGACCTTAAAATTGGCGTTACGCCGGGTGAAGTCGGACACCGACAGATCGCCCTCAACAACGATGCGGGGGCTGACTAGATCGCGCTGCAATAAATACTGGGCAACGGCGGATTGGGTGAGCATCTTTTCTCCGGGACGTGCTCGAAACCGTGCGATTATACACCGGCGTGACACCTATTATAGCCAATCATGTCCAGAGATGAAAGCCCGGAGGAATCTCAAGTTCACAAACAAGGGAATGGGCGGCCCGGCCGCCCATTCCCTTGTTTGTGCGGACCGCTCCCCGCACGTGGGGACAGCCGGCGATCAGGCCGCAGCCGCCTCGGCTAGTGAAACCAGCCAATGAGGCGTGAACACGATTGTGCCAAGCAAGCGATTCAGCTTGACCTTCTGTTTTGCCCTTTGGTAGTCCGCACTCACAATGCATGTTAGCGATCTCCTCCGGCGTAAGCGTTTTGCCGATCCCGACCCATAGTTTCGTGGGTGTCAATCTACTTGGCTGAGTATAGGGCACAGGGGGGAGCCTACTAGCGCCCCGCAAGTGAGGTAAAGGCGGGCGGTATCAAAGGCGTAGGACAACCTGAGCTCAGCCAGACCGGAGTACTACGCGTTTAGGTCTCGAGGTGTAGGCCTTGCAAAATTAAGTAATCATGATGACAACAATTAAGTATTTCTACCGATGCGCATGTGCAACTTATCGGATAAGATAATCAAAGGATTGCGAGGCGGCTACGCTAGATTCGACCGACCTGAAGTCAGTTTTCTAGAAGGAGGCCACCGGCCTATTGACTCGCCGGGCAGATTAGTATAATATTTGATCTATTAATCATGCGCTGCTGGGTATTAGACCAGCGACTCTTGCTGTAGTCGGATATGCTGCGGCGCTGATAGCTGCCTTGGCTGAGTTGTTAACTCGGCGGGGAGTTTCGACGCACTCCTCCTTCGATCTCTATTCTTCCTCGCTTACATTACGCAGGCTGTCGGTTGTCAGCCAACTCACTTAGCCGGTGGTCGTTTGGATCTGTGAAGTAATTGTATTTCACAGTATGCCTGACCAACAGCCTTCGACGTGTCCTCGGGCAGGGGCAGGTTTAGCAACCAGAATCCAAGAGGGGGAAAAAGAAATGGCTTTCGATCTAAATGCGCCGGGCGTCCACGAGTTACCCTCGCGTGAGGGCTTGCACCTGGAGCACATTCAGGCACCCTTTGAGTTGCCTGTGGCAGATCACCTGCGCGATAACCAGCCGGATGACCCGCGGGATTCACCCGTAGAGTCTCCAGTCCGAGCTGTACTAGTCGGAGCCGTGCGCGAGGCTTTAACTCCTGACCAAGCTCTCGACGCGCTTTTGGCTAAGTATATCCGTGACATAGCGCAGAAGGGCAATTTCGAAGGGATGTTGCCCACGTTAGTGGACCACCAGCCGGACCCCCTGAATCTGAATCCCATACGGGTCGAGACAGGTCTCGATAACCGTGCCGATTTTACTGCCAAGGACAGCCTTCTGCGCCGCGTCGAACCCCCGCAAAGGCTTAACCGCATAACTGTTGTGAATTACGTGCAAACCTATTTTGGTTTGCCGGTCTGGAAAGCGGGTTTGTCGGTTACGATTCAGAGTCTCGGCGGTAAGGTGCAAATCACGAGTTCGAAGAGCACGCTTGACCCCGGGGTCGCGCCCAGGCAGATAACCAATCTTGACAAGACTTTTGCAAAGATTGATGACGAGCAAGAGATCGATAACGCGGCAAAGCCCGATTACGAGCGAAAGGACGATGATGACATCCGCATTTTGGGGTGCATAAAGAAGCGTGAGGTGGGGCGCATAATTAAGCATGACTTAGCCCCGATACGGGCGGGGTTCGAGAATACCGGGCTGGCAGACTTCTTCCTTTACGATGTGTCCGAAGACTCATTAGGCTTAGGCAACCAGCTCAAGTCCCCTAAGGAAGAGACCCTTTATACAATCACGGCGCGGTTGGTTGCTCTTAACCTTGGGTTTCCCGATTGGACCGAGCTTCCTGAAATCCTCCACACCGGGTTACGAATCTTTAAGTACGACGCAGACCGGCGCGCGGCGGATACGCCCCCGGACGACGTGCTGCACCGCGGCAAGCCAGGTCGCTGTCAGGACAACCCCCCCAGGTTAGATCTACCCGACGTAATCCAGTTCGGTCTTGGCAAGGATAAACATCCCCGCGACGGAGGGTACTATGTCGTACGGGAATTCATAATTAAGCTACCCGACTCCACCGGCTGCGGTGATTCCCCGTGGCGCGTTTTCGTCGAGGTAGCATCCGGCCAGATATTGTACACACGGCTATTGATTTCCCTCGCGTGCCCGCCTTACCATGCAACAGGCAGCGTATTTCTAACCGACCCCATAACCAGCACGGGCGATACCGAGCTGAAGGCTAGCGCGCCAATGGCCACCCTGAACAACCAGGCCACCAAGGTCGGACTTTGTGTTGACGCGCCCAAAAACGGGGTCCTGGTGCTGGAAGGTGATTTCGTTACGCTCGAAACGGGTACGAACTTGCCGGCCCCACCCAGGGTTCCCTCGGATATAGATGCCGCGGATTTCACGTACAACGTGTCCACTGAGCTGTTTTCGGCGGTCAATGCATTTTACCACCTCGAATCACTCTTCCGTATGATGGGAAACATGGGCTTCAAGGTGGAAGGGAAGCTGAAAGGGGACGACGATTACTTTGACGGCACCGAGTATCCGATACCGGTGGACCAGAAATTTCTAGTTGAGAACAGCCTGACGGCTCAAACCACAGGGAACTCGAGAAGCAATGGCGTGGCCGGCTTTTCGTTCGGTCGAGAGGTACATAGCTTCGCCGTGGGCAACGCCGCCGACCGCAGGCTGGTCATACACGAGTTTTGCCATGCCTTGCTCCTGGACCGCATGCATTCGCCCAATTTTAGCTTCGCGCACAGCGCCGGCGATTCCCTGGCCGTTATTCTTTGTGATCCCTTGTCAGCGGCCGGTGATCCCGAGGCGAACCGCAACAATGGCGCGGGTGCGGACGCCGAGGCTGATAAAGAGCCCCGCTACGATTCGTTTCCGTGGCTTCCCGAATATGGGCGCCGCCACGATAAGAGAGTCGAAGAAGGTTGGGCCTGGAACGGGCGGATAGATCGAGCGGACGGGTCAGCCAACGACGGTTACAAAAGGGAGCAGATTTTGTCGACGACCATGTTCCGAATCTACCAGGCGGCCGGTGGCGGCTTCCGCCATTGTGCCTGCGAGGAGAATCTGGCGCGGCAACTGTACGCTGCTCACTACCTGGCTTATCTCATAATTCACGCGATCGGTATCCTACCCGTCAAGAATGTGGTTCCGGCCGACGTTTACGACTTCGTTACCGCGCTGATCCAGTCCGATATGTTCCCTCGCGACCCCAATGGCTACGCATTCGCATTCCCCCAGCTCCAGAAGCTCGAAGCCGCACAGCGACCGCACCCCCCTGAAATCGGTGGAGAGCCCGGCGGGGCCCTCAACAAAATAATCCGCTGGGGTTTTGAGAAGCAGGGACTTTACCCTTTGCCGAATACACCGGAGCCTGTCATGGTATCGAGCGTTCCGGCAGTGGACGTGTACATAGATGACGGACGCAAAGGCGAGTATTGTCCCTTTATGGAGGATTTCTGGGAGAACTACTCCGTCTGGAACCGCACACATGACGACGGAGACCTCCTCAAAAACCGGTGTCATGAGGCTCCTATTGTCGGTCACCCCAACTATGCGTACGTCCTCATCAAGAATCGGGGCTACGAACACGCTACCGGTATCGAGGTGAGGGGTTACCATTGCCGGACCGCCGTCGGCCTGAATTGGGAAGGGCCACAGGATCCGGCCTGGACGCCGATGGACCCTGATCCTTTCCCGCTCGGGCCGCTCGATCCGCAGGGCTGCGCGATTGCCGGCCCATTCAAGTGGACCCCTATAGGGAAGGAGGACTGCTTGCTGATGAGTGTGAGCGCGACGGACGATCTAAGCAATATCGACGCCAAATCGAATCTGCCTTGCGCGACCGGGCCGGTGCCCTTATGGCGCTTAGTGCCATTCGACAACAACATTGCGCTGCGCTCTGTTGTTTGCATCGAGGTGGCAAACGCGGACGATCTTGCCGCAGCCTTCGCCCACGGTCGCAGCTTCGTTGCGCGCAATCCTCATGACCGTGAGGTCGTCATTAAGATTGAGGTGGAACTTCCCACGATGTTTACCGACAAGGGTTGGGGTGTTCGCTTCCTGTCCAAGCCGGGCGCGGCATTCCCGCTCCACCGGCACAAGCAAAACGACGTCAAAATCGGGTTGCTGCGAGGCGAAGACTTCACAGCCGCTGAGCTGGCGGCTGAGATCCAGAAGCTGCGTGAGGCGAGCCCAAATAAGGAGAGCCTGAACATCGTAGTGCGCCAACTGATAGACGGCATTGTAGTTGGGGGTATAACCTACCAGATTTTCCCAAAGGACTAGTTGCCCAATCAACCGGCGTACTGGCCTCTTGCTAACAAGCGGACGTCACACGGCGTTACGAGCCAAATGGCTCGTGCTGTAGCAGCAGGACGGATGGCACCTGGGGATTAAGTTGGCGCAAACAAAAGTACCCCACGCCCGCCAGTCCAATCATGAGGCCAGGGTGCTCCGCACCGCTAGCTGTGGGGCCCCATGAGGGGCGGGTGCTCTCGCAACCCGCGAAGCCCTCAATCTTTGTGGCCGCCATATCAAGAATTCCTG
>JBJMMB010000480.1:0-22905 GCA_045805005.1 Chloroflexia bacterium
AAAATCAATACCAACACGACGAACAACCAATCTATCAGGAGCATGGTCACGCCCGACTCCATCCACTTCTGCCGCAGATGGGCCTGCACCATCTTCTCGGCCAAGGCGAGCTGATTGCGCGAGTTGATGCCCATCGTCTCATCGAGCCCTTCGAGGGTGAAAGTGATAACCCCCGATGGGCCGCGGCGGGTGCCGTCCGAGCGGACCGGGCGGCGAAGGCGCTCCTCCTCGATAGCCATGCCCACAAGGTCGGTCAGGTAGTATTCCCCCTGGGCATTGAGTTGCACCATGTCGAGATGCGACCAGAGCCAATCGGAATCGAACAAATAGACGCCGCTGTTTACTTCGGAGATGGCCCGCTGCACCAGGGTAGCAGCACGCTCCTCGACCACCCCCATGAGGTTGCCATTCTGGTCACGCAGCACGCGTCCATAACCGGTGGGGTCGGAGGCGATGCAGGTGAGCACCGTGAGGAAAGCACTCATCTGACGGTGGCGGGCCAGGAGGGCGGAGAGGGTCTCCGTGCGCAAGAGGGGGGTGTCGCCATACATCACGAGCACCGGGCCCTGGTGCTCCTGGAGCAGGTGGGCCGCCATGAGCACCGCATGGCCGGTGCCCAGTTGCTCGGACTGGAGGGCGTATTCAAGCGGAAGGTTGCCATCGCCGTAGTTATGGCCGAGGGCGTCTTGCACCTGTTCCGCGCCGTGGCCGACCACGAGCACGGTCCGCGAGGGAGAGAGAGGGGCGAGGGCACGCAGAACGTGCGCGGCGAGGGGCAAACCGGCAAGCGGATGCAGTACTTTGGACTGCTGGGAGACCATCCGCTTCCCGAGACCCGCTGCCAAGACTACTACCGCGAGCGGCTGGCTTTCCATAAATGCATGCCTGCCTGTTAGCGAGTTTTCGGCCCTGCTTATAGGGCGAGAGCCGATACTGGAGGTACGACTATACTAATGTATGCACCGTCATATGTCAAGCGAGTCGGAGTAAGACAAAAGTCCCCTCCACCGTCTTTCAGTTTTGTAATCTACGCATGAAAGCGCGCTTTATCACCCGATAGGGCGATTGACAAGGCCACCGCCCAACGGTAAACTAGAGAGGCCGGTGAGGAGAGTGGAATCGCCTGCTCTCCCGCTTTTCGGAAGGGCCCAGCCAAGAAGCTTCCAGGAGCAGCGATTCAGGCCCTTGCTCAACTCCCTCGGCCTTCGTTGCGTTAACCCTCGTAGCTTCTGAGTGCAGAGCTGAGACGCCAGACCCGCATTTATGTGCCTGGCAGCACTCTTCTGGACTTGACAGGCGGGAAGATGGCCCCCTGTGGCTCGCCCCACGGAACTTAACGTGGACCTTGAACTAAGACGTTATAGCCAGATATTGCGCCGGTGGGTGTGGCCCCTCGTCGCCACGGTCACTTGCGCGACGCTCGTGAGCTGGCTTGTCGCGAGCGAGAACCACACAAACCCCTGGCCTGTGGCTTTGATCGTCGCATTTGGGGGCTTCGTTTGGGGCCTGATTGGCATCGCCGGCATTGAACTCCTCATTGACAACGTCAAGACCGTAGACGAGGTTGCCCACATCACCCCCGCGCCTGTGCTTGCCACCGTGGAGACTAGCGCCAACGGCAGCGGCTCCACTCCCTTCTCGTTGTTCGACGGCGACCAGACGCAACTCGCCGGGGCCTATTTCGGGGCCGATCACAGTCTGCTGTCGCTGAGCAGGGGGAGGGGCGGGCGCTCGGTGCTGGTTTGCTCTCCGTCAAGCACCGCGTTCGCGGGGGCCGCGGGGGCCAACCTGGCAGCGGCCTCTGCTCTATCGGGCCGGCCCACCCTGCTGATAGATGCCGACCGTTTCAGCGCAGACCTCAGCCGGTCGCTCGGGTTGGGCGGGCACGAGGGTTTCACCGACGCGCTAGCCGACCCCGCGGGCAACGTGCTGCTGCAACTCGTGCCGTCGGTGCCCAACCTCTACGTCCTGCCCGCCGGACGTACCCCTATCTCCACCCATACCCCCATCACCCGCGCCCACCTGCGCCATGTGGTCGAGCGCTCCGGCGCGCGAGCCTCGCTGGTGGTCATCGCGGGCCCTCCGGTGGGATCTGAGAACTATGGCCTCGGGCCTGGATTGGCCGCGGCGGTGGACGACGTGGTTTTACTCGCGGTGGCCGATGAGACCAAGCGCCGGTCAATGAAACGCACAGTGGCCACGCTGAGCGCGATCGGGGCCAACCTGACCGGGGTGGTCTTCGTGCGCTACGCGGACGCGACCTTCGTACGCAATCTCAAGTCGGCCGGCTCAAACGTGTGGGCACGAGCGGGCGCTATGGGAGCGCGAAGCAATGGGCACGTGAAGACCCAACAGGGCCAGGCCCCGGCACAAGAAAAGCCCGTCCGGAAACCTGCAACCCCGGTCAACCCGGAGTCTCGCGAGGCCCAGGCGGCCCAGGCCAATCGTGTATCGCAGGCAGCAGCCAGGGCGGCGCAAGCAGCGCAGGCAAGTAAGGCCACGCAAGCGGCCCAGGCGGCTAAACCGGTAACAGAGACCCATGCTGTGGTGGAAACGCGTCCGTCGGAGGCGGCTCCCGCGGCAAGCCCCACACAGCCCGGGCTGTGGGAGCGGTTCCTCGCCGTCACCGCCGGTTGGGTGGCGGTCTTGATGGTCCGATTCAGGAGCCCGGCCCCTGGGGGCAGGACGGCAACTACCTCCCGGGGCGCGGCCACCGAGCAGGCACCGGGGATAAAGGTCAAGGCTCAATTGGCGGCGGCGAGCCTCATACACTCGTACGCCACGCGCCGCGAGGAGAGGGAGCGGGCACAGGCGAAAACAAGGGAGTCGCAGGGCGCCGGGCAGGCAAGCCGCCAGAAGGTGCTGGAACTGCCCATGACCGCGGGCCCGAGCGGCGACGACCAGGTCCGGCAGTGGTTGAGGGAGGCCGAAAAGGACCACCGCAGGGGCAACACAGCCGCAGCCAAGGCCCTGGTGCAGCGGGTTCTGGACCGCGAGCCGCGCAACGAAGAGGCGTGGCATTTGCGCTTGATGATGTCCGAGGTCCCGCAGATAGCGCCGCCAATCGAGCAGCAACAGCAGGCCGTGGCGCGGTCCAGGCGGGGCATGCGCGCTCGCTGGCTCGTGGTGCCGGTGCTGGCGTTGGCCGTGGTGGCGCTTGCCGGTTACTTCATTTGGCCCCAGTTGTCCGGCTTCCTCAGCGCCCGCGGCGCGCCCCTCTCACAGACCCCCGTACCCCCGTCCACGCCGAGGCCAACGGCGGCAGCCACCGTCGAAGCCGGGCCGGGGCGGTTCTTCCCGGAGACCGGATTTACCGTTAGCGAGCCCTTCCTCAGCTTCTGGGACAGCCACTCGGGCGCCCGGCTCTTCGGCTACCCGATCAGCACCCGCATCCTGATGGACACCAAAGAGGGGCCCATACAGGTCCAATACTTCGAGCGAGCCCGCTTCGAGTTGCACCCCGGGGCAAACGGCCAGCCCGCGCAGGTGCTGTTGGGCACGATAGGGGTGGAGGTCCCTGTCGAGGGAGCCCCAGCCAACCCGCTGCCGGAGGGCCTGCAAGGCGAACCGGTAACGTTCCAGGTAGGCCAGTCGAGCATCGACGTGCCTGAGAAGTTCGCCACGTTCTGGCAGAACAATGGCGGCTTGTCCATCTTCGGCAATCCTATCACTCCGGTGCTGATCGACACCACGAGCGGCCAACCTCTGGCCGTACAATACTTCGAGCGAGCCCGTTTCGAGTACCATCCCGAGGCCACAGGCGGCAACGACGTGCAACTCAGCCGCCTCGGTGCGCTCCTGCATAAGAAACCCTAGCTGAACTCCTTCCTCCTAACGGCACGGGTCACTGTACCGCGCCACCAGCGTCTTGTTGGTGCCCACCGCGTCGGTGATCGAGCTGCCCGCGGCCCAGACGTTGCCGCCCACCGCCGCCACCGCCAGGAAGGAGTCGAGGTAACGGCTCGCGTTAGGGGTTGGGGCCGGCTGCCAGCGGGAACCGTCCCAGTGTAACGCCAGCGTCTGGCCGGAGTCTCCGCTCCCCTGAGAGCCGGCGGCCCACACGTCCCGGGTGGAGATGGCCGCCACGCCGGCCAGGTTGTTGCCGCCCGTACTCGGGTTGGGGCTGGGTACCGGGCTCCAACTCTTGCCATTCCAGTGCATTGTCAGGCTCTGCGGGCCGTTGTTGCCTACTGCCCAGACGTCGCTCGGAGAAACCGCCGCCATGGCCCAAAGCTCGCCCGCGCCTTGCACCTCGACAACCGACCAAGCCCGCCCGTCCCAGTGCATCACCAGGGGCTTCGGCTGCCCGCCCGAGGCGTCCTCCCGAGAACCTGCCGCCCACACATCGTCGGGCGAGATGGCCACCACCCCGTTGAGAGTGCCGCCGCGACCTGCCCGGGGAGTAGCAGCCCCGCTCCAGTCATGCCCGTTCCAGCGCATGATGAGCGGTTGCGACCCGACACCCTGGCTGCCCGTGGAGTACTCGCCAACAGCCCACACCTCGCCGGAGGGGAGAGCCGCTGCGGCGTTGAGGATGCTGATCTGAGCGGGGCTTGGACTTGGCACCACCGACCATTCGCGGCCATCCCAGTGGAGGGCGAGAGTGCGCCACAGGCTCGTGCCCCTGTGGGAGCCGCCTATAGCCCATACGTCGGTCGAGGACACGACCGCTGCCGCGTGCAGGTGGTTGCTGTAGCCCGAGACGCTGGGGCTAGGCACGTGGAACCAGCGAGTGCCGTCCCAGCGCTCAATGAGGGTCTGGGCGAACTCCTCCGTGGCGTAGGTGCCCACGGCCCACACGTCCTGGGTGGAAACGGCAGCGAGGGCCTGTAGCTCGTTGTACTCTTTACTCGGATCGGCCGCCTCCACTATCCGCCAGCCGGGACCGCACGGGCCGGGGCTATCCCCGCCCACGCTCCCACCCAGCACACCCGGCAGCGCCCCACCCGAGAGCCACCAGGCCACCCCGCCGGCGATAAGTGCCAGGCCCAGCAGCACCGGCAGCCCGCCCACCCTGCTCTTCAACCTCATCGCTTCATTATAAGCGATGCCAGGATCAGACCAGACCACGGGGCCGCGGACAACCCCCATTGCCTGCCCCCGTTCCCCTATCACCCCAATCCGTAGGGGCAGGCCCCCGTTGCCTGCCCTGCTTGCCTACCTCCCAAACCCGTATAGGCAGGCCCCTTTTGCCTGCCTATTCGCATCAAGCTAAGGACCGATGTATATACGGGAGGGCCTTACAGACCCGAAATAGGTCCTTGTGTAGGGGCCGGTCTTGTGCCTGCCCTCTTCGTGTACCGCAAAGGTCGGGATAGGGAAACAGGGCAGGCACAAGACCGGCCCCTACAGGAATTACCTTTTTTCCCATGCACCATCGCTTAGCTTGATGCGTATGGGACAGGCCCTGTTGCCTGCCCTGTTCGTTAACCCCGGCCTTCGCGGTTCACAAGCAGGACAGGCAACAGGGGCTTGCCCCTACAATCGCGGCGGCCAATTAGCGTCAGTATAGAACCCAGGTGCCCTGAACAGGACCGCTCGAAGTTAGGAAAACCGTTGACAAACATTGAACCGCGTGGTAGAGTGGATGCGAAACAGATGAGGTTGCAATTGACCCAGCCCGAGAACTCGCAGAGAGACGCGCCGGTCTACAACATAAAAGCCGTCTCCCGCCTCACAGGCATACCGGCAGACACTCTGCGCCGGTGGGAGAGCCGCTACCACGTGATCGCACCCCAGCGGACCGAGGGCGGATACCGCCTATACTCACAGCGGGACGTTGATATCATCCAGTGGCTTAAGGCCAGGCTCGATGAAGGGCTCTCCATCAGCAGGGCTTGCGAGCTGCTCATGCACATGGGAGGCGACCCCGGCTCCACGCACCCGGTGCCTGCCGCGCCCAGCGCTCCCCGTCCGGCCATCCTCCCTACCGGCGACGAGTTGGGGGTCAAGTCATTCAAGGCGTTGCGGTCGGCCCTGATGGAGGCATTCCAGGCCGTGGACGAAGAGCGAGCCGGGGCGGTGCTGGCCGACGCCTTGAGCCTCTACAGCGTCGAAGACGTGTGCATGCAACTGCTCCAACCGGCGCTCGTGCAGGTAGGCGAGGGGTGGCTGGACGGCACGATACCCGTGGCCACCGAGCATTTCGCATCGGCCTTCGTGCGCAACCGTCTCTCCAACCTCTTCCACTCCAGCCCCTACAACGCGCATGGCCCATTGGCGCTGGTCGCGTGTGCCCCTGACGAGCTTCATGAGCTTGGCCCGCTGTTCCTGGCGGTGTTCCTGCGCCGCGCGGGCTTCAGGGTCGTCTACCTGGGCCAGAACGTGCCCCTGGAAAGCCTCCAGGGGATGATAGAATCGATATGGCCGGACGCGGTGTGCATCTCCGCGACGCGGGCCGAGACCGGGGCGAACCTGTACAGCCTCCGGCAGTTCCTGGATGAGCTGCGGTCTCGGCAGGGGCGGGCGCCATTGCTCACATACGGCGGGCAGGTGTTCAACAGGTATCCCCCTATCGTGGAGCGGCTGGGCGGGGTCTACCTGGGCGAGGACGCAGCGACAGCCGTGCAGGGCCTCAGGAAGGAGCTTGGTTTACCCTATGGCTAACGTGACCACCATTTATGCGTGCGCGCAGGACGGGCTCTACATCTTCAATAAACCCGGCACCGCAATGGAATGGCTGCCTGGGCGGAGGGTGCTGGAGGGACGCCGCGTAGTCGCATCCTGGGCCGAGCCGGGTCCGCCCGTGAGGTTGCTTGCCGCGGTGGGCGTGGAAGGCGACCAGGAGGCCGGCGAGTTGCTCCTGAGCGAGAACGGAGGCCGGGCCTGGGAAACGGCCCTCGATGCGCCGGTCACCTCCATCCTCGGCTTCGAGAGCGACCCATCGCGGCTCTACGTGGGCATGGCCGGCGGAGGCATAGCCGCCTCGGTAGACGGCGGGACGAGCTGGGGCGTGCTTCCGGGGATAATGCAAGGCGGCAGCGTCAGGCACATGGCCCAGGACCTCCTCGATACGCAGCGATTTTTCGCGCTGCTTGAGCAAGATGGAACTACATCCTTGCTCGTAGGAAACCCCGAACAGGGCGAGTGGCAGCACCTGGCGATCAGCGGCCCGCAGGCCCTTGCCCAGGAGACCGGGTCGGGTGACCTGTACGCCGCCACATCAGACGGCGTGCAAATCGGCCCGGACGGAGGCCGCATGTGGGATCTGCTGCCGGGCTCGCCCCCGGAGGGCACGGCCATAGCGGCCATATCCGGTCCGCGCGACACGCCTCCCACGCTGGTCGTGGGCACCGCCTCGGCCCTGTTCCTCAGCCCCGGCGGAGGAGACACCTGGCAGGCCGTGGACCTGCCCCAGCCCGGCGGCATCGCCGCCATCGCCCGCGACCCCGAGCGCCGGGACCGGCTCTACGCGGCCACCGCCGGTGGATACCTCTTCGAGAGCGGCAATCGCGGCCAGACCTGGGAGCCCGTCAACGAACACCCCGCGGGCGCGATAACCTCCCTGTTCGTCCTCAGGCTCTGATGCTCTTTAGTTTTCAGCACAAAATAAAAAGGCCCCGCGGGGCCTTTTTATTTTGTGCTATTTACCTAGCTGCCGCTTTCTTTATGGTGGTCTATGCCTCTGTACGCATCTATGAATCGTTTGATGGCGACCTCATCGAACGTGTTGAAGCGCTGGATGCGGCGCCACGCGGTGAGGACGATGGGGTTGGATAGGTTATCGTACGGCGACATAAGCACTTGTGTGTTGTAGCTCCGGGCCAGGGCGGCCAGGCGGTCGACGGTAGCCTTATCAAGGTTAGGCTGGTAGTTGATGACCACGCCCGCGTCCTCGAGCGCGTGCACCTGCAACTCCTTCGCGATCGGCTTGTCGTAGACCACCCAATCGGGCACCGAGGGCACATGCGGGCCGGAGGTAGGCGGATCCGTAATATAAGCGGCGTGGGCCTCGGTCTCGCTGCCCAGGTGAGGGCTGGGCTGCTGGGCCACCAGATCGCCGGGCTTATTCGCCTCGTTCACGAAATAGGCAGTAATACCACCAACGATCACGATGGCGATGGCGGCCACTATGGCGATGCGCTGCATTCTGACGGTGCGCCGGCGGCGTTGAGCGGCGGCCTGTGCTGCCTGCTGCCTCTCCTTCGCGGCCTCGCGCCGGGCCTCCTGCACTGCCTGCATCTGCGGGCTGTTGGCGTAGGTCGACTGCTTTGGTTGGGACGACTGCTTTGGTTGGGATGTTTGCTGCTGTTTTGGCTTCTGCTTGCGGGAAGCGGAGGGTGGTTGTGTGCCTTGTTTGGAACTCAAGCCTGGTACTCCTGGTTATAGTAAAGAGTTAGGGATAATAGCGGAAGCCCTTCCCAAGGGGGCGGCGCTTAGCCGCTAGCGGCCCCCCTCACTTCGCCGGTATCCCAAGACGGAATCCTCGCACCATTATGGGCGCATCAAATGTAAGTATAAGCATTTCTATGCGGCAAAGTCAATTGTAATTGAGAAATAGAAATACCGGACCCCTCGCTACCCCCGCAGGCGCTTAGCCATGTAGATATCGGGCTTGCCGGGGCCGTTGGCGTCGGGCAACACGCCAATTATCGTGAAGCCTAGCTTCTGGTAGAACTCGTAGGGGTGGTGGTTGAGGTTCTTGATATTGGCGATCTGCTCCCAAGTGTTGGTGTAGAGGTCAACGCTGGAGAGGGTGGTCTGGTTGTCTTCGTCGTCGGTGCCCAGGCGCAAGGTGTAAGCCCCCCTAGCCGTGACGAGCCGCTCCAGGTCGGCCACCAGGGCCCTCCCTATCCCCTGCTCTCTGCGAGCAGCGCTCACGACCAGCGGGTGCAACTCCCATACGTTGCCGTCGTAGTCTTCGATGCCCCCGATCCAGCCCACGACCGTGCCGTCGTCCTCGACCGCCACCCGGCTGATGCGGTCCTCCTCAAACGACTCGCGAACCTCAGCAAGCGCCGACTCCATGTCGGGCCAGGCGTCCGGCCAATGCTCTCGAAACCCCTCCACCAGCAGGGCCGCGACCTGCCTTATGGCTTGCTCGTCGTCGGGCCGGAGGTCCTCGATCCGCATACTCTTACTTCGCCCCTACCGCGGTCTTCTTGCCGTGGGCACGCTCGGGCTCTACCGTAGAAGAGCCGGCGGGCACTACCGGGCCGGACTGCTGGGAGAGCTCCAACTCGAAGATACGGCGCAGGATAGCCACCGAGGGGGCGTAAGCCGAGTCCATGCCCAGGTATGCGAGCCGGACCGCGCCCAGGTTCTTGCCCCTCGTAAAGGGAGTATCTGAGCCGTAGTGGAGGAAACCCACATCTACGGGCAGCTTGGTGAAGTTTACGTGCTCGCCGGTGGGGTGGCGGGTGGGGTAGGTGTATTCGTAGAGAGCGTTCAGGTAAGGGCCGGCCTCCATCTCTACCACCGTGTAGTTCTCCCCATAATATGAATCGAGGTAAGGGCGGTTTTGAAGGTAAGTGCCCTTCACGGTGACCGCCTTCTGGTTGTCGAGCACCGAGCCGTACACAAGGAAGGGGGCCACGTCGGCGGCGGTGAAGCAGTTGTTCAGCCAGTAGGTGTTCTGGGTGTGCTCGTCGAAGACCGAGTCGCTGATCATGACGTCGCCTATGCGCCCGTTGAGGGTGGCCGCCTTGCCCAGGACGTAAACGCCGCGCACGTTGCTGAGGCTCTCGGCTATCTGCACAAAGATGTAGTAGGCGGCGAGGCCGAGGGGGTAGTCAATATTGAGGATGATAGCCTTGCTTTGCGCCAGCCTCTCCAGGCCGTCTATCCCTATCCGCGGGTCGAAGTCCTCCGGGCGCAAGCGTGCCAGTTCGATAACCTGGGCGTCTATGGGCATCCCCTCCTGGCTGGAGAGATAGTGGATGCCGCGCTCTTCCTCGTGGCGGGTGCGGCCCAGGTAGGCCTCGCGGCCCGCCTCGGTCTCGTTGTAGTAGCGGCGGGAGGCGTAGTAGAGCAGGTTCTCCACGCTCGAGCGCACCTCGCCCTTGAGGAGCTTTTCGTGCTCGGCCTTCAACTCCGGGTCGCCGTACTCGCGGATGAACTCCTCGATTTTGTCCCGCTCGCGCAGGATGCTCCCCCCGAGCAGGTTGACCAGCGCGTGGATGTTGGAAGAGACGAAATAGACCGGCCTGTCGCTAAGGTTACGCCTTTCGAGCAGGCGGTCGACTGGGGCCCACCATTCCTCGGTGGCCTTGGCGTAACCTATATATGTGCCGCCGAGCATCCGCACGGTGAAGCTCTTGTCGGCCTGGGCCATGAGGCGCAGGGACTGCCATATCTGGTCGCCCCATAGCAGATCCAGGCGCGACCAGTCCTCCGGATTAATCAGCAAGCGCTTCGACAGCAGCTTGACCATCTCATCGTAGAGGGCGGGTGGGGCCTTATGTAGGGTGGCGAGCAACTCTAACGTATTGGGCTCATCGTTGAAGAGCCTGTGGAACTTGTTCCACTCGATCTGGAAGCCCGTGAGCGTGGGAATAAGGTCGTCCACATCGGAGGCGGAGGAGACGTAGACCGCGAGGGTCTCCTTGCTGTCGTAGAACCAGCGCCTGCGGCGGCCCGGCGAAGTCACCGGCTCCCACTGCTCAACGTCGAACCCATGCTTATGAAAGACGTCGGCAGACTGCCCCATCAACACGCGGCGCACGTGCATTATGCACTCCGGGAGGCGCTGCACGCAGTAGAAGAAAGCCGACATATCGGGCGCGCGGTCGCGGGCGTTCACATGCAGAGCCGAGTCCGCGTTGAGGTGAGCCTGCTCCAACGCCTTAATTTTCACCTCTCCTGAGGAGCGCAGCATGGTGGTGTACGTACGGATATATAGCTCTACGTCCTGCTTGGAGGCCGGGTGAATATCCTGGCGGTCTACCTCTCCATGGTCCTCCATACTATCCGGCAACTTCTGCCATTCGTCGTCCATCTTCACAACCTCACTTCGCCCCTGCGGAATTATGAATTATGAGTCATGAATTATGAATTGCGTCGAGGCTAACTCATAATTTATGGTTCATAATTACTAAATGTTAAGTATATCGCCGCGCGGAGGTGATGTCAAAAGTTATCGGCCTTTCCTTTCCCCCGGCCTGTGTGGTACTATCAATTCTAACGGGCACAGATCAGGGGCTTTGATCTATAAGCGAAGCGACGAGGATGAGGGTCCGCCTACGACCCTCACTCCTAACCCCTGATCCCTGACCCCCATGGAAAGGCTCTATACCGGCAATGCGCAGGCGCTTGTTCGTAACGGTTGCGGCCCTGGTTATGTGTGTAGCCGGGGTCGCGTTGCTGCTATCCGCCGATGTGGGGCCGGGCGGCCGGGCGCTGGGGATGGCGGCGAGCGCGCACGCACTGGCGGCGGACGAGCCACAGTGGGGCCCCGATATTCAGGTGAACCCACGCGTTACAGTAACACCCTCCACCCAGAAGAACTTCTCGCTGGCCATAAACCCCACCAACCCCAATAACGTAATCGCCGGGTACAATAGCTCCAACCCCGACCTGGGCCTCAGCGGCTACGCCGCGAGCACCGATGCCGGGCGCACCTGGACCGGAGGCCTCCTCCGGGGCCCCTGGGGGCCCAAGGAGCCTATGACCCCACTGGGCGACGCCAACGTTGCGTTCGACGCCTGGGGCACCGGATACTACTCAAGCGTGGCCGTCGGCTCGACCACGAGCGGCTACTTCGTGCTCACCACCACCAACGGCCTGCAATGGAGCCAGCCCATGCCGGTGGTAATATCTGACTATTCAGTATCGAGGAGCCAGACCGACCTCGCCGTGGACCCGAGCGCCAAGGGTCCGTTCGCGGGGAGCCTTTACCTTGTCTGGCTGCAAACGCTCAACGCTAACCCGTTCGCTGACGGTGTGCAGATGCGCTACTCGCGAGACGGCGGGGCCACCTGGAGCGATAACGTGAGTATATCCGACCCAGGCCACGAGTTCATTTACGGTCCCCAGGTCGCCGTAGCCTCCAACGGCACCGTGTACGCGGCCTTCGAGCAACTGGACGACTACTACATTTTCAACCCGCCCAAGCTCTACCTGGACCGGAGCACCGACGGAGGCGAGACCTGGAGTGCCGACAAACTAATATCGGGCGCGGCCATCACCTCCATGGGCAGGCCCGACTACAAAGACCGCGAGCTGACCCTGATCGGGAGCGCGGCCTGCAATTTGGTGAGAGTCAACCATTTCCCGTCCATCGCGGTATCGCCCAATGACCCGAACACGGTTTACGCCGTGTGGAACGACGGCCGCTGGGAGACCCAGACCACGCTGTGCGGGCGGGCCGGGCGACACAGCGACATCGCATTCAGCAAGAGCACCGACGCGGGAGGAACCTGGACCTCAGCCGCCCGGCTAAACGACGACGACCTGGGCAACGGTATCGACCAGTTCCAGCCCACCATAGCCGTGCGCGCCGACGGTCTGGTTGGCGTCACCTGGCACGACCGGCGCTACGACCGCAGCACCTTCCTCTACGACATTGCTTACACCCAATCGACCGATGGCGGCCAGACCTGGCTCCCCAATCGCCGGGTAAGCGACGTGTCGAGCGACCCGGACAGGGTTCCCGACTTCAAGAGCATCGACGACCTGGGCTCTAGAAACAGTCTCGTGTACGGCCCGGACTACGTGCTGCCAGCCTGGCTGGACACCCGCCTGGGCACCAGGCAAGGCGACTTCTTCACGGACCGGGGCGTATTCACCACCCCTACCCCAACATCTACCCCCACCCCGGCCTCCACCTCCACACTCATCCCAACCTCCACCCCCACAGCCACGCTCACCCGCACCCCCAGCTCGACCGCCACGCGCACTTTCACGCAGGCCCGTACCGTCACCTCCACGCCCGTCCCGGCATGCGCGCCAGGATGGAACCTGGTTGGCAGCCCCAATATCGCCAATACAAATAACATCCTCAACGACATTGCCGCGGTATCCCCCACTGATATGTGGGCGGTAGGCGCCTACGCGACCGCAAGTGTATACCACACACTGACTATGCACTGGGATGGCTCGACATGGACGATAGTGCCAAGCCCCAATGTGGGCACCGCGACCAACATCCTGAATGGCGTGGCAGCCGTCGCGAGCAATAGCGTTTGGGCAGTCGGCTACGGTTCGGATAACACGTTGGCCTTACACTGGGATGGAAGCGCCTGGAGCGTGGTGCCCACCGGCCTCGTTGGAAGGCTGCAAGCTGTATCGCCGCGCGCCGCCAACGATATCTGGGCTGTGGGCTCGCTTGGCCTGGAGAACCTGGACCTCACCATGCATTGGGATGGCACAAGCTGGACCCAGGTTCCATGCTCGAGCCCCGGCACGCTGGCCAATTCCCTGAATGGCGTGACAGCCATCTCGCCAACCGACGTATGGGCCGTAGGTTACGCCGCATCGTCCCAAACCAGCAACGTCATCCTTCATTGGAACGGCGCGTCCTGGACTCAGGTTCCGTGCCCCGACCAGGGCTTCGACGACTTTCTAAACGACGTTGCGGCTGTGAACGCAACTGACATCTGGGCCGTCGGCAGCTATTCGAATGGAGCCGGCAGGGAAGGGCCAACCCTCCTGCACTGGGACGGCACGTCCTGGACTACTGGTAATGCCGCGAGCGTGCAGGCCGCCAGGCTTGTGAGCGTGAGCGTGCTCAGCGCGAGCAGGGCCTGGGCTGTGGGCTACTTACACTTCGGTGGCAGTATGGTGATCATGCAGTGGGATGGCAGCGCCTGGACCCAGAACACCAACCCCAACATAGCCATCTCAGCCCTGAACGGCGTTGTGGCCCTGGCTCCCGACAACATATGGGCAGTGGGTGCGGGGCGCGACACCGGCGGTAACTTTGATCAAACGCTGGTGACGCAGGCCACCAATCCGTGCGTGACCGGCACCGCCACTGCTACACCGCGGGCGACGAACACCTCGACGGCCACCTACACTCCTACCGCCACATTCTCGCGCACGGCTACGCGCACCAGGACCGCTACAAGCACCGTCCAGAGTACAGCCACAGCTACTAATACCACCACAACCGGTACCTCCACCCCACCGGTGCCCACGACCACACCCTCGCCAACTAGCAGCCCTACCGGAACGGGCGCTCTCACGCCAAGCGTCACTCCCAGCCCTTGCGCGATCCAGTTCACCGACGTCCACCCCACCGACTACTTCTACGAGCCTGTGCGCTACCTCTACTGTCGGGGTGTCATCTCAGGCTACAACGACAACACCTTCCGCCCCTACAACCTCACCACCAGGGGGCAGCTTGCCAAAATCGTCGTGCTGGCCCAGGGTTGGACCCTATATACTCCCCCATCGCCCACCTTCCGGGACGTGCCCCTCGACAATGCCTTCTATGGCTACGTGGAAACAGCCTACAACGGGGGCATCATCTCCGGCTACACCTGCGGCCCCGCCTGCCTCGAATACCGCCCGGGCAACAACGTAACCAGGGGCCAACTTGCCAAGATTGTAGTGCTGGCCGAGACCTGGCCTCTCTACACCCCTCCCTCCCCCACCTTCCGGGACGTGCCCATTGACAACGCCTTCTACGCCTACATAGAGACGGCCTATCACCACAACATCATCACGGGCTACGAGTGCGGTCCAGCCTGCCTGGAGTTCAGGCCAGGCAATAACGCCACCAGGGGGCAGATCTCCAAGATCGTGTATATAGCCGTTACTTCACCTTGAGGCGAGGGGACTCGTAAAACGTAAGGCATTAGGGCAGGCCTGGTTTCAGGACTAAGACCTGATTGCCAGCAGGGTCCTCGAACTGTCTGCCGCGCAGACGGCGCGCCCTCAGCCCCTCAGCTCACCGCTTTCTTCACGAGCGCGACGATCTTTGCCTCTTCGGCGTCGGTCAACTCCTTCAGCGCGAAGGCGACCGGCCACAGGCCGCCTTCGTCGAGGTTCGCCTTGTCATTGAAGCCGAGCGTCGCGTACCTCGTCTTGAACTTCTGCGCGTTTTGGAAGAAGCAGACGATCTTGCCGTCCTTGGCATACGCGGGCATCCCGTACCAGAGTTTCGGCGAGAGAATTGGCGCGCTGGCTTTGATGATAGCATGGAGCCGCTCGCCCATGGCGCGATCCGGTTCCTCCATCTCGGCGATCTTCGCGAGCACGGCGCTTTCCCCGTCCGCCTTGTCCGCGTCCGCCTTCAGTTCTTGGGCGCGCTGCTTCATCGCGGCCCGTTCCTCGTCTGTGAATCCCTTCTTTGGGCTCATAGAAACCTCCTCATCCTGACCTGGAAAAGCGTCATGTACCTCGTAGAATTCCTTTCTCATCGAAGAGTTAGGAGTGTCTTTGGTTTCTGCGAGAGCGAGTGGAGCCTTTCTACGCTCTAGCGAACGTTTGTACTGTAACCTGTTTCTAAGCGTTTTTCAAGAATTCCCTGGGAACGCTTAACAAGACGTCTTTCCAGGTAGTTCCAACAGATGAAAGCGCATTACGCATTACGCGCCTGTTGTATACGCACATAGCTTCATGGTACAATTTGCGCGCCCGCATGAATCCCGCACAGGAGAGCGGTGCGCCCATCTGGTCTTGAGTTTTGAATTGTACTTCATATCAGAATTCAAAACTCATAATTCATAATTCAAAATTAGATCTGGGAGGCCTTATTTGAAGGTTTCGGTGGTGATACCCGCCTATAACGAGTCGCGCACGATAAAGGAGATAATCGAACGGGTGCAGGCCGTGCCCCTCGACAAAGAGATCATCGTGGTGGACGATTGTTCTACCGACGGCACGTGGGAGCAACTGGTCGAGCTGGCAGATAAAGGTGTAATAACGCTCTTCAGGCACCCCGAGAACCGGGGCAAAGGAGCCGCCTGCCGTACGGGCATCGCCAAAATCACGGGCGATGTGGTCATCATCCAGGACGCCGACCTGGAGTACGACCCGGCCGATTACCCACTCTTGCTCGGGCCCATCCAGAAAGGGCGCAGCAAGGTGGTCTACGGCTCCCGCTTCCTTGGGCCGCACAAAGCCATGTATTTCTGGCACAGCGTGGGCAACAAAACCCTCACTCTGATCACCAACGTACTCTTCGACACCACCCTCACCGACATGGAGACATGCTACAAAGTCTTCACCGCCGACATAGCCCACAAGCTCAAGCTGAAGTCGAACCGCTGGGGCTTCGACCCCGAAATCACCGCCAAGATACTCAAAACCGGCAACCGCATCTACGAAGTCCCCATTTCCTACACCGGCCGCGAGTTCTGGGAGGGTAAAAAAATCTCCTGGAAAGACTCCCTCACCGTGATCTGGACCTTGATTAAGTACAGGCTCGTGGATTAGCGAGCGTATTGCGTATTGCGTATTTGCTACCGAACGGTGCACACCACGCCACGTTAGTGTAAAATGGAAGGGACCGAACCTACCACCCCACCACCCCCACGCATTATGCATTACGCCTTACGCCTTACGCCTTACGCCTTACGCATCGAAAGGATAGCACCCATGGCAGACAGCGAACACACCGAAGGCACACACCCTGCGGGGAAGCCGGCGGTAGCCGCGCAGGGAGAGATCATCGGCAAGCCCACCATGCTCGTCAAGTACGATGGGATGCTGGATGCAGAGACAGTGTTGAGCTGCCTCAAGAGGGTGAATTATCCCCTGGAGGACGTATCCATACTGTTCCGAGTCGAGGGGAGCGACCAGGTGATGGACCTGACCACCGGGCACATGGCCGCGGGCCAGTCGCTCACTGATGAGGAGTTGAGCGCCCGCAAGTCGCAGAGCGGGCAGACCCTGGTGCTCCTTCACCCCACCGCCGAACAAGCCCCGGCGGTGCGGCAGGCCCTGACCGAGATAGGCCACCCCAACCTCCACCCCGAAATAGAATACGCCGGTGAAACCCGCGCCCACGGTCGCCCGGGTGGCGTGGACCGGCATGACGAGCACGTAAGTTGATGTTCAATTCATTCGAGTTTGACGCACCCCTTTCATTCGAGTTTGACGCACCCCGTTTCTTTGGATTTCTGCTGGGCTTCGTGATTGGCACGACCTTCCACGAATTCATGCACGCTTATTCGGCGCTCAGGCTGGGCGATACCACCGCTCAGAGGGAGGGTCGGGTCACGCTCAATCCCGCCTCACACTTCGACCCTCTCGGCTTCGGCCTGGGGGTGCTCCTCGCCCTGGGCATCGGCTTCATAGCCTGGGGCAGGCCGGTGCCGGTCAACCCTTATGCCCTGCGCTTCGGCCGCCGGGGTATGTCGATCGTGGCCGTGGCCGGCCCCATATCGAACCTGGTCTTCGCCGCGGTTCTCGCGCCCCTGTACAAATTCAGCGAAGGTCGAATTTCCAGCGAGGCGAGCACCGTGCTCTACTACATGATAGCTATCAACCTGGCGCTCTTCGCCTTCAACCTGATACCTATCCCCCCGCTCGACGGGTTCAACATATTGTCGGGGATACTTCCTAACGCCTGGGTGCCGATAATGCAGCCCATATACCGGTACAGCATCCCTATCCTGTTGACTTGCGTTTTCTTCCTGCCTGTCATCGGTAACCAACTACAGATCCCCCTCAACCCCATACAACAGGCCCTGCTACCTGTGATTAGCCTCTTGCAGCACGTACTGCTTGGTGGCGGCGGCCTTTTCTGACAAAGTGCCCAGGTGGGTCTACAGGTCCCGACAGTTCTTCGCCGCGCTGCTGGGGCGCCTGACCGAGGAGGAGACAGCCGAGGCGCGAACGGTCCTCGGCCCCGGCCTGTACCAATTATTCGCGGGTATGCCGGGGCAGTACCGGCACCATTTGTTCCAGGTATATCGCCGGGTGCGAGAGGCGGGCTGCGACAACCCGCACGTGTGGCAGGCGGCCCTCCTGCACGACGTGGGCAAGCACGACCCGGCCAGCGGCAAGTCGGTGAGCCTCCCCTACCGGGTGGCTATTGTGCTCCTCAAGGCCGCCGGCCCCGGCAGGCGGATTTTGAGGAAGCTGGAGGACCCTCATTGGGATTTTGGATTTGCGTCTAATCCAAAATCCAAAATGGGATGGCGCTATCCCTTCTATTTGAGTAGACACCACGCTGAACTGGGAGCGCGTCTGGTCGAGGAGCATGGAGGTAGCGCGGATGTCGTATGGCTCATAGCCGCACACCACAAACACAGCGTATCTAATGAGGCCCTGACCGTATTGCGCACAGCCGACGAGAAAAGCTGAATAGGAATCAGGGATCAGGAGCCATGGGCAGGCCCCACAACCCAACCGATGGAAACCATTCAACACACAACACCCAATACTGAGGGCTCCTTCCAGGTAAAGCTGGAAGTATTTGAGGGGCCGCTCGATTTGCTGCTGAAGCTGATCGAGCGGAGGCAGCTTGAGATCAGCAAGGTGTCGCTGGCCGAGGTGGCCGAGGGCTTCCTGGCGTACCTGGAGGCGCACCCCGGTATGCCGCCGGGCCCGCTGGCCTCATTCGTGTGGGTGGCAAGTAAGCTGCTCTGGATAAAGTCGCAGGCGCTGCTGCCCAGGCCCCCGGTGACTCGTAGCGAGGAGGACGACGAAGACCCCGGCGACGAGTTGGTGCGAAGGCTCGAGGCTTACAAGCGGGTGCAGGACGCGGCAAAATGGCTGCGCAGCCGGGAGGCCGAGGGGTTGAGGTCATACGAGCGCCCGGCCCCGCTGGAGATCCCTAAACCGCCCCGCCCCGGCCCCGAGGAGTTGGGCACAGGCCTGGACGGGGTGACGCTCGCCCGGCTGGTACGTATGGTGCAGAAGCGGATGCAGCTAGCCATGCCCGCGACCCCTGCCGCCGGCACCGCCACGCGAGGGCATACTATCACCGTGGCCGAGAAGGTATCGCACCTTCGCAAGCGCCTGGCGGCGCTCAAAGATGGGGCCCGCATCCCTATGGGGCAGGAGTTCGTGGACGCCGCGGCCCGCTCGCGCACCGAGTTGGCTGTGCTCTTCCTGGCTGTGCTGGAGATAATACGCCGCAAGCATGGCGTCGCGGAGCAGGACGAAATCTTTGGGGAGATATGGCTGAGTAGGGGATAGCGTGCTGGCTGCTGGGGCTCATGCCCGGCGCCCAACACCAAACACCCAGCACCCGAAACGGAGGCTACCATGGCCCTTAACATATACGAGAGTCTGCTGGCCGGGTTGAAGGATAGACTGGAGAGGCTCGAGAGGCCGCCGGTTATTACGATTACCACCGATTTCGGGCAGTACGATGGCTACGTGGGTACGATGAAAGGCGTTATCTATACCCTGCTACCCGATGCCGTGGTGGTGGATATCAGCCACGACGTTTCGCCCCAGCAGATACATGAGGGAGCCTTCATTCTGTACAGGGCTTACCGCTATTTCCCGGCCAGCGCCATACATATCGCGGTCGTGGACCCGGGCGTGGGCAGCGAGCGCCGGCCTATTCTGCTGCAGACACGGCATGGCATCTTCGTCGGGCCCGATAACGGTATCTTCACCTACGTCCTCAGGGCCGAGCAGATACCGCTTCCCGATCCCAATCTGGACAGGGCCCCGATATGGGCGGGCGGCATGTGGGGTGTGGCCCCCAACTGGGCGGGCGACGAGTCGGGGACCGAGATGCCGGCGGGCGCGGAACACGACTACCCCGAAGCGGAGGGGCATGCATCGGACGGCCTGCCGAAGGCCTACCACCTGGTCAACCCCGACTATTGGCTCCCGACCGTGAGCAGCACCTTCCACGCCCGCGACATCTTCGTGCCCGTGGCCACCCACCTTGCCAGCGGAGCGCAGCCCGAAAGAATGGGCAAGCGCATACGCATAGACAGCCTGGTTACCCTGCCCCTCAACGCGCCCCGCGTGGCGGGATCCGGCCGAGGCACAACCATCCTGGGCCAGGTGGTGCACGTAGACCGCTTCGGCAACATCATCACCAACCTCCCCGATGCGCTCCTTGGGCCGATGCTCGCGGACGCCACCGCCGCGCCCGTTGTGGAGATAGGCGACCACCGCATATTCGGCCTCGGTCTTGCCTACGCTGACGTGCGCGAAGGGCAGCCCGTGGCGCTCATGGGCTCGGAGGGGCTGCTCGAAATCGCCGTGCGCAACTCAAACGCCGCCCAGCGCATGAAGATACGCCCCGGCGACCCCGTGCGCATCATCCTCAACCGCCTGGAAGACAAACCCCTAAGCGGCCCGCTCGTCTAATCAAAGAGGGGTGCAGGGTTCCCCCTGCCGGGGGTCTGGGGTGTCCCCACGTCTTAACCCTTCCCCCCATATTCCCAAGGGGTGCAGGGTTCCCCCTGCCGAGGGTTTGGGGGTGTCCCCAATACTTCCCCTTCTCCAATAGAGGGGTGCAGGGCTCTCCCTGCCGAGGGTTTGGGGGTGTTCCCACGTCTTAACCCTTCCCCCGAACCTCAATCTACCGCGCTCGCAATACTTCAATAAAAGTATTGACAAACTCTCTGGGCATGGTGTATGATGCGCCTTGTGTCCGCAGAAGGCGGGCCAAACGGCCATCTGAGAGGACAGAGCGGCCGTCGAGTAGGGCGCGAACCGGCCATACCGTCCGCACGTAGCATGGCAGCGAGTTATTTGGGGTGACATTTCTTGTGCTGTCGCGCCTTTGATGGTCTCTTGCAAACCCCTATTTGTGTTGCAGGGGCTTCTCAACTGCTTAGTAAGGAAAGAGCGCACACCGATATTTACTTTGACTTCCTAATCATTCCAGGAGGCAACCCACCGTATGTCTAACCCTCCCTTGTGGGGTGGGGGTGCAAAAGGAGGGGCGCCGGGTCCTTCGGGTGGGGAGAGCCGCGATCTATCGCGCCCAGACGATAAGAAGGAGACCCGGCACGATTTGGGGAGCAGCGCTCCCCATGAACCGCGCCGCTCTATGCCCAGTTTCAGGGTAAAGGCCCGCACCCGGCACGCGATTGACGATGCACAGCAGGGCCTGAAGTCCCTGCTAACCCCTCAAACCAGCGACAAGTACCCGCATATTATTTCCCCCTCGGGCGCCACGCGCAGCCACAGGCGCGGCCGCGTGGCAGGCCCGGCAACCCCCTCGGACGCGGATCCCGAGCACCAGGATAGGGCTTTCCACGCCCCCCGCGGTGCGCATCTGCTCGAGGGCGCCGACCCCCAGCCCGGCTCCGCCCTCTCCCTGAGGCCCGGCTCCCTCCCGGCGCCCCGAGACCCCTCGAGCCGGAAGCTCACCGACCGCATGCGGCTTAGCACCGCCGTGTCCCAGGCAACCGGGCACGTGCAAAGCGCCCGCGAGCGCGCCATGCTGCTCATAGGTGACGAAGATAACGGCTTGGCTCTCGGCACGCCCGGCGCGCATGCCTCACGGCGAGCCGCAGCGCAATGGGTGTCGCGATACGCAACCCACCTCGTCATCTTGCTCGTAGTGGGCCTGCTGGTCGCCATGAGCGGCCTCAAGACCTTCACCGTGCAGAGCGCGTACCCTCACGGCCTGGCCGCCGTCGATTCCTATACAGGCACCGACCACGACGAGGATGCAAGCTCCACCAATGGCAAGCCCGCGCTCGACGACCAGAACTTCGACCTGGTCCTCCCCCGCACGACGCTTAGCCTCCCGGCTACCCAGGACGCGGGAAACGCGCAGTCTGCTACCCCCCAGGACCAGGCCCAGAATGACAGCCAGAGCGCCGGCCAGGACGCGGCGCAGAACGCGGCACCGAACGCGGACACCCCGCCCACAGACGGCCCGGCCGCGACTGACGCAACACGCTACACCGTAGCGCGTGGCGATACCGTGGAGTCGATCGCAGCGAAGTTCAAACTGATGCCCGAGACGCTGATGGGCTCCAACGGGATATACGACTCCGAGGAAAACCTGGCGCCCGGCCGGGTGCTGGTCGTGCCGCCCATAGACGCCATGTACTACGTCGCCCATAAAGGTGACACCCTGGACAGTATCGCCCAGGCTTTCCAGGTGGACCCCTCGATTATCAGCGACTACAAGGGCAACGGCCTGGGGCCCGACGGGGCCATAAAGGAGGGCCAACCGCTGCTCGTGCCCAACGGTATGATGCCCGAGCGAACGACTACCATCGTGTACACGGTGAGGCGCGGCGACATCCTGAAGAATATCGCGGCCCGCTTCGGGGTGGACGTGCCCACCATGATTGACAGCAACAACATACCCCACCCCGACAATCTGCAACCCGGCTCCAAGCTGCGCGTGCTTCCAGTGCCCGGTATGGAGTACAAGGTGCAGAAGGGCGACACGATCAAGGCGATAGCCAACCGCCTGGGGGTCAGCCCGCAGATGATCCTCGACTACGCGCCCAACCACCTGACGGTCAGCAGCAAGCTCAAGATCGACCAGGTGATCATGGTCCCTGGCGGGAGCCCGCCGGAAGAGAGCCCGGTGGCCGTCATGGCAGCCCGGGTGGCCCCGCGAGACCAGCCCAGCGCCCGAGGAGTAGTTCGCCCACCCGAGCGCCCCGATGCGCGCCCCCAGCCTCCCAGGCAGGACACGAGCGCCGCAGCGCCTGTAGCACCCATATCGCCCAAGCCCCCACAGTCACTACCAAGGCCCCCGCAGCCCACGCCTAAACCCGTGCCCGCCGCCACCCCCAGGCCGGTCAACCCGCCGAAAGTGGGCACCGGCAGGTTGATGTGGCCTGTCAACGGCACTATTACCCAGTACTTCACCCGCAGCCACAACGGGCTGGATATCGCTATCAGCGCGGGCACTCCCATCCACGCCGCCGATTCGGGCAGGATAATATGGTCGGGCTGGCGCACCGATGGGCTCGGCTACTGCGTCATGATAGACCACCTCAATGGCCTCGTCACGGTCTACGGGCACATGATCCGCCAGCACAAAGTGTTCGTGGGCCAATATGTGAGCCAGGGTCAGGTTATAGGTTATATCGGCTCCACCGGCCTCTCCACCGGGGCGCACGTGGA
>JBJMMB010000481.1:0-31657 GCA_045805005.1 Chloroflexia bacterium
CCCAACTCGAGCTTGCGGCCAGACTGGCTTTCGTTTCAGGTCCTGAATTGAGTCCGATTCTCGACGAGTGCATCATCTTGGGGAAGCAGTTGTATAGATTGCGCGATGCACTGCTGAAGCGCACATGACGGATGAATCCCCCGGCCCCCGGCCACCATCCCCCGGCCCCCGGCCCCCGACCCCCGGCCCCCGACCCCCGGCCCCCGACCCCCGGCCCCTGGTATAATATCCTTACCATGACTTTACAAGCTGTTAACAAGAGTAAGGTAGAATTAAAACAGAAGATGAAAGTGTTGGTGGTTTCTGACCTGGTCGAGCCGCAGTTGTATAACGCCTCAGTGAAGGAGTGGTTGGGGCCCATCGACCTGGTGATAAGTTGTGGAGACTTGCCCGCGGGATACCTTGATTTCCTCATGAGCATGATTGGTGTTCCCCTAGTACACGTTCTAGGAAACCACTGCTCCACGCCTCACGATCCCTTTGAGGAAAAGAACCCGTTCCATGAGGAGTACCCCGGCGCCTTCGACCTGAACGGGCGCGTGGCCGAGTATAATGGCCTGATACTTGCTGGTATGGAAGGGAGTCCGTTATACAACAATGGACCTCACCAGTACACCGAGCAGCAGGCGACATGGAACTTACTGCGCCTGTGTCCTGCTCTGCTAAGAGAGAAGGTCAGGACAGGGCGCTACCTTGACATAATGGTAACCCATGCCCCACCACGGGGTATACACGACGGCACTGACGTAGCCCACAAGGGCTTCAAAGCTCTTCTGCCGTTCCTCGAGCGGTTCAGACCCGCCCTCCTCCTTCATGGACACTCCCACCGCTACGACCCCCTGCAGCCGGTCCACAGCAAATATGGAGACACCGAGATAATAAATGTATATGGCCACGCCCTCATAGACCTTGTTCGCGACGACACGAGTGGTCGATGGTCAATTGGAGCAAAAAAAATAAATGGATAGTGAAAGATCAACGCCATCCCTGCAAGCAACGCAGGAGGCGCAGGCCGACTTCGACCGGGCCAGGCGTAAGGCCTTTATACATGAGTTAGCTTCTACCATGCGGGGCACGCCTAACTGGCTGCTCTCATTCGAGGACGTGCAGCGCACCCTGCCCATGCAGGGCCAGTACTACCAGGGCATGCAGCAAGTTCCCCTCTCCGAGATCGTGGGCAGCGTCGACCGCTACCGCGATTTCGACCGCCGGTTCCTGCCCACCCAATCGTTCACCCGCCCCCGCTGGGAGAGCGTCGATATCGCCAATATCACCGATGTGCCCTTGCCTCCCGTCCAGCTCTATAAAGTGGGTAACGTTTACTTCGTGAAAGATGGCAACCACCGCGTGTCGGTCGCCAAGGAAAAGGGATACGATTACCTAGATGCCGAAGTGATCGACTGCCCAACCACAGTGCCTCTCCCCGCCATCAGCACCATCAAAGACCAGCAAGACCTTCTGCGCCTCGCCGAGTACGCCCGCTTCCTGGAGCAGACAAGGCTCGACAAGCTGCGCGAAAACTTCTGTATCGAGTTCACCTCGTTGGGCCGCTACGACGTGCTCATCGAGCACATCTCGGCTCACCGCTGGTACATGGGCATCGAGCAGCACCGCGCCATAGACTGGGAGGAGGCGGTGCTCGACTGGTACGACCACATCTACTGCCCCCTTGAGAAGATCATATACGAGAACCGTATCCTGGCCGACTTTACCGGCCGCACTGCGGGCGACCTCTACCTCTGGATCATGGACCACCGCTGGTACCTCCGCGAAGACACCGGTGTGGACATGGGTCCCCAAACCGCCGCCCTCAGCTACGACGCCCAGTTCGGCCGCTGGACGCGCAAAGTCCTGCGCTTCATGGGGCGCCTGCGCCAATCCGCCACCCGTCCCCTCATCGTCTCAGCCCGGCGCATCGCCCGCGCCCTCAAAGCCAGCAGCCCCCCTCCCACCGAGTGCTAAGCAGCTCACGGCAGACGACCGAGGTTAGACGGTAGACGATGGACGGGAGATGACGGACGATACTGGTTGTCGAACCGGATTATCTATATCCCCATCGTCCATCGTCCGCCTGATGCTCCGGCTTTCCCCACCCCCACGCCTACCCCCTCAAGGCCCACTCCACGCGTAAAAGTGCCTAACAAAACCCTAACGCGAATCATGGCTGGTAGGGGCGAACCTTGTGTTCGCCCTCTCACCCGGGCACCAAGGCCACAGGGCGAACACAAACTTCGCCCCTACCCTGGGCGGGTTTGTTAGGAAATCTAAAGCTCCCCAAAAAACAGGACTTAAGTACCATTGTAACCCGCCCCCAATTCTCCTGTATAATGCACTCACTTATAGAACATTTGTACTTTAATAATGCCAACCCCACCCGACATCCGCAATCCCAGCCCGCGCAGGCGGGCTTCGTAAGTGTAGCCCGCGGCTTCAGCCGCCGGGCAAAAGATTCATCTGCCGGACAAACTCCCTAGATACAAACAGTATCCAAACTCAAATTTCCCAAATCCCTCTCCCCACGCACGTCTCACCCCCCAAAATGGGAAAAATGGGAAATTCCCCATCCTTGCCCCTCCCACCCCTCATGCTGCAAATAGTATCAATCCCCACCCACCCCACCGGCAACATCCGGACACATTTACACCACATAACTTCACCGGCAGCGTCTCTCCCAACCCTACCAACCGCCCACCCCAATAAGCGCGTCCCAGCCCGCCCATTCATTCCTCGAAAACTCTGCGCCTCTGCGGTTCCAAACCCCATAATACCTTGCGGACTTTGCGCTCTTTGCGCCTTTGCGGTTCGTCCCCACTCGGTAGGCGCGTCCCGGCCTGCCTATTCAATAGAACCTTGGCGTCTTGGCGTCTTGGCGGTTTCTCAATCTATAAGCTCGTAGTCGGGTGCGCCCCGTGAGCGCGTCCCATCGTCCATCGTCCATCGTCCATCGTCCGCCCCTAACCCCGCCCCCGACCCCTCAGTACTTAAGTACCCAGTATTGAAACCTAGCTTTGTGAATTTGCGTACAATTGTAGTATATTGGTTTCAGGGCTGATTCCGCAGCCCATTAATTTTGAGTCGTACATGCAAACCGGGTGGTTCGTAATTCAAGACCGAATATAGTTATGCACAGTTGGGTATTTCGGAGGATATATTAGATGCACCTGTTAACGCGGTTTTCCCTTAAAAGATCGTCCATAATCGTAATGCTTATGCTCCTTGTCGTGGCCGGTGGGGTCTACTCGGCGGGCAAGTTGAAGAGCGAGTTGTTGCCCAATATCGACCTCCCGGACGTCACCGTGGTGGCGATTTATCCGGGGGCGGCGCCCGATGATGTCAGGCGCGATGTGTCGGAGCCCATCGAAAAGGCCATAGCGGGCACCGCCAACCTCAAAACCCTGAACTCGGTGTCCAACGACAGCGTCTCCTTCGTCACCGCCGAGTACGAATACGGCACGAACATGGAGAAGACCCAGCAGGCGATCCAGGAGGCTGTGAACCGGCTGACCCTCCCCCAGCAGGTGCAGCGCCCCACGGTGGGCCGTTTCAACTTCCAGGACATCCCCGTGCTGGCCTACACCATCAACACCGACTCAACCAACCCCGACGCCCTCTTTGACCTCCGCCGCAACCTCAACGAGAAGGTTATCCCCGACCTGAAGGCCATACCCGGCGTCAACTCGGTTTCTATCGCGGGCGCGGGTAGCAAGCAAGTGGCCATAACCCTCGACACCAAGAAGTTGTCCGAGAAGGGCGTTACCGCTTCCGCCGTGAGTGGCCTCCTCCAGGCCAACAACATCTCCTTCCCCACGGGGGAGATAGTCAACGGCGGGCAGGCCATCCCGGTGAGGGTGACAAACCAATTCGCCTCCCTGCAAGAGCTCCGCGACTTGGTCATCAGGCCCGGAGGCGCGGGCGGACCTCCGGCGGGGGGCAGTCAACAGCCGGTAGGCGGCACCCAGCAAGCGGCGGGTGGAGGTGCCCAGGCGAGTGGTGCTCAGGGTAGCGCTCAGGGTGGTGCAGCCCAGGGCGGCAGCGCCGCCAAGAGCGAACCCGTCAAGCTATCCGACGTTGCGACCGTGGAGTTGGTGAACGCGGGTGGTGGCACCATCAGCCGCAGCAACGGCAAGCCAAGCCTTGCCCTTATCGTGTACAAGACCCAGAATGCCAACACCGTTGACGTGGCGGACGCCGTCACCAAGCGGGTAGGTGAGCTTACCAAAGAGATCGCGGGTACCCAATCCGTGGTGCTTTTCGACCAGTCCACCTTCATCAAAGAGTCCCTCGATGGACTGATTCGCGAGGGCCTGCTCGGCGCTATCCTGGCAATCTTTGTGATCCTGGTCTTCCTGCGGAGCGTCAGGTCTACGCTGGTGACTGCCGTATCGATACCTCTCTCCCTGCTCATCGCCCTCATAATGCTCAACGCATTCAACATATCCCTCAACATCATGAGCCTGGCGGGCCTCGCCGTGGCCATAGGCCGGGTCGTGGACGATAGCATAGTGGTGTTGGAGAATATCTACAGGCACCACTTCCAGCGTGGCGAACCGCTGCGGGAGGCCGCTTTCAACGGCACCAGGGAGGTTGCCACCGCGATCACCGCCTCCACAATCACCACCGTGTGCGTGTTCCTGCCCCTCGGCTTCATCGCCGGGTTGGTCAGCGAGTTCTTCAGGCCTTTCGCCGTGGCCGTCTCGGTCTCCCTGCTCGCCTCCCTGCTCGTGGCTCTCACCGTGATACCTGTGCTGGCTATGTTCTTCCTGAAGACGGGACGCGCTAAGGATCCCGGCAAGGCCCACGCTCGCGACAGCGACACCCTGGTGCAGCGCCTGTACACCCCTTCCATTCGCTTCGTCCTCAGCCGTTGGTGGACCCAGGCCGGCACCATTGTGGTGGCTCTCCTGCTCCTCGCCGGCAGTCTCTACCTTGCGCAGTACATCGGCACCACTTTCATTAACTTCGGCAGCGACAAAGTGCTCACAGTGCAAGTACTCATGAAACCGGGCACCGACCTGCAGACCACCAGCAAGACTGCTTCCGCCCTCGAAGCCGAGATCAAGAAGCACCCCAACGTACTCAACTACCAGACCACCGCGGGCGCCGACACCGACCGCGCCTCGCAGGCATTCGGCTCCCTCGGCAGCGCCAGCGTCGCCAACATCACCCTCACCCTGGATCGCAGCGTCGATGTCAAGGCCGAAGCTGACTGGATGCGCAACGTCATAAAGTCGAAGACCACCGCATTCGGCATAGATGACTACAAGGTAACCACCGGTTCGGGTGGAGGCCCCAACAGCAGCGCCTTCTCGGCTGTGGTCTCGGGCGACAACTACGACGACGTACTGAAAACATCCGACGCCCTCACCGCCAAGCTCAAGACGGTGCCTGACCTGGTCAACGTCACCAGCGACGCTGCTCGTGCCAAGCCCGAGATACGGGTGAAAGTCGACCCGGCCAAGGCCCTGGAGCACGGCAGCACCACCATCCAGATCGCCCAGCAAGTGCGCGATCTGCTCACAAGCCAGAAGGTCACCCAGGTTACTATCGGCGGCCAGATATACGACGTGCAGGCCACTTACGACCAGGATACCTTGAACAACCTGGACGCCATCAAGGCCATCAAGGTGGGCGTCGCCAACCCCGTGCCCCTCAGCGAGGTGGCGGATGTGGCCAGGACAGACGGCCCGGTGTCTATCTCGCGGGTCAACCAGGCTCGGGCCATCACCGTGCAGGGCGCTATCAAATCAGATAGCACCTCGGGGGTCACCGCTGCCGCCCAGAAGGCCATAGACGAACTGAATCCGGGGGCCGGGACCAAGGTTACCCTCACAGGTGTGTCGCAGTTGCAGAGCGAGTCGTTCCAGCAATTGGGCGTCGCGCTTGTGGTGGCGATCGTCCTGGTCTATATGGTGATGGTGATCACCTTCGGCTCCCTCTCGACGCCCTTCATCATCATGTTCTCGCTGCCCCTCGCCGCCATAGGCTCAATAGTGGCTCTCTACGTCACCGGCAGGCCTCTTGGCATCAGTGCCCTCATCGGCGTGCTCATGCTTGTGGGCATCGTGGTCACCAACGCCATCGTGCTCCTCGACCTGGTGGAACAATATAAGCATCGAGGGTTCAAGACGCACGATGCCCTGGTCGAGGGTGGCCGCACCCGCGTGCGCCCCATCATCATGACGGCCATCGCCACAATGTTCGCCCTCATGCCGCTCGTGCTAGGGTTCAGCGAGGGCTCGATCATAGCCGCCGAGTTGGGCACGGTCGTGGTAGGGGGCCTCTTCACCAGCACCTTCCTAACCCTGATCGTGGTTCCTGTGGCCTACAGCATACTGGACAGCACGCGCAACTGGCTCCGGCGCCTCTTCGGCGGCCCAGACCGCCCGGAGGAGGTCGAGCCGAGCCACAACGGCGTAACCCACACCGAGGACCTGACCGAGACCGTCCCGGTCCCAGTCCAGGCCGCCTCCAGCAGGCGCTCCAGCCCCTGGCTGCCATAAGAACCCATAAAACATAATGTATCAGGGCGGGCAGGGGCCTGCCCTGATACATTATGTTTAACTCCCCTATCTTGCAATCTTGTAATAACTGCATTCCACGCTGCTATTGCCGCCTCAAGGTTATTGAAGTATCATATTGTCCGGGGGTCCTACTACTAACTACTAGTCAGGAGCTAATATATCGCTATGACGATGCGTCTTGGCGACCGGCTGAACGCGGTGCGGCACAGCCAGTTCGTTGGACGGGACAATGAGCTTGCCCTCTTTCGGTCCGCGCTGCAGGCTCCCGAGTTTCCGTTCAATGTCCTCTACCTCTTCGGGCCCGGCGGCGTGGGCAAGACCACACTGCTCAAAGAGTTCGCTTATATCAGCGAGCATATACACGTGCCCTCCGTCTACCTGGACGCTCGCAACGTTGAGCCCACGCCCGACGCTTTCATGGGGGCGTTGCAGCAGGCCCTCGGTGTGGCCGCACCCGAGTCGCCTTTGGACGTGCTGGCCTCCCGGGAGGGGCGCCACGTGGTGCTCGTAGATACCTTCGAGACCCTCAGCCCGTGCGATGCCTGGCTGCGCGAGGAGTTCTTACCGGCTTTGCCCGATAACGTGCTGATCGTGATGGCGGGCAGGCAGGCCCCCTCGTCGGCCTGGCGCTCCGACCCCGGCTGGCAGAGCCTAATCCGCACGCTGCCCCTGCGAAACCTCAGCCCCAACGAAAGCCTGGCGTACCTGAGTAAGCGCAGCCTCCCCGCGAATCAGCACGGCAACATCCTGGGCTTCACTCACGGCCACCCCCTCGCCCTTTCCCTGGTGGTGGATGTGTATGACCAGAGGGGTGACGTGCCGGTAAAGCCCGAGGACGCGCCCGATGTAGTGCGGGTCCTGCTCGAACAACTCGTGCAGAAAGTACCCGGCCCGGCTCACCGCTCGGCCCTGGAGGCCTGTGCGCTCGTGCGCCTGACCACCGAAGAGTTGCTTGGCGAGGTGTTGCGCATGCCCGACGCCCACGAACTGTTCGAGTGGCTGCGGGGCCTCTCCTTCATCGAGTCGGGCCGCACCGGCATTTTCCCGCACGACCTGGCGCGGGAGGCCCTGGTGGCTGATATGCGCTGGCGCAACCCCGCCTGGTACAAAGAACTGCACCACCGGGCCCGCGGCTACTACGCCAATCGCCTTCAGGAGACCACCGGCGAGGAGCAGCAGCGCGTGCTGTTCGACTATATCTTCCTGCACCGCGACAACTCGATGGTGCGCCCCTTCCTTGAATGGCAGGAGGGCGGGATGATGGCCGACGCCGTTCGCACCGGCGATATCCCCCTGTTGCTGGAGATGGTGGAGCGCCATGAAGGCCCCGAATCGGCCCAAATCGCCGAGCGCTGGTTCTCCCTTCAGCCCAGTGGTATCACCGTATTCAGAGATCCTGAGCGCCTCCCCGCAGGCTTCCTCTTCACCCTCGCGCTCACGGGGGCCTCCCCTGCCGACATAGAGGCCGATCCCGCCGCACGGGCCGCCTGGGCGTTCCTGGAGAAAGAGGTGCCCCTACGGCCCGGCGAACTCGCCACGCACTTCCGCTTCTGGATGGCCCGAGATACCTACCAGAGCGTTTCCGCCACGCAGAGCGTGATACTCGTGAACATCGTCCGGCACTACCTGACCACGCGAGGGCTGGTGTTCACCTTCTTCCCCGCCGCTGACTGGGAGTTCTGGGCGCCTCTGTGCGCCTATTCGGAGCTCCCGCGCATACCTGAGGCCGACTTCGAAGTGGGTGGCAAGCCATACGGCGTGTACGGGCACAACTGGCGGGACATGCCGCCGGTGGCCTGGCTGTCGCTGCTGGCCGACCGGGAGATAGCGGCCCAGTCTGAGCCTGCTCCCCCCGCCAGGCAGCCCGCGCCGGTCGTCGTGCTCAGCCAGCCCGCCTTCGCCGCCGCCGTGCGTGATGCTCTCCGCGATTTCTCCCGCCCCAACTCGCTACGCGGCAACCCCTTGCTCCACTCCAAATTTGTGGTCGAGGTCGCCGGTGCGGGGGCCGACACGAACGCCGCCACAGCCGCGCTGCAATCCTCGATAAAGAAGGTGGCCGAGGACCTTAAGGGGTCCACCAAAGAGGCCAAGCTCTACCGGGTGCTCTACCACACCTACCTGCACCCGGCTCCCACCCAAGAGCAGGCAGCCGAGTTGCTCGACCTCCCCTTCAGCACCTACCGCCGCCACCTCAAGACCGCCGTGGAGCGCGTGACGGAGGTCCTGTGGCAGTGGGAGCTGCAAGGGCTGTAGTAATTACGAATTACGAATTACGAATTGGATTACATGGTTCGTAATTCGTAATTGCCAAATGCGGCGGGCAATAATGAATAGCCTTCGCGCCAAATTACGTTTGGCGTGTAGTGTTGAGGGCATCGAAGGCAGGGAAAAGACGCAACTGTAAGGGCAGGCCCCCGTTGCCTGCCCTGTTCCCCTGCACCGGCCTCCGTGGTACACGACCAGGGCAGGCAACGGGGGCCTGCCCCTACAGACGGAGTCATCCCGCATCAGTTCTCTGGAAAACCTTAGCTCGATGCAAATAGGGTGGCCAAAAAGTGAACAGCATTTGGGCTGTAAAGTGAACATACAACAGTGCGAGACTGAAACTGCTGGGAAAACCGGCAGTTTTTTGTTGGAGTACGGCTATGCAACAACTCGACGTCCAAACCGGCGCAACGCCTCCTGAAATCGCTCTCGGCCTGATGGGCGCCTGGAACGAGCATGACGTGGACCAGGTCATGTCCTATTATGCTCCCGACTACGTCGGTTTCGACGTGGGCCAGGCCACCCCGGAGCACGGGCTGGAAGGTAAGCGCAGGGCCGTCGTCCACTATCTCCACGCCTTTCCGGACCTTTATTTCCTCCCCGATGAGCCGGTGTGCCGGGACAACACGGTCATGGTGAACTGGCAAGCCCGCGGGACCCACCTCGGCCCCTTCCTCAACATCCCCCCATCGGGGCGCACTATACAGGTCCGAGGCGTGTCCACCCTCAAGCTCCGCGACGGCAAAATAGTGGAAGCGATCTACGTTTGGGATGTAGCCGGCCTGCTCCGCAATATCGGCCTTTTACCCGATCTATGAGGGGAAGTAATGCGTAATGGTGGTACGATACAGGATTTTGCTACCCAAGCCGGGCACGCAGCCGTTACGCGACAAGGAAGGGCTGAGGGTTTACCACCCAAGCTTAGAACGCCACCCTTACGCATTACGCATTAGTACGAAAGGAGACCCACAAATGGTAACGCGAACTATGGTGAATGATGCGGTGTCGGATCATGCGGAGTCTACGTCCTATGAGAGGTTCGCGGGCTGGTGCGCGATGGGGGCCGCGGTGGCGGGCTTGATATATTCGCTCGCTTTCGTCGTGCTGAAAGAGCCCTGGCTCTATGGGCTCGCTCAGTTGGTCGGTGGGCTATTGACTACCGCGGTGCTGGTGGCGGTCTACAGCAGGTTGCGGGCGATCGATCAGAACTTTGCCTTGTGGGGGCTGCTGCTGGGGCTTGCGGGGGCGCTGGGCTCGGCTATTCACGGTGGGTTCGACCTCGCCAACGCCCTCAACCCGCCGAAAGCCGACGTGCTGGGCGACGCCAACGTGCCGTTTCTCGTGGACCCGCGAGGCCTGTTAACGTTCGGTGTGGCGAGTATCGGCACCCTCATCATTGCCTGGCTCATGACCCGCGGTACCTTCTTCCCAAAGAGCCTGGGCTATCTCGGCTACCTCCTGGCCGCGCTGCTCATGATCATCTACGTCGGGCGCCTGGTCGTTCTCGACGCGACAAGTCTGGCTATCCTCATCCCCGCCGCCCTCGCAGGCTTCATAGTCAACCCCGCCTGGTACGCATGGCTGGGTTGGACACTGACCCGAAAGACGGACTCGAAAACGTAAAACGTAAAACGTAAGGCATGTGGGCGTAGTGGGCTCGTAATCCCAAACCAAGCCGGCCTACCACCCTTACGTTTTACGTTTTACGAGGCCCCCTAATCCGCTTTGCGCACTCAATCGTATACCGAATTGCACGCCGCTCTATACGAAGATGCGCAGGGCGGACGCCCTGGTTCTAATGCAAAGTATGTGACTGTGACGGGAGGTGACATGAGAGCCTGCAGCTTTGGGTGCGCGTGGTCGGCTCACCACGGGTGATGATTTTGTGGACGGAGAAGAAAGACAAGGAGAAGAATTAGTAAATGAAACGGTCCAAGAAAGTCAATTCACTATTCGCGCTGATGCTGGTGCTTGGTATGGCAGCGTTCGCTGCTCCCACGCATCGGGCCCTCGCCTCCAGCCACCGCGAAGCCCCGCTCATCAGCCAGGACCCAACGGCTGACGTGACGGACGTCTACGCTTTCCGCAGCCCCGACCGGCAGGACACTCTCACTCTGATCGCCAACTGGATACCACTGGAGCAGCCTCAGGGCGGCCCCAACTTCTACAAGTTCGACGACAGCGTACTCTACACGATCAACATCGACAACGTGGGCGATGGGCGCGCTCACATATCCTACCAGTTCAAGTTCAGGACCGAGGTGCAGAACCCCAATACGTTCCTTTACAACACCGGCCCTATCACCTCGCTGAACGACCCTGATTACAACATGCGCCAGTTCTACGATGTGACCCGCGTCACTAGCCGCAATGATGACAAGGGCAACTCGCAGGAAGTCGGCAAGAACGTGCTCGTTTCCGACGCGCCAGTGCCCCCGGTAAACATCGGCCCTCGCTCGACTCCCAACTACGACGCCCTCGCCGGCGCGGCCGTCAAGCCGTTGAGCGGTGGCGGCCAGGTGTTTGCTGGTCAGCGCGACGACCCGTTCTTCGTAGACCTCGGCTCGATCTTCGATCTCGCCGGCCTGCGGCCCCTTAACCCATTCCATGTGATTCCGCTGCCTGCGGCTCCTGGGGTTGATGGCGTGGCCGGGTACAACGTGCATACCACCGCCCTCCAGGTACCTATCAGCAGCCTGGGCTCCACTAATGGCGTCGTGGGCGTGTGGGCCTCTGCATACAGGAACAGGGTGCGTATCATCAACGGCGACGGCACCTACTCCAACAACGGCAATTACCAGCAGGTGTCCCGCCTGGGCATGCCCCTCACCAACGAAGTGCTCATCGCCCTGGACGACAAGGACTACTGGAACGCTGAGAAGCCCCAGAACGATGCCCAGTTCGACAGCTACATCCTCAACCCGGAGCCCGCGGTCCTGGAGAACGCGCTCTATCCGGTGCTCACTGATACCCAAACAACTAACAGGCAGGACCTGCTGGCCGTGTTCCACACCGGCATTCCCGGCTTCAACGCCCTGCCCCAGACCGGCCACTCGGACGAAATTCGCGTGAACCTCGCCATCACTCCCACGCTCACCCCCAACCGCATGGGCGTCCTCGCGGGCGACTTCGCGGGCTTCCCCAACGGCCGCCGCCTGGGCGATGATGTCGTGGACATAGAGTTGCAGGCCGTGGCTTGCGCTTATGGGGCTGCCGGCAGCCTGGTGTACAGCCTTACCGGCAACTGCAACCCGGCCGTCTACAACGGCTTTCCCAATAACGCCGTGGGCGACGGGGTAAATGCCAACGACAAGCCTTTGCTGGCTTCGTTCCCCTATATGGCTTCGCCTTTCCAGGGCTACGAGGCCCAACCGCCGACCGGCCCCGATGCGGGCAAGGCCGCAGCCGCCGGATTCGCCGCCGTAGGCGCGGGTCTGGCCGTAATGTTCGTCTATCGCAGGCGCAAATCGACTCGCAAAACAGGCGAGGAGATAATCGCCGGCTGATATGAGAAACGGCAAGGGCAGGCCCTCAAGCCTGCCCCTGCCTCCGCCGAATTTTGGATTATGAATTACGAATTTTGAATCGTGAATTGTCCAGATCCCAGTTCAAAATTCAACCCTCATAACTCAAAACTCTAGCTCATTCTAGCCGCCGCGTGGAATCGTGTCAAACACGCCACGCGACCGTGGGAGAGAGCCAAAGGAGATTACAAGGGATGAAAGTAGGGAAGATAGTCAACGTCATCGCAGTTTTGTCGCTGGTGCTAGGTGTGGCGGCGTTTGGGGCCCCTTCGGGGAGAGTAAGCGCTTCCAGCCACCGCGAGGCACCTTTGATTAGCAACGACGCGCAGGCCGACAACACCGACCTGTACGCCTTCGTTAGCCCGGACAAGCCCGACGCGGTGACCATCATAAGCTCCTGGATACCAACCGAGGAGCCGGTGGCGGGTCCCAACTACTACAAGTTCGCCGATGACGCCTCGTACTACATCTACGTCGATAACGTGGGTGATGCCAAACCGCACATCTGGTATAAGTTCAACTTCAAGACCACGGTGGGTAACGGCAACACCTTCCTGTACAACACCGGGCCTATCGATAGCCTCGACTCGCCCAACTGGAACGTCAAGCAGACCTACACGGTCACCCGCTACGATGACGGCAAGGCCACCGTGCTTGGCGAGAACCTGAAGACCCCACCGGTGAATGTGGGCGCGAAGTCCACCCCCAACTATGAGGCCCTGTCGAACGCCGCGATCCAGAACCTGAGCGACGGCAGCAAGGTGTTCGCCGGCCAGACCGACGACCCCTTCTTCGTGGACCTCAACGTGTTCGACTTGCTGACCATCCGCAAGCTCCCCGGCAACATGGGGGGTGGCGTGGACGGGCTGAAGGGCTACAACGTGCACACGATTGCCTTGCAGATACCGATGACCAAGCTCGCGAAAAACGGCGCTAAGCCGGCGGGTGCGTCTGATCCCAACGCCATCATCGGCGTGTGGTCAACGACGAACCGCCCGGCGACCCGCGTGCTGAAGGCGGGCGGCACGATAGCTAACTCGGGCGACGAAGTGGAAGTCAGCCGCCTGGGGGCTCCGCTGGTCAACGAAGTGGTCGTGCCCCTGGCGGCCAAGGACCTATGGAACAACTCGATGCCCGAGGGCGACGCTCAGTTCCTGGGCGGCGTAACAGACCCCGAGCTTGCCAAGCTGTTCAATGCGATCTACAAGCTGAAGGTTCCCCCTGCGCATCGTGACGACCTGGTGGCGATCTTCCTGACCGGCATCAAGGGCCTCACGATGCCGCCCAACGTCAAGCCCGCTGAGGAATTGCGCGTGAACATGGGCGTTCCTCCGTCGGCTAACCCCAACAACCTGGGCGTGGTCGGCGGCGACAACGCCGGTTACCCCAACGGGCGACGGCTCGCGGACGACGTAACCGACATCTCGCTGAAGGTGGTGGCGGGCGCGGCTTACCCGCTGTTCCACCCCGACTTCACTCCGGACCCGCTGGCAGCCCAGCTTGGCGATGGCGTTGATGCGAACGACGTGCCTTACCGGACCGCGTTCCCGTACGTGGCGCTGCCGCACTCGGGCACGGAGTCGGTGCCGCACGGCGTTACGGCCCCCACGGGCGGAGCGTCGGCCCCACCTCCAGCAGCTCAACCCCCGGCGGCCCAACCTCCGTCCGGCGCGGTGCCCGGCATGCCCAAGACAGGCGGCTTCGGCATCGACCACCTGGGCGATATCTACGGCGCGGCGCTGGCCCTTTTGGCCGGCCTCGGCGGCCTCATAGTCGCCGGCGGCTGGGCGGTCAGGCGCAGGGCGGCGAAGTAGAGAGATGAAGCATATTGCGTATTGCGTATTGCGTAGAGGCGGAAGGGTAGAGGGTTTTGTTATCCAAGCCCGGCAGCCACGCAATACGTAATACGCAATAGGCAATATCCATCCGGAACCGGAGTAACAAAAAGATGAAGTTCCTAATGTCTCGTTGGGTAATGATGCTGGGAGTGGCGCTGGTGATAGTGGCCGGGAGCATGGTGCTCGCGCCTGCGGTGGCGAAGCAGGTAGCGCCCCAGGCGGCCGGGAACGGCTCGGCTGTGTTAGGGGGCGGAAGCGCGCCCGTGGGAGTGGGAAATGGGTATACCGACCGCCTGGTGGCCGATATGCAGCGCCGAGCGGCGGCCGATCCCAGGGATAGCCTGGCCCTTTCGCAGCTTGGCCTGGGCTATCTGCAGAAGGCCCGCGAGACAAACGACCCGTCGTACTATACGAAGGCGGAGGAAGCGCTGGACAAGGCCCTTGCGCTGAAGCCCGGTGATTACGATTCGACCGCGGCCATGGGATCCCTTGAGTTGTCACGACACCAATTCAGCAAGGCGCTCGAGTGGGGGACGAAGGCCAGGGGCCTCAACCCGAACAAGGGGTATGCCTATGGAGTGATGGGGGACGCCCAGATCGAGTTGGGGAAATATGACGAGGCGGTAAACACGTTTCAGAAGATGGTGGACTTGCACCCCGACCTGAGCTCGTACTCGCGGGTGTCGTACGCAAGAGAGCTGTACGGCGATCTGGCGGGGGCCATCGAGGCGATGCAGCAGGCGGTGGATGCCGGAAGCCCGGCCGCCGAGAACACAGCCTGGGTGAGGGTGCAACTGGGCAACCTCTATTTCAACAGCGGCCGGTTGGAGAGCGCCGAGCGTGAATACAACCACGCGCTCTACGCCTACCCCGGATATTTGCATGCGACGGCCGGGCTGGCCCAGGTGAGGGCCGCCCAGGGCCGGGTAGACGAGGCGATCAAGCTGTATAAGGCGTCGATCGCGGGCGTGCCCCTTCCGCAATACGTGGTGGCGCTCGGGGATCTCTATGCTTCTAAGGGCGACACGGCCTCGGCCAAAGAGCAATATGACCTGGTGCTGTTCACCTACCGGCTCTTCGAGGTGAACGGGGTGAACGCCGACATCGAGAAGGCGGCGTTCCTGGCCGATCAGGACCAGGACGCGGAGCAGGCGGTGAAACTGGCCCAGGAGGCGGCGAAGGGGAGGCAGGACGTGCACACCCTCGACACGCTCGCCTGGTCGCTCTACAGGGTGGGGCGCTACGGAGAGGCGCTGGCCGCTGAGAAGAACGCCATGCACCTGGGCACCCAGAACGCAATGTTCTACTTCCACGCCGGGATGATATATAGCAAGCTGGGCGACCAAGATAACGCCCGCGCCAACCTGCAGAAGGCGCTGAAGATAAACCCACATTTCAGCGTTAAGTATGCGCCGCAAGCGATGGAAGAATTGGGGAAATAGAGCATGAAAGCAATATACCGGATAGCCTTCGTATCGCTGATAGTGTCGTGCCTGGTGTTGGTGGCTATGCCACGACCGGCGGCGGCGCACCCGCTGGGGAACTTTACCGTGAACCAGTATAGCGCGCTGACGATTGCCGCTGATCGGGTCGACGTGTTCTACGTGGTGGATATGGCCGAGATACCGGCATTCCAGGAGCTGGGCACGATACGCCCGGACCACGGGACCGGCCTTACGCCCGCGGAGCGAGAGGCGTATGCGTCGAAGAAATCGGCGGAGCTGTTGAAGGGGCTGGTATTGTCGGTTGATGGGCAGCCGCGCCAGCTTTCAGTGACGCGGACCGATTTGAGCTTTCCCGCGGGGGCGGGCGGGTTGCCGACTTTGCGCTTCGAGATGGGGCTCACGGCACCGCTGGCGGGCGGGCGGAAGGGGACGCTCGACTATAAGGTGGAGAACTTTGCCGAGCGCATCGGCTGGAGGGAGATCATAGCGAAGCCCGCCGAGGGCATATCGCTCGAAAGGTCCAGCGTGCCGGCGACCGACAGCAGCAACGCCCTGCGCAGCTACAACTCGAACCTGCTGAGCAGCCCGTTGGCTATAACGTCGGCATCTGTGGCGTTCGCGCCCGGCGGGGCGGGGAAGGTCACCGGGGGCGCGGCGCAGGGTGAGGGGGCGGGGGCGGCGCAAGGCAGCTCCATTGGCGCGCTTAGCTGGGCGCAGGGGCGCGCAGACGCGCTGACGGAGTTGATCTCGGGGAAAGACCTCACGCTTGGGACGTTCCTGGTGGCCCTGCTGATAGCCTTCGGCTTCGGGGCGGGGCACGCCCTCTCGCCGGGGCACGGGAAGACGGTGGTGGCAGCCTACCTGGTGGGGAGCCGGGGCACCCCGGCCCACGCGGCCCTACTCGGCGTGACCGTCACGGTCAGTCACACCATCGGGGTATTCGCTCTGGGCTTCGTGGTGCTCTTCGCTTCGGACTACATCCTGCCGGAGAAGCTGTACCCCTGGCTTGGCTTCTCGTCGGGCTTCCTCATAGCTGTAATGGGCATAGTGCTATTCGCCCAGCGGCTGCGAACCTGGAGGCGTGCGAGTGCCGCCACGGGGCACGTTCACAGCCATGATGGGCACACTCACTCGCACGACGGGCACACGCACGATTCCGACCACGAGCATGATCATGTTCACCACCTGGAGCATTCGCACGATGGCGGTGAGGGGCACCTCCACGACCACACGCACGACCACGAGCAAGTGCATGGGCATGAGCACGACCCGGCGGTGCCGCACAAGCACGGGCTGTTCAGCCGCCCGCACACTCATTTGCCGGCAGACGCGCAGAAGGTAGGTCTGGTGAGCCTATTGGCGCTGGGAATCACGGGAGGGATTATCCCATGCCCGTCGGCGCTGGTGGTCCTGTTGGTGGCGGTTTATTTTGGGAAAGTCGCCCTGGGGCTATCGCTGATCCTGGCCTTCAGTGTGGGGCTGGCGTCGGTGCTCACCGGGATTGGGCTGTTGATGGTTTACGGGCGAGGTCTGTTGGGCCGGGTGAGGTTCAACAGCGGTTTGCTGGGCAGGCTGCCGATGGCCTCGGCGCTGGTGGTGGTCTGCCTGGGCCTGGTGCTGGCCTTCGGCTCGCTGAGCCAGGGAGTGTTGCGCTAGAACGTAGAGCGTGAAACGGACGCGTAAAACGTAAAACGTAAGGGATGTAGGCTAGCCTGGTTCTCAGGATCATGAACCAACTACGCTTACCACCCTTACGTTTTACGCGTTACGCAGGGTCGTGATTTGTCGCAGGGTGAAGCCCGTTTCGTCCGGGGTTTCATGTGCGGTGACGGGGTCGGTGGCGGCGTAGATGGAGACGGGTTTGTCGCGGCCGCGGACTCTGATGGTGAAGGGGCCTTCGAAGGTGGGCAGGCCGGCGATGCTTGAGGTGGCTATGGTTAGGGCTTGCTCGTAGGTGGCGGCGGTGAGGAGGACCTCTCCGGGCCGGGCAAGGCCCACCAGGCGGGAGGCGAGGTTGACCGCATCGCCCACCACGGTGTAGGCGAGTTGGAGGCCGCGACCCAGGGTGCCGGTGACAATCTCGCCTGTCGCGAGGGCCGTGCTTACCTGGATGACGGGTTGGCCGTGCAGCAGGCGGGTGGAGTTCAGGTCGACCAGCTTGCAGCGTATCTCTTCTGCGGCGCGCAGGGCCTTGCCTGCATGGTCGGGCTGGGCGACGGGGGTGCCGAAGACGGCCAGTATGCCGTCGCCCAGGAACTTATCGACCGAGCCGCCGTGCTTGAACACGGTGGAACTGACCAGATCAACATAGTCGGAGAGCATGGCGACCACGTCTTCGGGCTCCATCTGCTCGGTGTGGCGGGTGAAGCCACGGATGTCGGTGAACATGACGGTGGCCTCGACGCGCCCGGTGAGAGACGAGCCGCGCCAGGGATCAGGCATCGGGGCTCCGGGGCCGGAGTCTGCAACCGCTCTGGTTCCCGACCTCCGACCCCCGAGCCCCGACCCCCAGGAAAGAGCTATGGCCCTGGCCACGGCAGGGGAGAAGTAGCGCTCCAACTGGGCGATCCTCTGCAGGCGCGAGAGAGTGCGTGAGGCGTTGGCTATCATGCTGAAGAGGATGATGTAGAAAGCCGACATGAGCCCGGCTATGAGCAGGACGGCGTCGCGCTGCTCGAAACCGATGGTCTCGTACATATCGCCTACTTCCTGGTAGACTTCCACCACGCCTATGACGTCGAAGGAGTTCATGGGCAAGATGGGCACGTAAAGCTCCAGTGCCTTGCCCTCGACCTGATCATCGGTGTTCTCTAGCTTGGAGAGGTTGGTGAGTTCGCTCTTCACGGTGCCGTCGAGAGCCTCTCTTAGTTCGTCGTTATCGGGGTACTTCTGGCCGATCAGAGCGGGGTCGTCGGACCATATCACCTGGCTGGATGAGTTCCACACCTTGATGCGGTAGACTGCGTATCCGGTGAAGATGGCGTCCATCCGGGTCTTCCAGGCGGCGTAGTCCTGGGGGTCTTCGTGGGTGCGGGCGAACTCGCCCCTGGGGTCGGACATCTGGAGCCAGAAGGGCTGCCGGGTGCGGATGACCTCGGCCAGGTCGTTGCGGGCGCTATCCAGGGCGGTCTGCTCGATGGAGGACGTGACCTGGATGGCGAGGAGCACCGAGATCACCACCGTCATGACGAGCGTTACGATGGAGAAGCGCTGGAGTAAAGTGGTCTGTTTGCGCATAGTATGGTTGGATCGCCCCGTGTTGCCTTGAAACGCGGGCATAGCTTATGCTACACTCTGCGTGGCAATTGCGATTTATCGCGCACGCGTTATCGGGCTACCGGGCGTCCCGTTATAGACTAACATCGTTGGAGCATCACCCTATGGCATTTTCTAATAGGAGAGGATTCTCTTCCCTCGAATCCTCGGAGGCGAGGGTCCGCTCGGTCCTCCATTCGCACTCCCCTGCGCTGCGTACAGCCGTGGCACTGGCGGCTATAGTTGTCGCGGGCATCGCAGCCTTCACGCAATTCATGCAGCCCGCCTCGTCGCAGGTGCAATTCGCCGACCCGGCGTTTCAAACGACGTGGGAGCGCACCGACGGCCCGGTAGCGGCCACGGCCGTGGAGCGCGGTTGGGTGTGGGGTGCGGTACCGGGCCGGACCCTGGCCGAGCCGTTCGAGGGCGTACCCAGCAACAGCCACCTGGTCCAGTATTTCGACAAGGGCCGCATGGAGATCAACAACCCCAGCGGCAACAAGAACGACCCCTTCTACGTGACCAATGGCCTGCTCGCGGTGGAGTTGATCTCGGGCTTGCAGCAGAACGGCGTGACCACCTTCCAGAAGCGAAGCCCGGCGGTCATCAACCTGGCGTCGGACGCCGATGACCCGAGCGCGCCGACGTACCAGTCGTTCAATGGCGTATCCAACATACCGGGGGCACCCAACGAGCGCCGGAGCACGGCCTCTATCGGCACTACGGTGCGCACGGCTATCGACCGCCTGGGCAACACTCAGCCCTGGCCGCAAGACCACCCCGATTACGGCGTTCGCATCGCCTACTTTGAACCGACTACAGGCCATAACATCCCTGACGTTTTCTGGGACTACCTGAACCAGCAGGGCAAGATCATCCAGGGCGGGAAGCTGGTGACAGGCCCGCTCTTCTACCCGTGGATGGTGGTGACCGGCTATCCGATCTCCGAGCCGTATTGGTCCTATGTTAAGGTGGCGGGCAGCTACACCGACGTGTTGATTCAGGCGTACGAGCGCCGGGTGCTCACCTTCGTGCCCCACCTGCAGAGCGGCTTCAAGGTGCAGATGGGTAACATCGGCCAGCACTACTACGACTGGCGCTACCTGAACGCCGGGGGCGGCGGAGGTGGTGGTCCCGCCACGCCCACGCCAAACGGTCTGCCTCCAATTGCCAACGTGGACATAGATGCCATCGGCTACCAAAAGTCGGTCGTCGACCTGAACGGCAACCTGTGCATCATCACCAACAATGCCACAGGGACAGTGCTGTTCGACGGCTGGTGGATCGACAGCCCCAAGTGGGACCACGTCGACCGCTTCTACTTCCCGAGGGCCATTACGCTGACCGTCGGGGCGAGCCTGAACGTCCACTCGGGGCCGGGGAAAAACACCCCCGGCGACATATACATGAGCCGCACCACCCCGATGTGGGACGGCATGGCGTACGACACCGCGGTGCTGTACGACAACTACGGGCGCGAGGTGTCTCGCTACTTCCCGGCCGCGGAGGTTGGGGCGACGCCCACGGCACCCCGCACCACTACGCCCGGAACGCAACCCACGGCCACGCCCGTGAACAAGGGCACTCCCTCGCCGGGGACCACAGTTACCCCGGGGACCACGGCGACCAGGGCGCCAAGCCCTCAGCCCACAGGGGCGGCTACATTGTCGCCTGCGACCGCTACCCCGACCGGCGGGGCGGGGAAGACGCCCACAGCCACATCCACGGTAACGCCCTAGAGGCGCGGGCCGTGGGCCTTTACGCCTCTTTACTGATAGTATAGGCAGGAGGCGCCGGGGCACAATAGGACTTCTAGGTTGGGCAGCTCGCGCAGATGGGTTACCTACTTACTTGGAAGGAGGGCGGGTGCCTATGACTTCCAGGGCGCGGCGGGGGGTGACTTTCTTCCACTGGTAGGTTATGCCGTTGCCGTCGTTGGCGCCGTACCCAGGGAGGAAGCGATTTCCGTAGGGGTCATTTACGATGAGGTTGCCGTCGGCGGTGTAGCCGATGATCACCAGGATGTGGCCCTCGGAGGTGAGCTTGTTGCCGAGAAGCACGGGGTGGCCTCGCTTGAGGGCCCCGACGATGCCGTCCCAGGTGACGGGCACGTACTGGCTGTTCAGGCCGTGCCAGCTCAACACGTCAGTCATCTCCTGCCAACTCGCGCTTCCGGTGGGGCAGATGGTGCCGTACAGGCCGGCGAGCAAGTTGCCTCGCGGGTCTCGGGATACGCTGCTGTAGCTGTGCCCGTAGGCGGTGTAGGCGTTGGTTATGTAAGGGGCGAAGTCGGCACCTGTGACGGGCTTGGTGGGCGTCGGGGTTGGGGTGCGGGTCATGGTTGGGGAAGGGGTCAGCGGAGGGAGCGGCGTGAGCAGGGTTGTTGTGTGGGCCGCGGAGGCCTCCAGGCGCTCGCCGGCCACGACGTCTCTCCAGGGCTCCAGCTTGCCGAAGTAGGCCAGAGACATGACTACGGAGGTTGGACCACAGGCCCAGTTGCCGTCGCCGTTTTCCGCCGTGTCTTTCACCTGGTGGATATAGGGCACGGTGAGCTTCACCACGGCAGGGCCCGCTTTGGCGGATCCCCCCACGTAGCGGGTGGAAGCGACGCTGCCCGACCTGTAATTGAGGGTGACAAGGCGGGTTGTCGGCGTGTCAGAGAGCACGGCGCGGCTGCCGTCGTACGACCAAGCGGCCACGCGCAAGTCTAGGAGCGCGGTGCCCGCGGCCCTGCGGGTGCCGACCATGTCTATAGCCCAGGCGTTGCCGGAGCGCGTGCCGCCGACTAGCACGCCCGTGCCGTCGGCTGACCACTCGGTGTATGGGAAAGCCTCCAGGTCGCGGCGCAGCAGGGCCGGGATGGTGCCAAGGACGTCGGCGACGACCAGCCCGAGGCCGTTGGGGCCGGACATCTTGCCGGAGGTTGGCACACCTTCGGGGGCTCTGACGCCTGACGAGGCGAAGGTGCCCTCGGCCAGGGCCGCGACTTTGGTGGGCGCGTCAGGAGGGGCCCAGACCGTGAAGTGCGAGTAACGCAGGGTCGGTTTGCTCCTGATCAGCACCTGCGCGGATCCACCTGACAAGGAGATGAACACCAGGTGATCCAGCGTGACCCCGTTGGCCTCCTCCTGGCGTTCGGCGTACACACCCTTGCCATCACGGGAGAAGCGAATGAGGCGGTCGTTGCCGTTGGAGCCGGCCAGCCTCCTGGCCTGGAAGCCGACTGAATAGATATAGATAGTGCCGTAGCTGTCGTCGGGAGTGACGGGGTCGGGCGCCGGGGCGCTGACTACGTAGGCCAGGGTGTTGCCCGCGGGGGACCAGGCGTACTCACTGACGCCCTGGGCGCTGCCCTTGTATGCGGCAATTTTGACGTATTTGCCGGTGGCTACGTCGACCGAGTAGATGCTGGAGCCGCCCTGCCGGTCGCCGCTGACTCGGAAGGCGGTGTTGGTGGCGCTGGCGGAGAGGCGGGCGGAAAGGGTGCCGAAGGCGATGCCGTCCACCTTTATGCGGGCCACCCGGCGGTCCTTGTTGATGCCGTCGGCCACCATGACGTCGTAGCTGGAAGCCGAGCTTATGATGCTGTAGGCATAGGGGCGCATGGTCGAGGGCCCGGCGGCGGAGGCGGTTCGACCCAGGGCAAGCGCGTACAGCCCGGCGACAAAGAGGAGCGACAGGGCGGAGAGGGCGAGATATTTAGCTAGCGACCTGGGGGGCCGAACGGGATGCCGGTCCCGAGTACGAGAAAACGCTGCGCGAGATGAGGACCGCACGAAACCTCGATGCTGTTCAGGCTGTAAAAGAAAAGGATAATGACCAGGCCGGATGGATAGGGGACATCCGCAGGCCCGCTGAACAGATATTACCAGATGGGAGGAAGTGTAGTCAAGACGTAATATGGGCTATTGAGGGCCTATCCTCCGTTGATTGACAGGGGCATGCGCCTGTGCTAGCATTTTCGTGGCAATCTAGTTTTCTCATGCACGATCGGTAGCCGGGGACCGCCCGGCAAAGGAGTTGACGCGATGGCTTATGATCCTCCCTCCCAGCCGCCCGGCGAGCCGCCTGAAGAAAGGGGCGAAGCGCCGCCAGAGGAGATGCCCTCCGGCTCCGCCTCGGCCCCGCCGCCCGCTAGCGACTACCCCCCGCAGAGCGCGACGGGTCCGTACGGCACGATGATGCCGCCGAGCGAGTACCCTGCTTCCCCACCACCGGGGTCGATGCAGCCACCGCCGGGCGGATACACGCCTCCGCCTTCGGGCGGGAATTCAGCGCCGCCCGGACCGGGAGGCTACGGCCCGCCACAAGGGAGCGGGCCACCACCGGGCGGTTCTGCTGCCCCGCCGGGCGGATACACGCCGCCACCTCCGTATGCTACGCCGGGCATGGCCGGCGCAACCGCCGGAGGCCAGACGGGGGTGCAGGGCCTCATCCAGTCCTACATCAACGCTATAACCAGGCCCAGCCCAAATACCTACGCGGCCGAGTTGGGGAACGCCAGTTGGGCGAGAGTGTGGATAGGCATCGGCGTGGTAGCCCTAATTGGCTTGCTGGGCGCCGTTGTGTCTCTCGGTAGGAATACGAGCGCCAATCTGGACCAGATGGTCCAGCAACTTAGAGCCCAGGGTTTTGACGAGCAGAGGATTCAGGAAATCAAGCAGAACGTGCAGAACGTGATTGACCTGGCACGAGGTGGCGGTCCGGTAGGTTCGGTGTTCGGCACCGTGATCTTCTTCTTTCTGGGCGCGGGCATAATGTATCTGGCGGCCCGCGTGCTGGGTGGCAGCGGTAGCGGCTTTATGACCCACGCTTACTTGCTTTCACTCACGTACACTCCAATCAAAGTTGTACTTGGGCTGGTGGATTTGTTGACCGGCGGGATGGGTGCTTCGGTGGCAAGTGCCGGCCTGGGCTGTATCTCGCTGCTGCTGTTCGTGGTGCTATACGGCTATTTGCTCTATTCCCAGGGACTTTCGATGCAGGTATCGCAGAGGCTGCCGGCGGGCAGAGCGCAACTGGCGGCCTTCACGCCCGCGCTGACCTTTCTCCTGTTAATCTGTTTCGCTTGCCTTGGTTTGGTCTTGTTGATAGCCGGGATTGCAAGCAGAGCGCAGCAATAGATCGCTGCCGGCAAGCTAGCTATGCGCCCAGGATGTAGGGGTGTGCCCCGCGCACAGGTGCTCCGCGTGGCACACCCCTATAGATTCAAATGAGGAGAGAAGGGATAATTGGGGGTACACCGCGAAGCCCCCGGCAGGGAGGCCTTGCACCCCTGTTTATGTAGTGGCGTGGGTGCTGTTAGGCCGTCCTGCGCCCGGTGATCACGTTGTAGATGATGACGATAGCCGCTATCACCAGCAGCAGGTGAATCAGGCCGCCGCCGACATTCAGCAATAAACCCAGCAGCCATAGCACCACGAGAATGACGACTATGGTCCAGAGTATGTTGACAAGACTTCCCATATAAACGTTTACCTCCTTGTGTTCTCGCCCAGGTAAATTAGCAGCAATGCTACTACAGGCTGTAACGTCCGGCTACCCGGTTTTGTGATGCGGGTAGGAGACCCTGGCACCTGTGTGTTCGCCTGGCATAACGCAACCCACCCGGTCCCGCTTTAGGCAGGGCCGGGTGGCTTGTTGTACTGTTATGAGAGTGACTGAGGGTTAGTTGCGGATGTCGTCCGCGGTCTTCTTGATGGTGTCTCCCACGTTGCCGGCGGCGTCTTTCACGTTACCCTTGGCCTGATCGAATTTGCCGTGGGCCTGATCGGCTTCGCCTTGGGCTTCCATGTCGGGATTGCCTGTGGCCTCGCCGAACTCCTCGCGGCCCTTGCCGCCAAGCTCTTCGATTTTGCCTTTTGTCTTATCGCCAAGACCATCGCCCATTGAAATTCTCCTTTCGCGTGTCAAAAACGGCACTCGCGTTCATGGAGGTTGCAATAAGCGTGCCCTCATTTTTCTACTTCGATACCGGAACGTGTGGCGCCGCCAATACGACAGGCGCAGGGGCCGGAACCTCGTCAGGCTTCTTTACGCCCTCGTCACCCTCGCTGACTGCCTCACCGGCCTTCTCAGGTTCCAACCGTACCACCTTGAACCCGGTAAAACCGTAGATAAGGCCCAGTAGAGGGTTCACCAGGTTGAATATGCAGTATGGGAAATAGAGGAAGGTGGATACCCCCAGGGTTGCCGTCATATAAGCGCCGCACGAATTCCAGGGCACCAGCGGCGAGGTGACAGTTCCGGAGTTCTCGACAGCCGTGGCCAGCGTTTCCGGGTGCAGTCTCCGCTTCTGGAACTCAACTCTATACATCCCCGCCGGCAGGATCACCGCGATGTACTGGTCGCCCGCGAAGATATTCAAGCCGATGGACGTACCCATAACAGTGGCGATCAGCGCACCCACCGATTTGGCCCTGACTATCAATGGGCGCACCAGCCGGTCGGTGAACCCCACGTGCTGCATAACCGCGCCGAACGACATCGCCCCAAGCACCAGCCACACCGTGCTCAGCATGCTGGTCATGCCGCCGCCCGAGAACAACTTGTCGATCGGCGCTATCCCTGTTGTCGAGGTGAAACCGGTGGCCATAGCCGACCATACTCCCTTCAGGAGGGCCAGGGGTGTGCTTAATTGCGGAGCGTTCGCGAAGGCCAGCACCACATCCGGTTGTAGCACCACCGCCACCAGCGCCCCTGTAAGGGCACCGGCCAGGATGGTGAGAAAGGCCGGGTAACGCCGCAAAGAGAGAATGAGGAGAACCACCACGGGCAGCAAGGTCAATATATTGATATTGTACGCTGAGGATAACGCCGCCAGAGCAGCATCCTTTTCAATTGGGGGGAGGGGTACGTCGCTGGTGAAGCCGATAAAAGCAAAGATCGCGAGCGAAATGACCATCGCGGGTATAGTGCTCCAGGCCATGCTGCGGATGTGAAGATAGATATTACTTCCCACCAGTTGGGGCGCCAGGATGGTCGTCTCCGACAGCGGCGACATCTTATCCCCGCAATAGGCCCCCGAGATCACTGCTCCCGCCGTGATTTCGGGCGATACGCCGATTACCTTGGAGATTCCTACCAGCGCTACTCCTATGGTGGCCGCTGTTGTCCATGAACTACCGGTGACTAAGCCGACCAGGGCGCAGATTAGCGCGGCGGCGAAGTAGAACCAATTGGCGCTCAGGAACTGTATGCCGTAATAGACGATGGTGGCGATGGTGCCGGACATATTCCATACGCCAATCAAGGCGCCGACCATGAGCAGGATGAAGATCGCCGTCATCGCTACCGAAATGCCCTCGACTATCGAGGTCGCGATCCGCTCCCAAGAGTGTCCATTCTTGTGCGCCACCAGCGCCGCCACCACTGCCCCCATGAGGAGAGCCACCTGTAGCGGACCGCTAGTCGCGTCGATGCCATACAAATAAATAGAAAGCCCGATCAGCACGACCAGGCAAATCATTGGAAATAGCGCATCCCATAGTGAGGGCGGTTTGATGGCTGTTTCAGTTTTGATCTCATCTGACATGGCGCACCCCCATTTGGACCCTGGATCTTGGATTAGCCTCTAATCCAAGATCCAGGGTCCAAAATCCAAAGTCAACTCAGGCTGGATCCCGGATGATGGGGCAGGTCATGCAGTGGCCGCCACCGCGCCCGCGTCCTAACTCGGAGCCGTGGATCGTGATCACCTCGATGCCTTGCTTGCGCAGCTTGGTGTTCGTGTTGACGTTACGCTCGTAAGCTATGACCACTCCCGGTTCCAGGGCTACGACGTTGTTGCCATCGTCCCATTGCTCTCGCTCTTGAGCATAGCTGTCGCCTCCGGTGGTGACCACCCGCAGCTTCTGCAAACCAAGCGCTTCCTGCACGACATCAAGGAAAGGCTTCTCGTCGGGGCGGACGTCCAGCGTGCCAGGTTTGTTGCCGGGATAGAGGCTTATAGGGCGAATCTCGTTCACGCCCTTCTCGAACACGTTCGCCAGGTCGCGGTCGCAGAGGGTAAAGACGGTATCGAGGTGCATGGCGGAGCGGCTCTTGGGGAAGAGGCAGCCGATCACCCGCGTGGCCGCGTTGTGCTCGAACAGAGATACCGCGATCTGCATGACGGCTCGAGCGGTGCTGCGCTCGCCCATGCCTATGAGCACCACACCGTTACCGATGGGCATTACGTCGCCGCCCTCTATGGTCGCCAGGCCGTGGTCAACGGTCGGATCGCCCCACCAGACGTTCACCTGGTCTTTGAAGCTGGGGTTGAACTTGTAGATGGCGGTTGTCAGGAGCGTTTCCTGCCGCCGCGCCGGCCAGTACATCGCATTGAGAGTTACTCCGCCGTAGATCCAGCAGGTCGTGTCGCGGGTGAACAGTGCGTTGGGCAGGGGCGGGATAACGAAACCAATCGGGTCAACGTATTCAGAGTAAGTAGTGTTATAGGGCGCGAAGGGCACCTCGTAAAGAGCTATGCCGCCAAGCAGTTTCTCGGCCAGCTCGACTGCCGGCATCTCGTCGAGCCAAGCTCGCAACTCATCGATCCCGATCAGCGGTATCATGTCGGGGGTGATTTTGTGGTCGAGCACCCAGCGGCGCGCTTCGGTGTCTTCCAGCGTTTCGGCGAGAAGGTCGTGCATGTCGACCACGTCCACGCCGCGGTCCCTCATCTTCGAGACGAAGTCGTAGTGCTGGTCTTTGGCCTCCTGCACCCAGATAACGTCATCAAATAAGAGGTCTTTGCAGTTGTCGGGCGTCAGGCGCAAGTGCGCGAGGCCGGGCCGGCAAACCATTACTTTGCGGAGTTTGCCAACTTCAGAGTGAACACCAAACTCGGACATTGAGTTGTCTCCTTTCGAGTAGGGATGGCCCTACGGGCCACCCAGGGATCAAGAATAGTAGATTGTTTTGGGGGGACACCCCCAAACCCCCGGCAGGGAGCCCCCTGCACCCCTTTATGGGGAAGGGAGAGAGTTGGGCTCCAATCCCCCGGACCCCTGGCAGGGGGAACCCTGCACCCCAAAGGCACTGCTAAGCACCGGGAGGGAGGGCCTTGCGCTTCTAGCGTCCAATAGTGGCGACCATGATGGCTTTGATCGTGTGCATGCGGTTTTCGGCCTCATCGAAGACGATGGAGGCGGGCGATTCGAAGACGTCCTGGGTGACTTCCAGCCCCTCTTCGCCGAACCTCTCGTATATGCTCTCGCCTACTTCGGTGTTGCGATCATGGAAGGCGGGCAGGCAGTGCATGAACTTCACGTTCGGATTGCCCGTCATTTCCAGCGCTTTGAGGTTCACCTGGTACGGTTTGAGGAGCTTGATCCGCTCGGCCCAAACCGAGTCGGGCTCGCCCATCGACACCCATACGTCGGTCATGAGGAAATCCGCGCCCTTTACGCCCGAAGCAACATCGTCCGTCAGGTTAACACGAGCGCCGGTTTGTCGCCCCAGCGATTGCGCCTGGGCAATCAGCTCCTCGTCAGGCCACAGATGGCTTGGCGCGACGATGCGAACGTCCATGCCAAGTAGAGCGCCCGTAACCAGATACGATCGCGCCATATTGAAGCGGCCATCGCCCATGAAGGCGAAGATGATCTCGTTCAGCGGCTTGGAACTGTGCTCCATCATGGTCAGCACATCGGCCAGCATCTGGGTTGGGTGAAACTCATCGGTAAGGCCGTTGTACACCGGCACCCCGGCATACTTGCCCAATTCCTCAACAGCGGTCTGCGCTTTGCCACGGTACTCAATGGCATCGAACATGCGGCCGAGGACGCGCGCCGTATCTTTCATCGATTCCTTCTTACCGATCTGCGAACCTTCGGGCCCGAGGTAGGTTACGTGCGCGCCCTGATCATAGGCGGCGACCTCGAACGCACAACGCGTGCGGGTGGATGACTTCTCGAAGATAAGGGCGATGTTCTTGCCTGTCATGCGCGGCTGCTCGTATCCTGCGTACTTGGCGGTTTTGAGCTCTTTCGATAGCGACAACAGGAACTTGAATTCGTCGGGCGTGAAGTCGAATTCCTTAAGAAAGTTGCGACCCCTGAGATTGACTGGCATTGTATTTTCTCCTTTGTTTATTAATTGCTAGTGTGGAATAAGCACAGTGATGGAAAGCACCAACATCACGATGATGCCGAGCATTATCACCAACGGAATTGAAAAGCGCCACCACTTGGCCAGCGAAATGCGTCCGATCGCCAGGGCGCCGGCTACCACAGCGAAGGTCGGTGTCACCAGGTTCAGCAGCCCCGATGCCGACTGGTAGGCCGTCACAATGGCACTTTCCGGCACGTTCGCGAACCCGGCCAGAGGCGCCATGATTGGCATTGTTACCGTCGCCAATCCTGAGGAGGATGGGATCAAGAATGCCAGGGGCAAGTACAGCAGGAAGATGGCGTTGATGAAGGGCACGGCGTTGAGGTTAGCCAGCGCCTTCTCGCACGCGTTGAGAATAGTGTCGGTGATCAGGCCGTTGTTCATGACTACCGTGATACCTCGGGCCAGCCCCACCACCAGCGCCACACCCAGCAGATCACGCGCCCCGTCTATGAAGGTATTGACGAAGCCCTCTTCGCCCAATCTCCCGACGAAGCCGATGATTATGGCGAAAACGAGGAAGAGCGCCGCGAACTCAGCGAAGTACCACCCCCGGGTCGCGATACGCGTGACGCCCAGGTCTGACCATGGGATCACGGTGACGATCATGATCAGGAACGCCAGCCCAAACAGGCCAAGGATCACTTTTCGCTGGGTCGTGAATTCTGGAGCTTCGGTTTGCTGGTCGGTATGCAGGAAGATTTTCTCGTTTTCTTCCTTCCTATCAGCTATGTACGACTTTGTCGGATCTTCCTTTACCTTGCTGGCGTAGCGCATTACCCACCAGATGCCGACGACGGTGCCCAGAATGAGGATAACTATGCGTGAAATGATGCCTTCGGCGATCGAAGTGCCCGCGAAGCCGGAAGCGATGCCGGTGGCGAATGGGTTGGTTGTCGAAGCGAGGGTACCTATGCCGGCGCCGAGCAGGATCACGGCGACTCCTGTAAGGGCATCATAGCCAAGAGCGATCAGGGCCGCTATGATCAGTGGGTAGAAGGCGAGCGTTTCTTCGGCCATACCGTAGGTCGTGCCGCCAACGGCGAAAACGATCATAAGGATGGGAATCAATCGCTTGCCGTTGGTTCCCAGCCGTTTGACGATCGTGGCGATGCCCGCGTCAATCGCGCCAGTCTTCATGGTCACGCCGATAAAGCCGCCGATCATCAGGATGAAGAGGGCGATATTTATGGCGCCGTAGAGCGCGCCCTCGTTGTAGGGGCCGACGTTGCCATCCGCGGCCTGGATACCATACATCCCGCTGACGGGCGCGAGGAAGACATCGGCAATGCGTTGTGGGTTGCGCTCGACCGTATGGTAGGTGCCGGGGACGGGCGCACCGCTTTCGTCAACGTTGTACCTTCCGGCAGGTATGACGAAGGTCAGGAGCGCCACGACAATTATGAGCAGCGCGAGAATCGTGTACGCAGTTGGAAACTTCAACCCACGTTTCCGCTCTTCAGGTAGCGCTACAACTTCGGCTGCTTGTACTTCCGTAGCCATCGCTTTACTCCTTCGGCGTAATGCGTAATGCGTAATGCGTTAGGGCAAGCCGGTTCCTGGGGCCTGAACTTGGTTCGTCTACCGCGATTACGCAATACGCATTACGCATTACGTTGCGCTCAGTCCGGCTTTATGATGGTGCCCGCCTGCCCTTCGACTATCTTCTCGATATCGGCGAGCGCCCCGATAGCGGCGGTGCGCCCGGTTAGTCTTACGAACTCGCAAGCCGACTCGACTTTCGGGCCCATAGAACCCGCGGGGAATTGGTACTGGCCCAGCTCGGCAGGTGTGGTCTGAGTGAGCAGTTGAGCGGTGGGTTTGCCCCAGTCGATATACACGCCTTCGGCATCTGTGGCCATAATGAAGAGATCGGCCTCCAATTGCCGCGCCAGCAACGCGCTGGCTGCATCTTTATCGATGACAGCCTCGACGCCGATGAGAGTGCGCTCCTTCTGGGAGTCGTACATTGTCGGGATCCCTCCGCCACCCACGCAGATGACCACTGTCCTGTTTTCGAGCAGCCATTTGATCGGCCGAATTTCAAAGATGCGTTTGGGAAGGGGCGAGGGAACAACGCGCCGCCAGGAATCGCCGTCCTGTTTGAAGACCCAGCCCTTTGCTATGGCGAGGTTGTCTGCCTCGGCCTTGACATAAATGGGTCCGACGAATTTGGTTGGATTCTTGAACCCTGGATCATCGCCGTCGACTTCAACCATTGTCAGTAGCGTCGCGAACGGGACTTCAAATGGTAATAAATTGCCAAGCTCTTGCTCGATCATATAGCCAATTGAACCCTCGGTCTGCGCTCCCAATACATCGAGAGGAGAAGCTTCCTCCGGTTTATAGGCTGCCCCCTGCAGCGCAAGCAGGCCGACCTGGGGTCCGTTCCCGTGGCTGATGACCACCTGATGCTCCGCGGCGATCGGCGCAATCGCTTTCGCGGCGACTCGTACATTCTTGCGTTGCACGTCTGCCGTCATCGGCTCGCCACGTTTTAATAGGGCGTTGCCGCCCAATGCCACGACGATCCGCATGGTCAATCACCCAATGTGGCGACGAGCAACGCCTTGATCGTGTGCATTCGGTTTTCCGCCTGCTCGAAAGCAACGTTAGCCTCGGATTCGAACACGTCGTTGGTCACTTCGACGCCATTTGACATTCCATAATCTTGGGCGATCTGTTTGCCGAGCGTCGTCTCCGTGTCGTGAAAG
>JBJMMB010000482.1:0-5667 GCA_045805005.1 Chloroflexia bacterium
GAGCAAGGGGCCAGGTGCTTGGGCTCGCGATAGAACCCTAAGACCTGGCCCCTGTGCCTGGCTCATGCCCCGGAGTGCCGAGAGATAGGAAAGCCGAGAGATAGGAAAGCCGAGGAGTAAGATGACGAGGACTATAGCAACGATTGACGGTACCGAAGCAGTAGCCAACGTTGCCTACAAGCTGAGCGAGGTAGTTGCCCTGTATCCGATCACTCCATCGACGCCGATGGGCGAGTGGGCGGACCAGTGGGCGTCCGAGGGGAAGACCAATATCTGGGGGACGGTGCCCTCGGTTGTGGAGATGCAAAGCGAAGCAGGAGCCGCCGGGGCCGTGCATGGGGCATTACAGACCGGCTCGTTGGCCACCACGTTCACCGCTTCGCAGGGTCTCCTCCTGATGATCCCCAATATGTACAAGATCGCGGGCGAACTTACCCCCACGGTTTTCCACGTGGCCGCCCGCGCCCTGGCCGCTCAGGCCCTGTCGATTTTTGGCGACCACAGCGACGTGATGGCCGTCCGCGCCACCGGCTTCGGGCTGCTTTGCTCGGCCTCGGTGCAGGAGGCCCACGATTTCGCGCTAATCACGCAGGCAGCGACGCTGGAGTCGCGCTTGCCGTTCATACACTTCTTCGACGGCTTTCGAACCTCCCACGAAGTGGGCAAGATCGAGCTGTTGAGCGAGGATGACCTGCGGGCCATGATCGATGACGAGCGGGTGTTCGCCCTTCGTGCGCATGCGCTATCGCCCGATCATCCTGTAATCAGAGGAACGGCCCAGAACCCCGACATCTACTTCCAGGCGCGGGAAACGGTCAACCCGTTCTACGCCGCGTGTCCCGACATCGTACAAGCGGCCATGGACAAATTCGCCGGGCTGGTCGGGCGCCAATACAAGTTGTTCGAGTATCACGGCGCGCCCGACGCCGAGCGCGTCATCGTGCTGATGGGCTCAGGAGCAGAGGCGGCCCACGAGACGGTCGACTACCTGAACGCCAGGGGCGAAAAGCTAGGTGTGCTCAAAGTAAGGCTCTATCGCCCGTTCGATGGCAAGCGCTGCATAGAGGCCCTGCCCGCCACGACGAAGGCCATAGCCGTGCTCGACCGGACAAAGGAGCCGGGCAGCTCGGGCGAGCCGCTCTACCTAGACTGCGTAACCTCGCTCCACGAGGGCTTGGACAACGGGTGGGGCAGCTTCGAGCGACGGCCCAGGTTGGTGGGCGGGAGATACGGGCTAGCATCCAAAGAATTCACGCCGGCCATGATCAAGGGCGTGTTCGACAACCTGGCTGCACCCCAGCCCAAGAACCACTTCACGGTGGGCATCAACGACGATGTGACCCACTCAAGCATCGCTTATGATCCCGATTTCTCCACCGAGCCCGCGGGGGTCTTCAAGGGGCTGTTCTACGGGCTGGGCTCGGACGGCACCGTCGGGGCCAACAAGAACTCGATCAAGATTATTGGCGAAGGCACGCCGAACTACGCGCAGGGATACTTCGTCTACGACTCGAAGAAGTCCGGGGCGCTCACGGTATCGCACCTGCGATTCGGCCCGGAGCCGATTCGCTCCACATACCTGATAGAACAGGCCAACTTTGTCGCCTGCCACCAGCCGGTGTTCCTGGACCGCTACGACGTGCTTGAGCACATAGCGCTGGGCGGCACGTTCTTGCTGAACACCCCATATGGCCCCGATAGAATATGGGATCGCCTTCCGGTGCGTATGGCGGAGCAAATCACGGCCAAGAACCTGAAGTTCTACGTGATCGACGCCTATAAAGTGGCCCGTGAGAGCGGCATGAGCAGGCAGATCAACACAGTGATGCAGGTCTGCTTCTTCGCCATCTCGGGCGTCTTGTCCAGCGACGAGGCCGTAGAGGCGATCAAGAAGAGCATCCGCAAGACCTATGGCAGGAAGGGTGAGGACATAGTCCAAATGAACCTGAACGCAGTCGACCGGACGCTTGAGCATCTGCATGAGGTGCCGAAGAGCGAGTATCGAATGTCGATTGTCGAGTACGGTGGAGATCAGTTGGCCGTCCTGCCGAGCGCGGCGCGTGACGCCCTGGGCGGGCATTACGATGTACTCTCAGAACTCATAGCGGGACGTGGGGACCGCCTGCCGGTAAGCGTGCTGCCGGTCGACGGCACCTACCCGGTGGGGACGACCCAGTGGGAGAAGCGCAACCTGGCTCAGGAGATCCCGGTTTGGGACCCTGATGTATGCATCCAGTGCGCGAAGTGCGCCCTGGTCTGCCCGCACGGGGTGATCCGCGTCAAGGTGTACGATGAAGAGCACTTGCAGGGCGCGCCAGACGGCTTCAGGTCCACGTGGGCTCGCGACAAGGAATGGCAGAAACTGCAATATACCATTCAGGTATCGCCGGAAGACTGCACGGGGTGCGGCATCTGCGTAGACGTTTGCCCCGCCAAGAACAAGCGTGAGACGAGGCTGAAGGCGATCAACATGGAGCCCCTCTACGACGAGGGGGCGGGGGCCGAGGATCAGGGATCGGAGTCTGTCGGTGAGCCCCTGCCTGCGACTACGGGTTCACGACTTCTGGACAAGGAGCGTGCGAACTGGGACTTCTTCCTGGACATACCGGACATGGACCGGCGGAACATCAAGGAGACCAGCATCCGGCAGCAGCAGGTGCAGCGCCCCCTGTTCGAGTTCTCGGGGGCTTGCGCGGGGTGCGGGGAGACGCCTTACCTGAAGCTGCTCTCCCAGCTCTTCGGGGACAGGGCGCTGGTGGCTAACGCGACGGGGTGTTCCTCGATATATGGCGGCAACCAGCCAACTACTCCGTGGACGAAGAACGCGGCTGGCCGGGGCCCGGCGTGGGCGAACTCGCTGTTCGAGGACAATGCCGAGTTCGGGCTTGGCTATCGCGTGTCGCTCGATAAGCAGGCTGAATTCGCACAGGAACTGCTCAAGAGGCTGTCGCCAGAGTTGGGCGACACGCTTGTGGTGGATATACTGTCCGCTGACCAGAAGGACGAGGTGGGCATATACGAGCAGCGCCGCCGGGTGGCCGCTCTGAAGGAAAGGCTCCAGGCTATCGACTTGCCACAGGCGAGGCAACTCCTGCAGATCGCTGACCTGCTGGTCAAGAAGAGCGTGTGGATTGTGGGGGGCGACGGTTGGGCGTACGACATCGGGTTCGGCGGGCTCGACCACGTGCTGTCGAGCGGGCGAAATGTGAACATCCTCGTCCTCGATACCGAGGTGTACTCCAACACGGGCGGGCAGATGTCCAAATCGACGCCGCGAGCGGCTGTGGCCAAGTTCGCCGCGGGCGGGAAGTCGGCAGGGAAGAAGGACCTGGGGCTGATGGCCATGACCTACGGCAATGTGTACGTGGCGCACGTGGCCATGGGGGCGAAGGACGAGCACACCCTCAAGGCGTTCCTGGAGGCCGAGGCCTACGAGGGGCCATCGCTGATTATCGCCTACAGCCACTGCATTATGCACGGCATCAATATGGCGACGGCTATGCACGACCAGAAGGCTGCGGTCGATACGGGAAGTTGGCTTCTCTACCGCTACAATCCCGACCTGGCCGCGCAGGGGGAGAACCCGCTGGTGCTGGACTCGCATGCACCTAAGCACCCACTCGACCAGTACCTGTACATGGAGAACCGCTTCAAGATGCTCACCAAGACCAGACCCGATGAGGCAAGGGCGCTGTTGAAGCAAGCCCAGGCGGACGTTGACACTCGGTGGAAGCTCTACGAGCACCTGGCAGCCACCAGTGCCTTGGGCGTTTCGTCCCGAGGCCCTGGGGTCTACGGGAGGGGAAACGGGCACTCCGAGACGGCCAACCATCCAAAGGCAGCCATCGTACAGGATCACGTGCTGATGCCATCAAGGCCCATAAAAATGCCCCTTGACCGCACAGCGCACGGGGATGATGGAACTTAACTAAAACACCGGCTGTTCAGCCGGCCTTACATAGACAACCTTCCTATCTCGGCCCAGACCCTGGCACCCACCGGTTTTCCGGACGGCGCGCCAGGGTCTGATTCTATCTGGTGATTAGCAGGCGGAGGGTAGTGAGTTCCGGCTTCGTAGGCAGGCTTCGAACACCCACAACCAATACCCAACACAGGACGCAGCATCAGTAGAGGGTCGCGATAAGCGCTCCGGTGGGATATAATCGGTTGCGATGAAGGGTCGAGTGTCATTCAATAGTCTGAGGCTCGCCGGGCTGCTTGTGCTGGGCGTGACCCTGGTTGGGATTTTCGGTTACATGATAATCGACGGGCTCTCTCCGCTCGACGCGTTATACACCACCGTCGCGATGATGACCACCGAAGGGATGGTGACAGCGCCATTGTCGGACGCGGCGCGCATATTCACGATTGTGCTGATGGTGTTCGGCGTAGGGGCGGTGCTGTATACTCTTGTGGTTTTCATGGAGTACGCTCTGGAGGGCCACCTGAACCTGGCGATCAGGAGGCGCTTTATGAGGAACACAATAGATTCATTACGCGGCCACACCGTGGTGTGCGGTTTCGGACGGGTCGGGTTGCAGATAGCCACGGACTTGGCAGCCGCCCATGTACCGTTCGTGGTTATTGACGAGAGAGCCGAGAGCATTCACAAGGCGACGGAGCGAGGATACCTGACAGTCGAGGGGGACGCGACTACCGACAGCGTGCTGACCGCGGCGGGTATCGCCCACGCCAGGTGCCTTCTTGTGGCCACTGACGACGACTCCCACAATATCTCGATTACACTATCTGCTCGCCACCTGAGCGCCGCACTGTTCATAGTGGCCCGCGCCAACCACGACGAAACGGAGGTGAAGCTCAGGTTGGCGGGAGCCAATCGCGTGCTGTCACCGTACACCATAGGCGGACACCAGATGGCGAGCGTGGCAGTGCAGGCTCCCGATGCTACGGTTTTTACCAATCATTAACCCCTGTATACCTTCCGTTTCACATTTGTCGTCCATACTTGGGGCAGAGTAGGGGCAAGAGCGTAGCGCCGGAAGCGAAGTAGGGCTCCCTTTAGGGACGGACGACCACGCCTTTCTCCTGCTGTGGGGTAGTACGAGGTGCACTGCACAGAGGAGGCGCTACCGTGAACTGCAAACAGAGACTCGAGACCTACCTGCGGGAGAACGATATCATCTACCACATCCAGCACGATACGTCGGCGTACACCGCGCAAGAGGTGGCGTGGAGGGACCACGTGCCGGGGAAACTGCTGGCAAAGGTGGTGATAGTGATAGCCGACGACAAACCGGTCATGCTGGTCCTGCCCGCTCTGGAGCGGGTGTATCTGCCGGAGGTGGCCAGGGTGCTCGGAGCCGAGGTGGTGCGGCTTGCGAACGAGGAAGAGTTGGCCAGGGAGTTTCCCGACTGTGAATTGGGGGCTATGCCTCCTTTCGGCAACCTGTACAACATTCCGGTGTACGTGGACAAGGCTCTGAGCGGAAATTATTTCATCTTCTTCCAGCCCGGCACGCATATCGACACTATGAGCCTGGCCTACGACGACTTCGCTCGGCTGGTGCACCCTGTGGTAGCGGAGTTCTCGCTCGACGAAGCCCTGGACTTCGCCTGGTAGGCTGTTCACCGATCTGTCACCTGGATACACCCGGCTTGCAACCACTTGGTAGTACACTTTAGAATGGAAGCAGTCGCCGGGGGCAA
>JBJMMB010000483.1:0-5441 GCA_045805005.1 Chloroflexia bacterium
ATAGTGCGCTTCCTGGCCAACCACCTCGCCACAGAGTAAGCCTGCATACCACAAGCCCATTCCCAAACCAGCACCCGACCTCGGCGCGGGAGCATGGCTCGCCGGGTAATCAACCAGACCATGAAGAGAAGCACATGCGCAAAAACAAAGTAGTGAGAGCCCTTCTACCCCTGGTGGGCCTGAAACTCTCCCTTGCCAGGCGTTGGGCTGATATGCGCATCTTTAACTTTGGAGATCTGAAGCCCACAGAGGACGGATCAGTAGGCCAATATGCTCTACACATCCAATGCCCCTGGCGCATAGATGGCCCAGAAGGTAGGTTTACCGGGCGGGGCGACTTGTGGGACCACGTGTCCGGTAAGCCCATGCCCGATGAATGGGAGCCAGGCATCGACGACAATGTGCAGGACGCTCGCTTGCATGAGCTCCTCCAGGGTTACGAGCCCTACACACCCGTTCGTGTTAGTTTGCATGAGCTCCTCAAGGGCACCGAGCCGCACATACAGGAAGTTCCTGCCGACGAAGACCCCTGGTTAGCGCTGCCCAGAATAGGTACCTTCATCAACACCGGCCCATTGTTAGTAGTCGAAAAGGTTCAAGGCACCGAAATAGGGGATGCAACCATTCATCTATCGGGCGGTTATCGTCTCATCTTATTCCCGTCGGGCACAAAAGGCGAAGACTGGAGAGTGTTCCAACCCGGTAGCGATGAGCCACATTTCGTTGTGGAGGCCGGCAGCAGCTACGAGGCATAAGGAAAGGTAAGCACAGCGCCGGGCGAAAACTGACCCCCAACCCCTACCGACCCCCGATTCCTAATGTCCCCCGCGCATCCTACGCAAGCTCAGGACCCATCGTCCATCGTCCATCGTCCATCGTCCATCGTCTGCCGCAGGCCCTACCCCTTCCTCATCACCCAGCTAATCCGGTTCAACAGCTCCAGGTAAGCCCGCGCCTTCTGCTGCCCCGTATTCAGCTTGTCGTCAATATCCGTCGCCTCATCCCACTCCGACGCCGTCAGCCAGAGGTGCGCGTAATCCAGCTCCTCCCACGCCCTCCGCAGATCCTCTTGCAAACCCCGCAACATCTCGTTCTTATCATCCATGAGACAAATATAACACACCCACGCCGCGCCCCGTCCGGCATAGTCCCGTGCCCCATCTCCGGAGAGCCCGCGAAACGTGGTCCTGCCCTGCAATTCCGGCCCCCACCCGGCGTACGCACCGCCACGTCACCCTAAGAGCATCCCCTCGGCGGCTTCCGACGGTTTGGGGTCCGGCAATCGCCTCATCCGGAACCCGTTGAAGATTCCGAGGAGGCCGACAATCAGTGGGACGAGCAGCGCTATCTGGAGGGCGACATTCCTCGCATCCGTATTGATGCGGATGATCTCCGCCTGTACCTCCGCGGGCTGGCTGGCCAGTAGCTGTTCAAGCTGTGTATTGCTCATAAACTGCGCGTCTTCCTCAAGCACCTGCGCGACGCGCTCCTTGTCGGCCGGAGCGAGCACGGTGCTCGAGTTCGCCATAGCGGTAAAGTTGTAGGCGAGCGAACCGAGCATGATGGCGCCGGCCAACGCCAACCCAAAGGACAGCCCGAAGGAGCCTCCGGCGGAGTTGACACCGGCGGCCTCGCTGGCCCGCTCTTCCGAGACCGGCGACAGCGTGTAGTTGTTGAGCTGGGATACCAGCAGGCCCAGTCCACTCCCGGCAATGATTAGCGGTATCGCCAGATACCAGCCGGAGCTTGCGCTGGGGACGATCAGTATCAGCCCGACCACTGCTATCGTGAGCAGCACGAAGCCCAGGAGGATAATACTGCTGGGGCTGCGCTTTCCGGCCCGCCTGCCCGCCAGCAGCGCTACCCCGAACATGCTGAGCGAGAGGGGGGCGAGCGACAAACCGGCCCCCAACGCGTTGTACTCCAACACCATCTGCAAGAATATCGGCAACGCAATCATCATGCCGCCCAGCGCGGTCTGCTGGAGCGTCTGTTGGGAGATGCCCAGTCGAAAGTAGCTCGACTCGAACAACCCTGGGTCGATCAGCGTCGGTTTACTCTCGCGCTTGCGCCGCACCAGCCACCACACCAGACTCCCCAACGCTACTGCCCCCACCACCAGCAGCGCGCCAACGGCCTCACCGCCCTCCTGCCACGCCAGGATGCCGAGCACGATCCCGCCCATCCCCAGAACTGACAGGACCGCGCCGACAGCATCGATCTGCCTCGGTCCGGTGTACGGTACGTCGCGGATCATTCCAATGCCCGAAAGCACGATCCCGATCAAGACAAGTTCGAGCAGGAATCCCACGCGCCAGGAGAGAAAGGTAGTAATGAACCCGCCCAGGACGGGCCCGACCGCAGTGGCGATGGCTGCCGACGCCCCCACCTGGGCATAGGCCTTCCGGCGCTCACCCCCATCGAAGTTGCCATGAATTAGCGACTGCATCGCGGGCAGCAGGAGCGCCGCACCGAGCCCACCGATCAAAGCCCAGAACAGGATGATCGCGGTCAGGCTCTGGGCAACCGTCATCGCCACGGCGCCGGCAGCATACCCCAGCAACCCCAGCACATACGCCCGTTTGCGCCCGAAGAGGTCGCCGATTTTGCTGCCGATCAAAATAAAGGCTGCGGACACCAGCGCTTCCAGCGCGATGGTCGACTGGATGTCGGTCACTGTCACGTTGAGGTCGCTAACGATCGCTGAGATCGACACGTTCATCAGCGATGTGTCTACGACGAGCACGAACATCGCCATTGACAGCCGGATAGCGAGCCCGCGATTGCGAGCTGCTTGCGCCGGGCTGATAGTTTGTTCCTTGATCATGCTGCCCCTTCCTCCGTCATCATGTGATCGCTGCATATCCGCAGTGATCATTGGGTGCTCGCCTTCGCTACCTCGATGCACACCGCACTCCCGGCCATCTCTAAAGGCCCAGGCGAACCAGCCGAGCTATGACCAGCGCCTTGATAGTATACTATCGAGGCTCCTGTGTCAACGCGTTACTATACATATTTGTTAGCAGCTAGGGGAGTGACCAAAAGGTTATCAGTGCTACTGCTTTCGTCACTCCCATCCCGTCCAGGGCCCATTCATTCTCGGATAAACAACCTGTAGGGCCGGGAGCGCAGCGGACGACCCCCATTGCCTGCCCTTACCGGACACCACCAACGCGCGTGTCCACCACCCAAAGTCCCACCGTAGGGGCAGGCCCCCGTTGCCTGCCCTATTTCCCCACCACCCAAACAATCGTAGGGGCAGGCCCCCGTTGCCTGCCCTGGCCGCATACCACCAACGAGCGTGTCCACAACCCAGGGCAGGCAACGGGGGCCTGCCCCTACAAGCGTCCGCGGCCCCTGTCATCCCGTCTACCCTATTGCGCCCCAACCAACACGGTGCTATGATAGGCATAGCGCCGGTATCACTCCATTCCCGCTTCCGCTGCTCCACCCGGCCGCGAAGGGGAAGACCATGGTCCACGCCCACCGCTCACGACGCGGCTCATTGCTCCTCTGGGCCGTATGCCTCTCTGCCCTGGCCGCGCTCGTCCTGTTCGCGGGGCGCATCTCTGCGCAAGCCCCAGGCTCAGATCCAGCATATGCGACCTCCGCCTCCGCGCCTGCCCTTGCCCCTGCTTCCGCCCCGGCGTCCTCACTCGTCCCGCCAACGCCCACCTGTCCTCCCGGCTGGTTCACGGTAGCCAACGCCCCTGAAACCACCAACGTGCTCACCCTGCAATCTATCGTCGCTCTGGCCCCCGATAACGTCTGGGCCGTGGGCTCCCAGCGCCGCTACTCCAACGGCTATTACGAAGTGACTCTCATCGAGCGCTGGGACGGCTCCCGGTGGACTATCATCCCCAGCCCCAACGCCGGCAGCGACACCAACTCCCTCCTCAGCATCTCCGCCCTCTCCGCAAACGACATCTGGACCGCCGGCCTCTATTACTCTACCTCCAGCTCCACCTACCAGACCCTCATCGAGCGCTGGGATGGGACCGCCTGGAGCATCGTCCCCAGCCCCAACGTCCCCGGCTCGACTATCTCCACCTACCTCACCGGTATCTCCGCCCTCTCCCCAACCGACGCCTGGGCCGTAGGGGCCTACACCACTCCATCCGGCGAGCAAGCCATTATCATGCGCTGGAACGGCACCCAGTGGAGCATCGTCCCCAACCCCGCCGAGGGCAACAGCGAGCTTGCATCCGTGGTCGCCCTCTCCTCCAGCAACGCCTGGGCCGTCGGCTTCCAGTACATCGATGGCCTCCACCAGATGCTCATCGAGCGCTGGGACGGCACCCAATGGCGCATCGTGCCCGCCCCCCAGACCGGCCTCAGCACCCGCCTCCGCAAAGTATCCGCCTCAGGCCCCAACGACATCTGGGCCGTGGGCGAGTACTCAGGCACCAACTACCGCACCCTCACCATCCACTGGAACGGGAGCCAGTGGTCAATCGTCTCCAGCCCCAACGCCTCCGCGGGCTCCAATCGCCTCTCCGGCATAACCGCCATCTCCCCAACCGACGCCTGGGCCGTAGGAGATAACGCCTACGCCTACCCTACCCCCGGCCAGGGCTCCCGCACCCTCATCGAGCACTGGGACGGCACCGAGTGGAGCATCGTCCCCAGCCCCAATCGTGACTGGGAAGGCACCACCCACGCGAACTACCTGAGCGCGATAACAGCCTCCGGCACCGCCAACGTTTGGGCAGCAGGCGAAGCCTACGACTGGACTGCCGGCACGAGCCCGCTTAGAGGCACCCTGCCCGTTCGCTATGTGGGCGACTGCGCCCCCACCGAGACCCCCACATTCACAGTGACCCCCACGCCTACGATCACTCCCACTCCGACCGATACGTACACCTACACGCCAACCCCAACCTACACCCCCACCCCTACCATCACGCACACTCCAACCAATACTTTCACTCGCACCAACACCCCCACCAACACGCCTACACCTTACCCCACGCCCACCAGCCAGCACCCCGGCCCCTGCCCCTGGATGGCCGTGCGCGGCTTCACGACCGCCTGCGCCTCATCCTCAACCTTTACCTACACCCTCGACCTCAACGGTTTGAGCGCCTCGGGCCGGTACACAGCCCACTTCGAGGTGGCCCGCGACCCCACCGGCCCCTGGGCCCAGCTTGCCCAGCAGACCGACGTCCAGTTCTACGCCCCTAACGTCTACCAGGACGCCTTCACCGTACCCAACATCCCCTTCAGATACACCTACTACCGCATTTGGGTTTCCCTCAGGACCGGCTTCGTGTCAGGTGGTCAGGACGTTGTCCCCGCAACCCCCTGCCCTACCGTCACCACCTATGGCGAGACCCTGCCCACCTACCTCTGCTTCCCCTCGCCCCTAACCCCCCTCCCCACCCTCACCCCCACCATCACCGCCACGCCCTCCACCACCCCACTCGTTACCGATACCCCCA
>JBJMMB010000484.1:0-6141 GCA_045805005.1 Chloroflexia bacterium
CCCCCGCCCCTACGAGGTTGCCTGGGCGAGAATGATTAAGCCCTGGATGCCTGTAGGGGCAGGTCGTCCGCTTCGCTTCCGGGTTGCCTGCCCTGGTCGGTTACCCCGGACTTTGGTGGTCGGCAAAAGGGCAGGCAACAGGGGCCTGCCCTATGAATTCGTTTCAAAATTAGCCTACCCTGGGGATGAAGCTGAAACGAAACGAATTTCACGCGTAAATGACCCCTTATTCGTTTCACAATTCGTTTCAAATTCTGCCGGGGCGTTGGTGCTTTCTCCCGACATACTCCCCTATCCGGGCTGGGGTCCCACGCCCATTACCGAGCTACGACGCCAGAGCGCGGAAAGAGAGTATATCTGGAAGGGCTTCCTGGCCCCTGGCAAGATCACCTCGCTTACCGCCCTCCCGAAGTGCGGCAAGACCACATTCGTTTCCCACCTTCTCAAGGCGATGGATGGCTCGGTCACAGAGTTCTGCAGCCGGCCCGTCAGAGCCGCTAAGGTGATGCTGATAAGTGAGGAGCACCCGGACCTGTGGATCGAGAGGAGAGACCGCCTGGGGCTCGGCCCCCACCTGGCTACATTCCACCAACCCTTCCTTGTGCCCCCCACCGTTGACGAGTGGATCCTTTACCTGGCTCGCCTGGCCGTGGTGGTCAAGCAGGACCACTATGAGCTGGTGGTGTTCGACACAATGCACAACCTATGGTGTGTGAAGAAAGAAGAAGATGCTCCCCAGACTATCGCGGCCCTGACGCCATTGAGGATGCTCACACAGGGGGACGCCGCGGTGTTGGCGCTGTTCCACTCAACTAAGGCCGACACCTCCGAGGGGAGGCTCACGCAGGGCACAGGGGCCATTGGCGGTCTCGTGGATAACATCATGGAAATGCGCCGCTTCGACGCCGAGCGCGAAGCGGACACCCGTCGTGACATCAAATCCTACAGCCGCTTCGAGGAGACACCTCCAGAGATAGTTATCGAATTAGATAAGGAAGCGAAGACTTTTAACCTTGTGGGCACGAAGGCCGACGCACGCGCAGCAGACAGGCTGGAGACGCTGCTCGACCTGCTCCCCTCCGATCCTCCCGGCCTCACAGTACATGAAATCCTTGAGCGTTGGCCCAGCTTCGACGCTCGGTTCCCGGCGGAAGCGGCGGTCGCCCCCAGGCCGGCCATAAGCTCGCTCCGCCGCGACCTGGAAACCGCAAAAGCACTGGGGCTTGTTCACGTCATAGGCGACGGCACCGAGGGCACCCCTTTCCGATACCACACATGAACCGTGAAACGAATTGTGAAACGAATAAGGGGCCATTTACGCGTGAAATTCGTTTCGTTTCAGCTTCATCCCCAGGGTAGGCTAATTTTGAAACGAATATTCCGGGCGGGGGAGCGGGCTCCCTTCCGGCTCCCCTGCTCGACCGGCGTGCCCGATAAGCCGCCCTACAACTCCCCCTTGAACGCCCTATCCGGCACCGCCGGCAGCAGCGCCTCAAGCTCCGGGGCGACCTGGAGGGGGCAGCCGCGCAGGGGGCTCGTGCAAATAACAGGGAACGGCACTAAGGGCAGGGCAACCCGTTCGACCCGTTCAACGTTCCAATGCGTTTACAGTACGGGTCAGGTGGAGGACGCGCTCGCCGAGAAGGTGTACGACGACCCGGTGAAGCAGGTTGGCCGCTTCGGGATCCAACCTTTCCACGTCGGCCAGGTCTTGCTTGGAGAGGGTATAGATAACGCTCCTCTCGTCTACCGTCACGGTGGCGGTGCGCCTGATGTTCAGGTAGAAACCCAACTCGCCAACCGAGCGCCCCGCCCCCATCGTTTCCAGGCGTAAAGGGTTTTGCCCCTCCCCTTCCAACTGCGCGGTCACCTGTCCCGACTCGATAAAGTAGAGGTTATCCGGCTCGTCACCCTGCCGGATCAGATACTCCCCGGGCGCATACTCGCGCCGGTGCATATGGCTCAGCAGTTTTTCAGCGCCCTCCTGGTCGCCCAATATTGACCGCAGCACCGAGATCAACTCGCCCTCGGCCGGCTTTCCCGCCGAAGCTTCCATGATGATCTGGTTTTCGCACCACTCGATGCCATGGTCCAGGTCCGAAAAGAGGCGCAGACCGCCCTCCTCTTCCCGGAACCCGGCCCGTAGGAACTGCTCTTTCGTTCGACCGTTGAGCCCGGTCAGCACCAGCACCACCTTCCGGTCCTGGCTCCACTGCAGCAAACGCGTAAAGCTCAGGAACCCCGTTGAATCCAAACCGCTCGCCTGCCCGAAGTCAAGCAGGACAAAGCGTACCGGGCCGTCCCGTCCGTCCTGTCCGCCGTCAAAGCGACTGCGCACCTGGTCTACAATGTTGTTGGCGGTCCCAAAAAAGATGAAGCCCTGCAGCTTCAGGATAAAGAGTTGGCCGGCGTGCCGCTCGAGAATATTATCGTGCTGCGGAGCGCGGGTGACGCGACTGTGATATTCCCGGCCCGATACAGCGAACCTGACCGGGCTGACCCGGCTGTAGCTCACCACAAACATGATGATTGCCATCACCAGGCCGACGATTATGCCGTTCAAGTAGCCACTGAACATTATGAGGCCGAGGATGGCCACTATGATCGCGAAATCGATCCTGGGAAACCTGAACCACGCCTCGTAAACCCATTCGACCAACAGGGCCACGCCCGAAAAGACCAGGACAGCGCCCAGGATCATCCTCGGGATGTATGCGAGCAGCGGTGCGCCCGCAAAGATGGTTGCGCCCACCAGCAGGGCAGCAATCAAGCCCACCAAACGTTTCCCGCCCGTCATCTGGTTGTTCAACGTCGACAGGCTGATCGCATGGTAGCCGATCAGGCCCCCCACCGCTCCGGCGGCAATGTTGCCCACTCCTACCGCCACCAGCTCGCGATTCAAGTCGAGGTCTTTCTTGATCTCCAGCTCCAGTCCGCCCGAGTTCAACAAGAGCGCAACCACGCTGATGATTATGGCAGATGCGAGACTGGGCGCCTGCCCCAGTATCATGGTCCAGTTTACCTGCGACAGGATGTTGGTGCTCAACGGAAGGCGCGACAGGTCGCCGGAAGCGATTGAGCCGACCACCCAACCTTCAGATTCAAGCTGCTGCGGGGAGACGTTCAAAGCTCCGGCCACGATATAGAAGAGCACACAGCCCGCGGCGAGGACCACAGGTAAAGTGAATGGCCGGGGCATTCGTGCCACACTGAAGAGAATTACCACACCCAAAACCGCACCCGGCAGCCAGTGGAGGAGGATCGTGGGGTCAAGCCATTCCGCCCCGAGCGGGACCCCGCTCATGATTTCGACGCCGCCTTTGACCATCAACCAACCGGTGCCTGCCAGAAAGCCGCCCATCACCGGATAGGGAAGAAAGCGCACCAGGCCCCCCAGGTTGAAAACGCCCAGGGCAAGAAATACCACGCCCGCTGTCACGGTGGTGGTCAAGATCATGAGCATGCTTGTCGCAAACTGCTCTTCCGCGCTTGCCGCGGGGATAGCGGTGCCAACTGAGGCGAGGGCCACGGCGAGCACGGCGGCGGGCGCGTCTTGCGCGATAGCGGTTGAGCCGGGGTAGGAGCTGAGCAGCGCCACCACCGCGAGCATGATGGCGTTGCCAATGAGAATGAAACCGAGCACCTGCGGCAACAGGCCCGCTAACTCCTCCGAGAAAACAAGCGCGGCGAAGGAGATGACGAAGATAACCGCCAGCACATAGGTCACCAGGCTCGAAAGCAGGCTGCCCCCGAGGGCCGCCGCGTTCAGCTCGTTAGCGCTCCACCTTGAGAGCTGCCTTCGGATGTTCGGAATAGCAGACATGCAGGGTCTACCTGGCCCTCCTCCAGGCTGGATGCGCATCGCGGGCACCCTCCAGCGAGGAGAGAGGAGGTGAGTTCCCTAATTATATCAGAACCTGCTCGGCGTCCGTCTCGGCTTGCGGGGTCTACAACTCCCCCTTGAACGCCCTATCCAATCCAGCACCGCGGGCAGCAGCGCGTCAAGTTCCGCGGCGGTCTCGACTTGCAGCTCCTTCAGCACGTCTACCCTCGCTTGCAGCCTGTCCAGGTAAGGCCAAGATGTGGGCACAGTGGCCCAGGAGCAAAGGTCGTGATGCGCCGTGACCACCAGATGTCAAGGGGGAGTTAGCTCTACCAGGGTCTATTCATTCCCGGTTTGCCCATTCGATATTCCTGTTTCTTGGGTATAATGAGGGAGATGATCAAACCAGGAGCTACGCTATGGAAACGAACACACTAAAGAACGATCTTTTGCCATCTATTGAGCTCTGGCGTTCACAGGGGAAGAAGGTGGCAATCGCAACGGTAGTGCGGGTGGTAGGCACGGCACCCAGGCATGAGGGGGCCAAGATGGCGGTGTCGGATGCGGGCGAGCTTGCCGGCTCGGTGAGCGGGGGCTGCGTGGAAGGCGCTGTGCTGGAGGAGGCGATGCGGGTGCTCCGAACCGGCAAGCCCGCGCTGCTGCAATACGGTATCACCGCTGACATGCTGACCGACGTGGGCTTGTCGTGCGGCGGCACTATCAGCGTGCTGGTGGAGCCCCTGGACTGGTGACAAGATATGCCCGGCATCTATTCACTGCTTGCTGAATTGACCAAAGCGAACAAGCCTGTGGCCCTCGCCACGGCGCTAACCCCGCCCATGCTTGGTGCCAAGATGCTCGTGCCCGGCACCGGGGAGGTGCCCACGGCAGGCAGCATCCACTCCGCCCTTGATACTCGTGTGACCCTGGACGCTCTCAACATGCTAACCGAGGGGCGTAATGGTACTCTTACATACGAGTTGGAAGGCGAACAGGTAGAGGTGTTCGTTGAGACTTTTCCGCCCGCCCGGCGACTCATCATAGTTGGCGCGGTACACGTAGCCATCCCGCTGCACACGCTAGGCCACTTGCTCGGCTACCACGTCACCGTGATAGATGCTCGTGGAATGCTGGCTACAAAGGAGCGGTTCCCCCTGGCTGACGCCGTGCTCACCGAATGGCCCGATGAGGCGATGGGCAGGCTCGGGTTGGATGCCGGCACCTCGGTGGTCGTGCTCGCTCACGACCCCAAGTTTGATCACCCCGCACTCGCTGTGGCACTCAACTCCACGGCGCAGTATATCGGTGCCATCGGCAGCCGCGGGACCATACGCCAGCGAGAAGAAGCTTTGCTTGAGATGGGCTTCACAGCCGAACAACTCTCCCGCATCTACGCGCCCGTAGGCCTGGACATCGGCGCCCAGACCCCCGGCGAGATCGCCCTGGCTATCATGTCAGAGATTGTGGCCGTGCGCACCGGGCACGACGGCGGACACTTGCGCGCCAGGTCACTAATCACTGATCACGAATTGGGATAGAGTTAGAAATGCCTACCGCCCCGCTTCGCGAATTACGAATTGGGTTGAAGCTAATCCGTAATTACTAATTCCGCGAAGCGGGCTCACGCTGCCAGTGGTAGCCGCTGACCTCATCCCCGACGATCCGGCCCCACGGCGGAAAGTTTTCGTGGGTGAACACGACCAGGGCACCGGTCGAGGCCACATCGGCGAGTAGCATACGGCGTGAGGCCTGCATCTGCTCCTGGTTGGCCCAGGGGACCATCCAGTCCAGGTGTTCGACCTCCGACCTGTGATGGAACAGATCGCCCACCACGTACAGCCTCTCGCCGTTCGAGGACACCCGAATCATGGAATGGCCGGGCGATTCGCCGGGCGCCGGGATCATCGTCACGCCCGGTACGACCTCACGCTCGCCGTCGACCAGGTCCAACAGGCCGGCCTCCTCAATGGCGTCGATTCGTGCCCTCGCCTCAGGCTCGAGATGCTCCTCAGGGGCATTCTCCCAATCGGCACGACCAAGCAGCACGCGTGCATTCGGATAACGCGGGACGAGCCGCCCCTCCCGTCCGTCCCGCCCGTCGCCCTCGGCTTCAGCTGCAAGCCCAATGACGTGGTCGAAGTGGACGTGGGTGAGGAGGATATGGGTAACGTCCTCCGGCCTGATGCCCATGCTCGCCAGACCCGTGCCCACTCCCGGGGTGCGCACCGAGCCGGGCCAGGCCTCCAGGAAGCTCTCGGCCCATCTCGACCCGGGCTCGTCCAGACCGGCATCGATCAGGATAGTGGCACCGCCACCGG
>JBJMMB010000485.1:0-2439 GCA_045805005.1 Chloroflexia bacterium
CATCGAAGAGTATGCTTTTTGGAGGCGAAGGCCCCTTCCAGTGAAGGGGCGGCTTTGAGCTTAAAGGAGTGTGCCCAGGGCAGCGAACACGGCGAGCGCGCAAACTACTACAGATACGAACCGGCCCTCGCAGACCACCGTTCGGGGCACGGGCAGTATAACCGCGAAGCCCGATACGCTCAAGACGAACGTGGGGGCCATAATGCAAAGCGAAACCGTGAAGGACGGGCAGTCTAAGGCAGGCAAGCTGGCGGGCTTGTCCAACATGAAGCTAGGCAAGATCGTCAACGTGACCGAGGCATCGGCCAACATCCCCGGGCCGGTGTACGATGCGGCCCAGGGCGGCAAGGGCGGTGGGGGCATTGTCCCCGGCCAGCAGACCGTGCAGGTGGACCTGGTGGTGACATACGAGGCAATGCCTAACAATTAGGGGTAATTAATAAACAGCAGCCAGGCGCTCTGCGCCTGGCTGCTGTTTATTAAGGGAACTAGAGGCCGTAGATGGCTGAGAACTTGCCCTGAATGTACTCGGCCCAGGCGGAGGTGCCGATGGGTTGGCCGGTGATGCGCTCGACAAGCTCGTTGGGGGTGTACTTACGGCCGTGGCGGTAGAGGTTGGTCTGGAGCCAGCCGAGGAGGGGGCCGAACTCGCCCTCGGAGAGCTGGCCGTCGAGGTCGGGGAGGGAGGCGCGGGCCTTTTTGAAGAGTTGCGCGTTGATGACATTGCCCAGGGTGTAGCCGCAGAAGCCGCCGAAGCCGCCGGCGTGCGACCAGTGGATGTCTTGCAGCACGCCCTCGGAGTCGTCGGCGGGGGCGATGCCGAAGTAGCTCTCCATGCGCTCGGTCCATATCTTGTTCAGTTTGTCCACGTCGGCCTTGCCTTCCAGCATTTCGTTCTCAAGCTCGAAGCGGAGCATGATGTGCAGGTTATAGGTGACCTCGTCTGCCTCCACGCGAATGAGCGAGGGCTGGACCTTGTTGATAGCTTTGTAGAAGGTTTCTTTGTCTACCCTGCCTAGCTGAGAGGGGAAGGTTTCCTGGAGGCGGGGGAAGAGGTAGTCCTGGAAGGGGCGGCTGCGGCCCACGAGGTTCTCCCAGAGGCGAGACTGGGACTCGTGGACGCCAGGGCTGGCACCCCTGGCGAGGGGCGTGCCTTCGTAGGAGCGGTCGACGCCCTGCTCGTACATGGCGTGGCCGCTCTCGTGCATGGTGGCGAAGAGGGCCCCGCTGAGGAAGTTAGGGCGGAGGCGGGTGGTGATACGCACGTCGCCCCTGTTGAAGGAGGCGGCGAAGGGGTGTGGGGCAAGGTCGAGACGGCCCCGGTTGAGGTCGTAGCCGAAGCGCTGGACGATCTGGAGGCCGAAGCGGAGTTGGGTGTCTTCGTCGAAAGATTGGTGGAGGCAGCTAGCGTCCACAGCGCCCTGCCGGCCCGCGACCTGGCGCACCAGGGGTAGGATGATAGCCTTGAGTTCGGAGAAGATGGCCTCCAACTGCGCGGTGGTCATGCCCGGCTCGCTGCGCTCGAAGAGGGGGTCGTAGATGCGGTCTTTGTAGCCCAGGGCCTCGGCCACCTTGTGGTTAAGCTCCACGTTGCGCTTCATGAAGGGAGCGAACTGCGAGTAGTCCCTGGCCTCTTGGGCCCTTTTCCAGGCGACGAAGCCGTCGGAGGAGGCGCGAGAGAGCTCGGCTATGAGCGATTCGGGCTGCCTGTGCCGGAGGTCGAAGTCTCGCTTGGTGACCTGCACCAGCCGGTAGTCGTCGCTATCGGGATCGGTACCTTCCATCTCGGAGGAGAGGTCTTCGAGCAAGCGGCCCAATTCGTCGGAGGTGAAGCGGGCGTGCTGTATCCTGGCGAGGGTGGCGAGCATGCTGGCCCGCCCCTCCGCGCCGCCGGGGGGCATCTGGGTTTGCTCGTCCCAGCTTATCAGGCGGCTGGCCTTTTCGAGGTCGTATGCCTCGGCGAGGAGGGTCTTGAGTTTGTCGAGCTTCTCGGACATGGTTTGTGCTCCTTCTGGTGGTAGCTTTCGTGGGTGTTGTGTTGGGTGGGTAATGGGAGTACCATTTTACATTAGCGGAGCAAAAGTTGGTAAGTGAAGGCCGCTGTAGGGGCAGGCCCCCGTTGCCTGCCCTGCTTGCGGACCCCAGCATTGGTGGTACACGACCAGGGCAGGCAACGGGGGCCTGCCCCTACAGTGAAGTTGGGTGGTTGATGGGAAGTTGGGCGGTAGGGGAACAGGGCGGGGCATCCCCGCCCCTACGGGTTTAGGTGGTTTGGGGGACATTGGGTGGTAAGCGAGCCGGGCGACCACGCAGGGTCGCCCCTACGGGGTGAGGTGGCTTTCAGCAGGGCTGCAACCTATTGACGGGGTCGAACGTCTCTATTTGGCGAGGTGTATAATAGGCGCACGTAGGAGGTCCGGGAAATGGCCGCTACCGCAA
>JBJMMB010000486.1:0-6901 GCA_045805005.1 Chloroflexia bacterium
AACTCGCCCTCGTACTTATCCGACAATTGTATGAGTCCGATGGTGCGCCCGTCCCTCCCTATGAGGGGCGCGGCCAGCCAACCTCTCATGGGAGGGTGGTTAGCCCCCTCCGCGCCGAACCCACGCCACAGCGGGTGCGCCTCCAACACGCTCTGCGTCATGCGCACCGACCGTCCCGTCTTGATCGGCAGCGCATAGATGCCGGAGCCATCGGGGATATTTCGATAATCTCGCCATTGGTCATACTTTTCGGATAGAGACACCACTTTGATCAACTCGGTCCAATTCTCGTCCCGCGCCATGCAGGTGACGGCCTGATGCGCACCTATCAGCCCACGCGAGCGCTCGGTGATGGTCTGGAGCACGTCTTCCACAGAGAGAGCGGCATTGACTAAGAGCGCCGCCCTCGTCAGGCCCAGGAGTTGCGTCACGTGCTGCCGGTCGCGCCGCGATGCCTCCTGCGCTTCCCGGTAGAGGCGAGCGTTGTCTATCGCCACCGCCGCCCGCCGTGCCAGCTCATCGGCCACTTCCAGGTCCGCCGGATCATAACCCCGTCCCGACTCCGCCGACACAAACGTGATAGCCCCAAGCGTGCGCCCGTGGGCCGGCATAGGCACGATCATGTGCGATTTCAGGCCCATTGCCCGCAGGATCCTCAGGTGCTCTGCGTCCCGCGCCGCGGCCACCAGGACTTCGTCCGTTACGTGCGGGTTGATGTCCGCCTCGCCCGTGCGTATTACCCTGGACACGATGTGGTCGGCGCCGGGAGGAGGGGGGTAGCGCCGCTCCAATTCCCTCGCCAGGTGCGCCTTCTCGGGGTCGACCTGCGCCACTACCAGGCGCTCAATCGAGCCGTCTTCCTCCACAATATCCATCACGCACCAATCGGCAAGGTAGGGCACGCAAAGGGCGGCGATGTTCGCCAGCGTCGTATGGTAGTCGATCGATTCGGCAAGCAGCGCCCCCGCCCTTGCCAGGAAGTGCCTCGCTTCCTCTTCCTGCTTGCTCCCCGTCACATCGCTGAGCGTCATCCGGCACACCGGCTCGCCCCCTTGCCGGGCCTGCACGCTCTCCAGCCGAATGCAGCACGGCAAATCCGTGTTCAGTTTGACCTCGCACACCTGCCGCGTCTTGCTCGCGAACACCTGCTCCAGGTGCTTCCTGAGCCGTTCCTGGTCGTCGGCGCTGACATACCCGGCCAGAGGCGAGCCGATTAGCTCGTCCCTCTCGACCGCCAGTTTCCCAGCCGCCGTCAGGTTCGCTTCCAGGACCAGCCCCCGCCTGTCTAGCGTAAGATACCCAACCGGCGCAGAGTCATATAGCTCTGAGTATCTAGCTCGGAGCTCATCAAGCTCGTCTCTTATCGAGTTGTCGTCCCCGTTCCGACCAATATCGTCCGGGTCCAACACCTCTTTTGTGTTCCGCAATTATTTACTCCAGCTGCCATCTCAACGCGCATACAAAAGGCCTCGATGCGCGATAGTCACTCCCTGACTGCGGCGATCTGGAATACATTATATACGCCAACCAAACCCAATGACCAGTTCTGCGCAAGCAAAATGCGTAATGCGTAATGCGTAAGGGTGGTAGGCGTTGTTGGTTCAGGTTCCGTTAACCAGGTTTGCCCACATCCCTTACGCATTACGAACCAGCCCCCGCATCTCCCTCAGCGTCTCGTAAAACGCCGTAGCGGTCAGGGCTACGTCAGCTTCCGTATGAGCAGTGGCCATGATGCCCGCGTGGCCCGACATCAGGTCTACGCCTCGGCGCATCATGCCCCGTTGCAGCGCGGCTTTCACCTCGGGTTTGTTAGCCTGCCTCAGCGTCACCGTGTCCGCCGAGCCCGGCACCAGGCTGCCGTCCCGGTTGGCGGCCGCTCCTCGGCCCAACAGCACATGGAAGATCGGGCCGTCGCCGTACACGCAGCTCCCCTCGAGGCCCAGTTGCGCTATGGCCCCGTTCATCTCGGCCACCAGCGAGCGGCCAAGCCGGGCCACGTACTCCTGCGGCTCTTCCGTGCCCGCTATCTCCAACATGGCGATCCCCGCCGCGGCGCTCAGCGGGTTGGCGTTGAACGTACCGGGGTGGTTGATGCGGTTGTAGCGGTTCCACTCCTCATCGCCCCTATGGAACTCCAGTGCGGCCATAGCCTCGGCCTTGCCCACCACCGCGCCCCCGGGCAATCCCCCGGCCACGATCTTGGCCAGCGTGGTCAGGTCCGGTATCACGCCGCTTTGCTGCTGCACCCCGCCTGGCGAGTACCTGAACCCCGTCACGATCTCGTCAAATATCAGCAGCGCTCCATACCTGTTCACGATCTCCTTTAGTTCGCTCAAGAACCCCTCCGGCAGCGGGATCGTCCCATACGACGCTCCCGTCGGTTCGACAATAGCGCAGGCTATCCCCTCCGGCTGCTCGGCGAAGATGCGTTCCACCTCCTGTAGGTCAGTGGGTGCGACAATCACGCTTTCCAGGGTCGCGCTGTCGATGCCCACCGAGGAGGGCACGTTGAACGGCGCTCTGAAGCCCGCCGTCATCGTATCCGACCACCCGTGGAAGTGCCCCTCGAACTTGAGTATTCTGGGCCGCCTGGTGTAGGCCCGCGCCAGCCGCACGGCCATCATCACCGCTTCCGTGCCCGATGCCGTGAACTTGATCCGCTCGGCCGAGGGCACCAACTGCTGGATCAACTCCCCCCACTCAACTTCGAGCGGATGGGCCGCCCCGTAATGCGTGCCGCGCTCAACCTGGCGCTGCACCGCCTCCACAATCGCCGGATGGCCGTGACCCAGCAAGAGCGCCCCGTGGCCCATCCAGTAATCTATGTACTGCTTGCCCTCCACGTCCCACTTGTGCGACCCCTGCGCCCGGTCGATATAGATGGGCTCCACGTCCCCAAAATAGCGGTTATCATGAGTCACCCCACTGGGGAAAAGCCGCAGGGCGCGCTCGTACAGATCGTGTGAGCTGGAGGTTCGAGATTTAGATTCGTGCATAGGGCTATTATAGATGATAGCCGGTAAGGGCCGGGGCCCTTATCGGCTATCGTTGAAACTCACAAAGCACTATCTCTTGAACAGCCCGCCGATCCAGCGCAAGACGAGCAGGCCCACAACGGCGCCCACGCCGAAGAGGGCCACGCCGCGATAGGTTGGCGGCGGCTCTACCACCTCACCGCTCGGGGGCACATACGTCCTGATCCGCCACCAGAGGCGTATCATCTCCCTGAAGGCTCGCAGCACCACCTTCACGCTGGCCCCGGACTGCTCGCCCTCCAACCGTGCATAGTGGTTCACCCCCACCTGTGTCAGGTCGCAGCCCTGCACCTTCGCCTTGGCCAGTATCTCGGTGTTGATCAGCGCTCCCGGCGACTCCAGGTCGATGCCCCGCAGCACATCGGCGTGGAATATCTTGAAGGCGCAATCTATGTCCCGTATCTGGATATCGAACAGCAGCCGCACCGCCAGCCCGAATATGGCCGCGTTCAGAAGGCGGTGCGCCGGGTCGTTGCGCTTGAGGCGGTAGCCCGCTACGATGTCGTAATCCTCGACATAGGGGGTCAGCAGGTGGACATCATTGATATCGAACTGCCGGTCCGAGTCCATGAACATCACATAGTCGCCCTCGGCTGCGTTAAAGCCGCTGGTAAGGGCCGCCCCATATCCCTTGTTCACCGGGTGGTTCACCACGCGCACGTGCGGGTCTTCAGAGGCCATATCCTGGGCAATCTCCAGCGTGCGGTCCTTGGAGCCGTCATTCACCACTATCACTTCGTAGTCCGTGAAAGCGGTGGGCAGGACTTCTTTGGCCTCCTCCACTACGGTGCGGATATTCGGTTCCTCATTATGCGCCGGCAAAACGAGCGAGATCTTCCCCTTCACCCGCTCCGGCGTCATCGCCTGTTGCGTGCCGGTTTCAGTACGTTCCATCAGATCGACCAAGTTTGCCTCCGGTAATCGTAAAAATCTCTGAATAATTCCACGTGCGGCCACCAGGAAATACAAATGCCTGCTACAGTATATACGCCCGGTACATTACGTAGCTTACACGCTAAACTAGCTTAACATAAAGGGTGTGGCTCGTCAAGGGTTCGGCAAAGGCCAAACGTGGCGAGTAGAGTTCCCAGGACACCCTCACCTACCCATTACCGTGGACTACTGGGGTCATTTTCCGTCAAGTGCTTTCAAGCCGGCTTCAGCCTCGGCGCGCGCTTTGGGATCGTTGATTATCTCCAAAACCTTCTGAAAATCGGCAATTGCTTCCTCTCGCTTACCGTGGTTCTGCCAAAGCCTGCCGCGTGCCAGGTAGGTGTGTACCGCTGTCTTTGGGGCCAGGTCGATTGCCTTAGTGTAGTTGGCCAATGCCTGCTCAGCATCTCACTTGGCTGCATAAGCGGCGCCTCGATTGTGATAAGCAAGGACATAGGTCGGCTTAAGATCAATCGCCTGATTGAAATAGTTGATAGCCTGAGCGAAATCACCTATGTAGGTGTTAGCTAGTCCTGCATTCTGATACGCCTCGGAATCTTTGGGGTCCAACTTGATAGCGGTCTCTGCGTCCTCCAGTGCGTGGGTATAATCCCTCAGTTGGTTATACATAATTGCCCTATGTCTGTATGGACTTACACTGAAAAATAGTGACAATAAAAGGCAACGAAAACAACCGGCTGAGCGGGTGCAGCGTATGCTGCATCCTTAGCCATTGTAAAGGTTCGACGCGTTGCGGTGGAATAGCCTATGTCTATCGACGGGCTTTAGTAATTGGTCCTACGGCCTGGCCTCAGCGAATTGAGCAATATGGATACAAAGCCGGTGCAGCAATTGCCCACCATGCCGCGCATGCCGTTGCTGGGCAACCTGCTCGATCTGCGGGGCCACCGCCTGGACTTCCTCCTGCGCATGAGCCGGGAGTGCGGCGATATGGCGCGCTTTCACGTCGGTACGCGCCCTGTGGTCTTCCTCAACTCGCCTGAGTATATACGCGTCGTCCTGGTCGAGCGTGCCTACGACTTCGAGAAGACGCCCAACATGCGCAACTACCTGCGCCCTGTGCTCGGCAACGGGCTGCTCACCAGCGCCAACGAGTTCCACAGGCGGCAGCGCAAGCTGGTCGCGCCCGCCTTCCAGCACCGGCGTGTGTCGGCCTACGCCGCGGTCTTTGCCTCCTACGCCGAGCGGGCGCAGGCGGAGTGGCCCGATGGGGCCATCATAGATATAGCCCAGGAGATGACCCGCCTCACATTGGCTATCGTCGCCAAAACGCTCCTCGATGCCGAGTTGGCCGGCGAAGCCGATGAGCTGGGTCAGGCCCTCACCATTGGTATGCGTTACACCGTTGACAAGTTCAGCGCAATAATGCAGGTCCCCTCCAACTGGCCGACGCCCGCCAACCGCCGCTTCCGCCGGGCCAGGGCCCGCCTCGACTCCACCATCTACAGGATAATCGAGAACAGGCGCCGCTCGAAGGAGGACCGGGGCGATTTGCTGTCGATGCTGCTCCGCGCTCGGGACGAGGACGACGGCAGCTTCATGAATGATCGCCAGCTACGCGACGAAGTGATGTCCATTTTCGTGGCTGGCTACGAGACCACCGCCAACGCCCTGGCCTGGACTTGGTATCTGCTGGCCCGCCATCCGCAAATCTACGCGCGCTTGCGAGACGAAGTGGACAGTGTGCTGGCGGGCCGCACCCCCACGTACGAAGACTTACCGGCCCTGCCCTTTACATTGCAGGTCTTCAAGGAGGCTCTGCGCCTCTACCCGCCCGCGTGGACTATATCCAGGCAGGCCATGCGCCCGGTGCACCTCGGCGGCTACCTCCTGCCCGCGGGCATAGTGATAGTGATGAGCCCCTACACCCTCCACAGGCGGCCCGACTACTACCCCGAGCCGGAGCGCTTCGACCCGGAGCGCTTCACCGCTGAAGCCGAACAGCGCCTTCCCCGCGATGCCTACCTACCCTTCGCCGACGGCCCGCGAGGCTGCATCGGCAACCACTTCGCGATGATGGAAGGCCCAATTATCCTGGCAACGCTGGCCCAGCGGGTGATTTTCAACCCGGTGCCTGGCCGGCAGGTCGAGCCGGAGCCGCTGATTACTCTGCGCCCACGCGGCGGCATACGCATGGCGGTAGAGCGAATTGCGCGTTGACAGTGGCCGCGGGCCTACCTATAATGAACTTCCACCTGGCTGGTATGCCCAGGCGCGACTACTAATCTAGTGAGGATGACCGGCTATGAAAACGGGCTTGAGATTATTGGTGGGTATGTTAGCCATCGGTAGCTTGTTTCTCTTTCTGGGCGTGGGGTACTCGGGCTTGGCCAGTCCTCTAGGGCAGGGCACCAGCCACTATTTCCCCGAAACCAGGCACACGGTTCAGGGGAAATTCTGGCAGTACTGGCAGTCCCATGGCGCGCTGGCCCAGCAGGGCTACCCTATCTCCGACGAATTTATTGAGGTCAGCGACCTCAACGGTAAGCCTTATACCGTCCAGTATTTCGAGCGGGCCGTATTCGAGTTGCACCCGGAAAATGTCGGTACTCCCTATGAGGTGCTGCTGTCCCAACTGGGCACCTTCCGCCTGCGCGAGAAGTATGTAAACAGCGTGGTTGGAGCGCAGGCCAGCGGCGAAGTTGGCTCCGCCGTGGCTGTGGACGCCTTTGAAATCGTCGGGCAAACCGAGCAGCAGGGCAACGACTTCGCGGGTTACGGCTACCTCACCCACATCAGCGGCCTCCCCGACGACCAACTTTTCACCAGCGCCGACAACCGCTCCGAGGCCACCGCCCGCTTCACCTACTACGCCACCGCCCGCCTGACGGCGCGCTCCGTGATAAGCAGTGTCTTTGTGCTCAATTCGGCGGGCACCCTTGATATCTACTACAACGCCAACCCTCACGGCG
>JBJMMB010000487.1:0-4513 GCA_045805005.1 Chloroflexia bacterium
CGACCTGGTGACGGGGAACCAGGGCTCCAGCACTGTATCGGTGCTGCTGGGCACCGGGACGGGCAGCTTCGGCGCGGCAACCACTTTCTCGGTGGGCGTCAACCCATACTCGGTGGCCCTGGGCGACTGCGACAGGGACGGCAGCCTCGACCTGGCAGTGGGGAACAGCGGCGATGTCATCGTATCGATTATGATCGGCACGGGCGCGGGGACATTCGGAGCGGCGACCAACTTCTCGACCGGGGGTGGGGCGCCGTTCTCGCTGGCGGTGGGCGACTTCAACCGGGATGGCAATCTCGACCTGACCGCGGCTAACTACGAATCGAACACCGTGGGGGTGATGCTGGGCAACGGCCTGGGCAGCCTGGGAACCGCGGTTACATACACGGTGGCCACCGCCCCCGCTTCGGTGGGAGTGGGCGACTTCAACAAGGACGGCAACCCGGATATCGCCGTGTCGAACTTTTCCTCCAGCCTTGTATCGGTGCGGCTGGGCAACGGTACGGGCGGGTTCGGCGCGGGCACCAATTACATTGTGGGTTCGGGCGGGGTGTCGCTGGCGATAGGAGATTTGAATAGGGACGGCAACCTCGACCTGGCCCGCGTCAACTACGCTGATAACACTGTGTCGATTCTGGCCGGAACGGGCACCGGCAGTTTCAGCACCGCCATCACCACGACGACGGGCACGGGTCCGCGCTCGATAGCGGTGGGCGACTTCGACAGGGAGGGGAACCTCGACATCGTCGTGGCGAATACCGGGTCAGGACCCGGCAGCGTATCAGTGCTGCTCAATACCTGCGCGCCCACGGTGCCCTACCTCGTCGGGCACGTGACCTGGCAGGGCCGGACGGCTCAGCCCAGCTTCGGGCAGATGCTGCCTCTCACCCTTACGCTGACGCTGGGAGCAAGCTCCACCAGTTATCCCTTCCAGATCACCGATGCCTCCGGGTTCTTCACGACCACCCTCAGCGGGCTGCCGTTCGGCACCTACACGTGGAGAGCCAAGGGGCCGATGTTCCTGAGCAACTCGGGCACGATAGCGATCGGGTCGGTGGTGACCAACCTGGAGATGGGCCTGATGAGGAGCGGGGACCTGAACGGGGACAACGCCGTGAACAGCAGCGATTTCAGCATCCTGAGAGGCAACTTCGGAGCGGGGGGCACGGGGCCTGAGGGACCGTAGGCAGTCGGCAGGAGGCAGTCGGCAGTATTTGCCGGTCGCCACCTCCCGACTGCCTCCTGCCGACTGCCTCCTGACCCCTGCTAAAGGCGGAGGACGCGAACGTCGGCTGGCTTCGTTCGGCCCTTAAGGTGGAGAGTGCGCAGTTCTCGATCCTCCAGGTTGAGCCCGGCGGCCAGGCTCGTCTCCTCGCTGACCAGGACCTCTCCTCGGAGGCCCGCCGAGGAGAGGCGGGCGGCGGTATTGGCCGCGTCGCCCAGCACGGTGATGTCGCTCATGCTGTCCGCCGTGCCCACCGCCCCCAGGTAAGCGGTGCCCGTATGCACCCCGATGCCGACGCCGATCCAGGGGCCACCGGGGTCAGCGTGCCCCGTCGCCCGGAGAAGTTCGAGAGCGGCGTCCATGGCCACGCGGCCGTGATCGGGTCCCGCTATGCCAGGAACGTACAGGCCGATCAGGGCGTCTCCGATGAGCCTGTTGATGAGGGCATCGCTGTTGCTGAGCACTTCGGTACAGACCTGGTAGTATCGGTTGATGAGGTGGTGGAAGGCGGAAGGGCCAATCTCCTCGGCCAGGGTTGTCGAGCCGCGCACATCGGCGAACAGCATCGTAAGCTCAAGTTCGAGGCCCACTTGCTGCTTCTTGACGACCGTTTCGCAGCGGCCGCACAGCTTCCGGTTGAAGCTCGAGCGGTTGTTGCCGTACCCGAAGATCCTGACCAGCGCTCCACCGGGGCCTTTGAACGGCGCGTTGCAGATCTTGCAACGCGGGTCGGAAGGCAGGGTCCTGAAGATGCGGCGCATGATGACGACTTTAGAATCCAGGTGGGAGTTGTCGCCCGTTAGATATGCGCGCCACAGCTTCAGCGCATACTCGTATTGAGGGCTGGGTTGCTCGGTATTACCATCGCCTGGCTCTTGCATGGACGTTTCCTCGCTGGAACGCGCGCAACGAACTTGCTCAATCAATGCGCACTACGTCTTCTGTATTGTACAACTTAAGGCAGGCAACACTAATTAAGGCAGGCAACACTAAACGGCGATTACGCAAAGGCGAGCAGCCTATTCCCAGTGGTCAGTGACGAGGGCGGTATGCAGACACTGACCACTGGCCACTGGTGGGGTGGAGAGGAGGCAGAGATGGGCGAGGAGCAAGTGGCTCGCGGCCCAGCGTCGCGTGGGGAGGCCTCGCCCGCCCTGCTCCATGCCCTCAGGGAGCGGTACGGGCTCACAGGCGAAAGCGCGAAGGACCTGGGTGGGTCTTCCAACCTCAACCTGCTGGTTGAAGGCCCCGGCGGTCAAGAGCCCTACGTGGTCCGCGTGTACAGGCCCTGGGTGACGCCGGAGCGGCTGGCAGATATGCAGCTTGTCCGCTGGCGGCTGGCAGAGGGCGGCGTGCCGGCTGCCCTGCCGGTGCCCACGGTCGACGGGGAGCAGTGGATTGTGGTGGACGGTCGCCTCGTTGAGGTCGAGCCCTACGTCGAGCACGATGCGAAAATGGACACGTGGGAGCGGATCGAGGCGGCGCTCCCGCTCCTCGGGCGCATCCACACGCTGCTCCAACCCCTCCAACTGAGCATCGAGGGCCGCAACCCACCTGCCTCCAACAACATCGAGCCGAGGGATGCGCTCCCCGGCACGCTGCGCGGGATAGCCCAAATCAGGCAGTGGTCCAATGCATCACAAATCGAGCTTGAGCTTGCCGGCGCCTCGGAGGAGCTGGCGCGGTTGGTGGACCGGGCGCAACAGGGCTTTGAAGAGTTGCCACGGCAGTTGGTCCACGGCGACTACTGGGACAACAACGTGCTGTTCCGGGATGGCGACATCGTGCTGGTGGCTGACTTCGATTTCATGGTCGAGCGCGCCCAGATCGACGACCTGGCGCTCACTCTTTATTACATCAACTCCACCTTCTCGGATGACCGTGCGTCCACCGGCCGCATCCGCAGGCTGCGCGCCCTCGTAGATGCTTATGACTCCGGGCTGGATGAGCGCCTCACAAGCGTCGAGCGGGCCGCGTTACCGCTGGCCCTCGCCAGGGCCCCGTTGGCCTTCATCGCGATGATCGCCGCGGCAGATTCCGGGGCCGTCGCCAGGCGATTGGCCGCGGAGATGGCCCCCGACGTTGCGTGGGCTCTCGCCATTGCCCGCAATCTCGCACGGTGGCAGGCCGCATTCGCCCGCGATTGAGATCAAGCGCGCTATTGAGCGGCTAGCTTCTCGAACGCCTGCTCCACGAACCACGCGTGCTTTTCCCGCATCGCCCTTTCGGCATCGTCGTCACTCGCCCACTCAGTCAGTTTGAAAGCAGGGCGGAGAGCTGCGCACAAATCCCAGTAGGGGAGGTTTGCGTAATCCAGCGCCGCCACCGATTGGTAGTGTCGGGTGAAGCTATGCATGGCCGCCACCCCAAAGGCCCAAAGCATCTCCAGCCTGCTCTTTCCCAGGTCTTCGAGGGGGTCTCCCAGGCCAGCGTCCTCCCAGTCGAGGACGCCCACGAGCCTGCCCTCGCGCCACAGGATGTTGCCGGGCCAGAAGTCGCCGTGCAACAATACGGGCAAGTTGCGCCGGGGGAAGGGCCAGGCGGTCTCCAGGGTATCACGGATGCGCCACTCGCCTATCGATTCGTCCAGTTTCGCGGGCCGCTCCGTCAGCTTCCGGTTGTAGATGTCCTCTTGACCGGGCAGGTAAGAGAGATCGAAAGCCGAAAGATCGACGCTGTGAATGCTGAAGAGCAGTTGGGCCAACTTGAGAAGGCAGCCGTGCAGGTCGGAAGGGGCGAAGTCGGGCTCTCCCTCAATGTATTCGAGAACCACGTAGGGCGTGGGGAAGAGGTCGCCCGATTGGTCGAGGTGGTAGGGCCGGGGCGCGGGGAGGCCGGCGGATTGCAACGTCTGGAGGAGCCTGAACTCGTCCGCCGCGATATTCGGGTTTCGCTCCAGGTCGGTTGAGCCGTGCTTGCGCACGACGAGCTTCCTGGTATGGCCGCCAGGCAGCTCGATCTCAAGCGCGGTTACTTGCGCCGAGACCCCACCCTTCAACTCCCAGGCGCGTAAGAGCCTGCTTCGGGGTTCGAGCTTTCTGATCAGTTGCTCGAATCTGTCATCTTCGTTTGGTGCTGCCATCCAGTAAAGTATATCTCAGGGGCAAGGGTCCGAGTAGACGTTGGTGCTGCATTCGGCGGATATGGTCTGACCGCACTCGTCGTGAAGCTCGAGATCGAAGTCGACGAAGGAGAGGCCGCTATTGCAGGACGGGTAGGCGGTGGTGCTGCCGGAGCGACCAGTTATCTGATAGGAGTAGCTGCCATTCACATTCCGCACGGTTAGCA
>JBJMMB010000488.1:0-17015 GCA_045805005.1 Chloroflexia bacterium
ACCCTGTCGAGAGGGCGAACACAAGGTTCGCCCCTACCTACTTTGGTCCGCGCCGACGAATATCTTACATACTCTCCTAGCACAACTCCGGTCCCATGGGAATGATATAATTGAACTCGGAAGCATGGCTGTCAGATTGGAGGCACCAACGCTAGATAAATCGAATACTGCATGAAAGCGTGGCCGCGCCGTAATGGAAGACGTCTTTTACTTCACCAAATCAAAGGTAGACGTTCTGGACATCCTCCGACTAGCGAGCGAGGCCGGGCACCGAGTATGGGTTGGCCTCTCACCTTTGCCTAATGACCCATGCCAGCAAGGTGGGACTATCTTTTATTGGGACCCAAAGACATGGGGAGAACGTATATGGTCCATCGACGTTATGAGTGCTGAGTGTGGCGATTATTCGGGTTGGGATGAAGAATCCCTCCAGAAAGTGTCCGACTATGGGCCTGCGTCCGCATTCAGCATAAGCTACCGGAGCGCCCATGTGCACATGCTGACCGCATTTCTGAAGTTAGTACTGCAAAAGTATGGAGGATGGATAGGCTGTGATGACGTAGGGTTCAGGAGGTCGTATACCGCTGAGAACATTGAGGAAATGGACTGCTACTATGGGAACATCGAGGAAATGGACTGCTAGTATGGACCTTAGTTCAACTCTCGAATGTCAGTGTCAACGGAGTCACCTTGGCTAACACCCCCATCTACACCATAGGCTACGGCGCTCGCACCGTCGAGGAGTTGCTAGTCGTGCTCAAGCAGCACGGCATTGCCTTCCTGGTGGATGTGCGCTCCCAGCCCTACTCCTCAATCAAGCCCGAGTTCTCCAAAGCGCCCCTGGAAACCCGCGTACACCAGGAGGGCATTCGCTACGTCTTCATGGGCGACACCCTGGGCGGCCGCCCCTCCGATACAACCCTCTATATCAACGGCAAGGTCGACTACGAGCTCGTACGCACAAAGCCGTTCTACCTCGAAGGGATCGCCCGCCTCCGCTCCGCTCTCGACCAGGGCCTGTGCCTGGCCCTGATGTGTAGCGAAGGCAAGCCCCAGGAGTGCCACCGGAGCAAGCTGATTGGCTACACACTCGACGCCGAGGGCATCGAGGTCCTGCACATAGATGAGATCGGGGCCATCAAGACCCAGCAAGATGTGGTGAACGACCTCACCCACGGCCAGCAAAGTATGTTCGGCCTGCCCCCGGTGGTTTCGACCTCGCGGAAGAAATACACGGAGGGCTGACCCGTGACTGTAGGGGCAGGCCCCCGTTGCCTGCCCTGTTTCACAACCGAAACGCTGGTGGCACACGAACAGGGCAGGCAACGGGGGCCTGCCCCTACAACTAAACTTCTCAATGGCAAGTGACTCGATAACAAAACCTACAGTAGTCACCATCGGAGCCTACGGCTTCGACGCCGATGCCTTCTTCACGGCCCTGCAGGACGCCGGGGTGGACACTTTCTGCGACCTGCGCGCCCGGCGCGGCGTGCGGGGCTCCGCATATGCTTTCGCCAACAGCGCTCGCCTCCAGCGCCGCCTTGGCGAGATGGGCATCCGCTACATCCACGTTGTAGACCTGGCCCCCGGCCCGAAGACCCGCGCTATCCAGAGTGAAGCCGATAAGCGCTCCGGCCTGCCAAAGCGCGCCCGGCCCGCGCTCGCCCCCTCCTTCATAGCCGCCTACCAGGCCGAGCGCCTGGCCGATTTCGACCCGGCCCGATTCGTGGCGGACCTCGGGCCTGATGCCCACGTTGTCTGCCTCTTCTGCGTAGAAGGCAATCCCGCTGCCTGCCACCGCTCCCTAGTGGCCCAACGCCTCGCTGATGACCTCGGCCTCCACATCACCCACATCACTGCGTCCCACCCCGACGAGGAACTAGCCCCCACACAATCGTTGTAGCCTCGTGAAAGTGCTCATCGTAGCCAAAACGCACGTGCATGGCCGCGCGTGCGTCGGCGGGCTGGCTCTCGACGACAACAGGCCCCTCCGCCTCCTCGAACCCAACGGCGCCCACCAACCCGCCGATACCCCTTATGATGTCGGCCAGATTTGGGACCTCGACGTCGAGCCCTGTCCCCACGTCACCCCGCCCCACGTCGAAGACATGCGTGTCCTCACGCGGTGCCTGGTGGGCCACGTGCCCAACATGCGCCTGCTCCTCCAACGTCGGGTCCAACCCTGGCGCGGGGCCCCCAACCAAACTTTTGAGAACCTGGTTCGCCCAACCGGCAACGGCAGCGGGTACGTGAACGAAATCATGGGCGTCCCCTCCATGAGCACCGGCTTCTGGCTCCCCGACCGCTCCCTCTCTCATGAACTCCACGAGGATAAGCACTACTATCGCTACCCCCGCGACACCGGCGTCCGCCTCCTCCCCTACGTCGGCTTCGCCCCGCCCATCGACCTCATCCCCGCCGGCTCCCTTGTGCGCCTCTCCCTCGCCCGCTGGCGGCGTCCCGACCGTGCGGTAGACGTGGAATACCGCTGTTTCCTGCAACTGTCCGGCTGGTACCTCTAGACGCAACCTATCCATTCTGGTATAACTATCTCAAGAAGGAGGCGCGGGATGCGTTCGTCCGCTTATCCTCTACCCCCGGCAGCCGCGCGATTACCGGTCGCGGGCTTCGTGCTGCTCCTGATGCTGCTGGCCTGCACCATCGCCCTCCAGGTGAGCCCTCGCACGGCGGCTCTCGCCCTACCCTCCAGCAGCCTGAACCGCCCGGCCGACCCCGTCGTGCTCACAGGCGCTTCGGTGCCTACGCTCAACGGTATCGCACCCACCGGCCTCATCGCCTTCCGCTACTCCGGTGCCTGGCAGCAAATCCCTGTGCAGGTGGACGAGCGGGCTGTGCTGGACTACGGTGTGGTGTACCACAACGGCGCTGCCGGAGTAACCGCCCTCAACTACACCGACCCCAACACCTGGGCCGGTCCCGACCCCGACCCTAACCTCGACGCCAACGACGAGATAGCCTTCATGGCAAGAGATTCCGGCGGCCCGGCCACCGGCCCGGAGCCGCCCGGCGTCGTCTCCGGCTCCGGGGTCGATCTCACCATCTCAGACCCACTCGACCCCACCGCCACCGGCTACATCTACCTCTTCAGCAAGAGCGGCAACCAGGACCCCGGCGCGGGCCAGGACTACGTCTCCTACACATTCACCCTCCTCGCGGGCAACCCCTACACCCAAACCTACCACACCCTGGCCGGGCCCAACCCCGAGAACTCGGTTATCACCACCACCTTCTACTCGCATCGATTCTCGGACCGCTGGGCCGATGTGGCCCTGAATGTGCTGGCCCCTGGCTCGTCGGGCGCCGACATCCTCGACCGCCACAAGACCCTTTTCTCGCCCAGCGACTGCACCCGCAGCGAGGATACCTTCAACGCAGGCGAGGGGGCCTTCTTCGTCAACAAAGACGGCCCGGTTCGTGCCATCCGCTCCTACATGGGCGCCAACAGCGGCCCCATCACCCAGCGCACCCACATCTTCTATGACCGCCGCCAGGACCTTACCACGAACATGCGCGTCCACGCCATACCCGGCATTATGGACTTCTTCGACTACAGCCCCCAGGCCGCCGGCATGACCTACTATGATGACCTCAACCCCACCGGCGTCCCCATCGACGGCAGCCCCGACACCGTCACACGCGGCGCTGTCCACTGGGAGATGGTCACCGGCCCGCAAGGATCGGTCACACAGGCCCATGCCGTCTCCTCCGATATCCCGGCCCTCACCTACACCCTTTACTACCTCGACAGCACCACCCCACCCGATATCCAGTGCACCGGCGACGCTTTCGCCTACGGGTCGAGCGGGCCCTGGGTCAACCAGGCCCTGCCATGCACCGACCCCAGCATGGGCTGCTCCAACTACCTGAACACCACTCGCTACCTCTATTACGATCCGCCCGGCATGACCGTGGCTGGGGCCGCTGCCCGCTACAATCAGGCCGCCAACCCCCTGACCTTCACCGCACAGGCCTGGTCTCCCGCCGCTACCCCCACAAACACACCCACCTTTACCCCTACCTCCACTCCAACCCCGGTGCTGGTGGTGCACGTCACCTGGCACGGCATACCCCAACCCAACTCGCGGAACACCACCGAGACCATCACAATGACCTTGCGCCCCATAGCCGGCGGTCCCCCCACCGAATACTCGGGGTACACCACCGACGCCGGCGGCTCGGCCACCTTCTCCGTGGGCGCACTCGCCCCCGGCGATTATAGCGTCAGGGTCAAAGGGCCGCGCAACCTCGCCACCTGCGGAGTCGTCACGCTCACCGGTGCGCCCGTTATTGGCGTCGAGATGGGCCTGCAAGGCGCCGGAGACACGGACAATTCCAACAACGTAAGTGCCCCCGACTTTGTCGTGCTCCGAGCCGCCTTCGGTAAGCAATTCGGCGAGCCCGGCTACGACTCACGGGCCGATTTCGACAACACCGACCTGGTGAGCAGCATCGACTTCAGCCTGCTCAAGGCCAACTTCGGCTTTGCCGGTTGCCGATAGCAATTACGAATTACGAATTATGCTCAGTCCAGTTCGTAATTCGTAATTACCCCAGCTTTCTCTGCGCGAGTCGCGCGGCGGCCAGGTCCCATAGGGCGTGGCCCACGCTCTTGAACACCACCGGCCCCTTCTCCGGCCTCGGGGCATCAAGAGCGTCCTCCAACTGGGTCACCTGCGCCCAGTCTATCCCCGCCATTATTAGATCGCCCGCCTCTGCTCGCGCCCCCTGCAGCGTGTCCACGTACACCCTTGCCCTCCGTACCAGCCCCGCTGGCAATTCGGCCATGTCGGGCAGATAGGCTCCAACGGCGGCCACAAAAGCGTCGTCGCGCACCCCATCCGGCAGCACCGGCATCTGGCTCGTCGTGGCCGTCGCCACCAGCGTCACCCGCTCCAGCACCTCTCCCGGTTCCCCCACTGTCCGCGCATTCGCCCCAAGCCCCCGCGCATGGGCCGCCAACTCCTCCGCTCTCGCCAGGTTCCGCGAGGCGATATATACCTCGCGCACCGCCAACCCCTCCACGAACGCCTCCAGGTGGGCCCTGGCTTGCACCCCCGCGCCCACGACTAACAGCGGCCCCGAGGCCACGGGGGCCAGCGCCCGCGCCGCCAGCAGCGACAGCGCCGCCGTGCGCCTGGCCGTCACCACCGCGCCTTCCAGCATAAAAAGCCGCCTCCCCGTGCCCGCCTCCATCGCCAACACCTCGGCCTGCACCACCGTAAGCCCGCTCCCTGCATTAGTAGGGTGAACGCTCACCAGCTTCGTAATGCCCAACTGCCCGTCCGCCGCCGGCATCAATAGCAGCGTGCCCCCACCGGCCAGCGGCATCCCCACTCGAGCGGGCGCATAAGCCACCCCCGCTCGCCTCTCCCCCAGCACCCTCCCAATCTCCTCCGCCAACTCCCCATAAGGAAGCAGCGCCCGTGTCCGCTCGGCATCAATCAGTTCCATAACTCCCCCGATTCTAATGCGTAATGCGTAATAGGCAATACGTAATGCGTAATGGTGGCGTACCAGGCTTGGGTTGTAGACCCTCTGTCCTTCCTCCATTACGCATTACGCATTTCCAAGGTACGCCTTCTCCACCTGTTTGTTGTTCAGTAGCGACTCGCCTGTGCCCTCCAGGGCCACCCGCCCCCTCTCCAGCACGTAGGCATAGTGGGCTATCTGCAGGGCCTTGCGGGAGTTCTGCTCCACTAGCAGTATCGTCCTCCCCTCGGCGTTCAACTCGCTGATGATGTTGAGTATCTCCTTCACCAGCAGCGGGGCTAACCCCATGGAGGGCTCGTCCAACAGCAGCAATCTGGGCCGGGCGAGCAGAGCCCGTGCTATCGCCAGCATCTGCTGCTCTCCGCCCGACAGGTTACCCGCCGGCCCGTTCCGCCTCTGGTACAGCACCGGGAAGCGCCTGTACACCGCCTCCATAGCCTCCGCCCTGTTCCGTTTCCCGGCTTCGCCATCGCCTCGCGAGCCGGCCGCGGCAGCCCCCATCTCCAGATTCTCCAGCACCGTCATCCGTGCCAGTATAGCCCGCCCCTCCGGTACCTGCACCACCCCCGCCTCCACGATCTTGTGCGGCGGCTTGCGGCTAATCTCCTCCCCCCGAAACTTGATGCTCCCCCGCCTGGGCCTCTGCAACCCCGATATCGCGCTTAGCGTGGTAGTCTTCCCCGCCCCGTTCGCCCCGATCAACGCCACGATCTGCCCCTCCTCGACCCGGATGGACACCCCTCTCACAGCCTCAATCTGCCCGTAACTGACAACCAGGTCCGTGACTTCCAGCATACGTTCTCCAGCCTACGGCGTAAAACGTAAAACGTAAAACGTAAGGAGTGCAGGCCAGCGGGTTTTACCACCAGGCCTGACGTACCGCCATTACGTTTTACGTTTTACGAGTCCCTCCCCAAATACGCCTCCACCACCTCCGGGTTGCTGCTAATCTCCGCCGGGGTGCCCTCGGCTATCAGATTGCCGAAGTTGAGCACCCCTATCCGGTCGCACAGGCCCATCACCAGCGCCATGTCGTGCTCGATGACCAGCAGGGCCAGCCCCCCGTCCGCCAACCTCCGAAGGCGGTCCCGCAGGGCCTGGCTCTCGGCGGCGTTCAGCCCCGCCGCGGGCTCGTCCAGCAGCAGCAGTTGGGGCTCCGAAGCCAGGGCCCGCACCAACTCGAGCCGCCGCTGGTCCCCATACGACAGCGCAGAAGCCCGGTGCCTGGCTACCCCCTCCAGCCCCGCGCTCCGCAGCAATGACATAGCCTCATCTCGCGCCCGCGCCTCCTCCCGGCGCACCCGCGGCGAGAAAACCAACCTCTCCACTAACCCCGCCCGCAGCCGCGCGTGTTTTCCTACGATCACGTTCCGCAGCACGCTCATCCCACCGAACAGCCGTATATTCTGGTAGGTCCTGGCGATTCCCAGCTCCGCGATCCGGTGCGCCGGAAGCCTCTCTATACGCTGCCCTCTGAACTCGACCGTCCCACCTCCCGGAGCCAGCAACCCGCTGAGCATGTTAATAACGGTGGTCTTCCCCGCCCCGTTAGGCCCGATCAACCCGTAAATCTCCCCCGGATACACCTCAAACGACACATCGTTTACCGCCACCACTCCACCAAACGCCCGCGTCAGCCCTCTCACTCGCAATATCGGCTCGTTCTTAAGATCGTTCAAGACTTGCGCCGCGAGACAATGCTTACCAAACCATCTGGCATGAAGAGGATGATTGCCAGCAGGATCAGCCCGCTGAATATCTCCGGCTGGTCTTTGATGTTCACCTCGGCCATCGCCGGCACGTAACGTATCACCTCGGGCAGGATGGTGATCACGAATGCCCCGAGGATGGCCCCCGGCCACGCGAACACTCCCCCGACCACTGCGAACACCAGTATATCCACCGCCCGTTGGAAGCCGAAATCGGCGGGCGAAAAGAAGGGGAGTTCGTGCGCCTGCAAGGCCCCCGCCACCGCCGCAATGCACGCCCCGGTCACGTACGCCGCCACCTTATAGAACGTTACGTTGATGCCCGTCGTCCGCGCCGCGCTCTCGTCCTCGCGTATCGCCTCCAGCGCCAGGCCCATCCGCGACCCCTTCAGCCTGCTGAAGAAATAGGCGAGCACGGCCAGCACCCCGTATATCTCCCAGAACCCCACCGTGACCCCCGCTCCCCCTGTGTTGGTCCGAAAACCCTGCGAACCCCCCAGCGCATCGGTGTTCACGATGGCGATCCTCACCATCTCCCCGAACCCGATTGTGGCTATCGCCAGGAACACCCCCCGCAGTCTCAATATCGGCAGCCCCAGCCCCAACGCCACCAACCCCGCCAGTGCCGCCCCCACCGCCACCGAGGGCCACAAACCCCACCCTGCCCATGTCGTCAGCAGCGCCGTCGTATACGCCCCTATCGCGGCTGACGCCGCATTGCTCAGCGATAGCATCGCGCAAGACAAAGTAATATACAGGCTCAACGCCAGAATAGCATTGAGCCCAATCAAATTCACAAGGTGGCTGTTCTGCTCGTAAAACTCAATCAAGCTAATCTACGGTTGGCTTTCCAAACTATCCTAGTCCCTCAGCGCGTACGAAACAGCCTCCTCAACGCTCATTGCCCGCCCCTCCTGCCATGCGTTCTCAAAGTCGTCTTCGCTCAGTTTGGCGCGGGCGGAGGCTACGGCGCGATCATAAGTCACCTCGTCATCCAACTGAAGAACTGCACCCGATGCCTGCAGGATTACCTCAGCTGCTCCTAACAGCTGAGCCCCGCGTTTCGCTCTCAAAAGCTCTACAGCCACTCCTCCCAAACCGGACAGGCACACTGCAACTCCCAACTTGTCCCCAAACTCGCTTCTCAGCGAGACACTTTGCTCAAATAAAGAACTCGCTTCTGAAAAGTCCTTCTCAGCAAAGGCCAGGTTTCCTAAGGTGCTGAGTACCCAGGCAATAGACCACTTGTCCCCCAATTCCCGATTTAGAGCGAGGCTCTCCTCATACAATTCTCGAGCCAACAAGTAGTCCGCCTCCAAATATGCTAAGGTACCTAAATAGTTGAGCGCATCAGCGATTCCTGCTCTGTTGCCCATTTTCTGGGACAGGTTAAGGCCCTGCCGCAACGTAGATCGCGCCACTCTGTGGTTCCCTTGTTGGAGCGTCACACGGCCTAACAAGAGCAGAGACTTGATAATGCCCCCCTTATCATCCAGATCTCTCCGCATCACCAGACTCTCCTCAATGAGCGATCGTGCTGCCGCGAGGTCTCCTCGGATAAGGTCAATCCAAGTTAGGTTCTCAAGAAATTGGGCCGTTCGAACTCTGTCTGCTAACTGCCTACTGATATGAAGGCTTTGCTCAAATAGGGATCGGGCCAACGAGTAGTCCGCCTCTATATATGCCAGGCCCCCCAGATAGCTTAGAGTTCCAGCAATTCCCGATTTGTCATCCAAATCTCTACTTAGTAGTAAGCTCTGCTTGAGATAGGAGCGTGCAACCGAGGAATCTGTTTGCCAATAGGCAAGAATTCCTGCTCCTCTGAGAGCCCTTGCCAATGGACCTCTGAGAGTGACGGATTCTGCATACATGTGGTTATCTATGTTGATCATAGCAAAGGAAACTGTCGAGGGTACCAGGGCAAGTACTTCTCGTAACTGCTGACGTCCCTCGCTCCAATGACCACGTACTAACCAGAAATGACAGAGTGAGGAGGCCGTTCGCAATCCGATTAGTATCCCTTCCAGACCAACTGCATCTAGCTGCTCTAGGTGCGCTACAGGAGTGTAGGTGCCCTGTGCCCACCCCGCTTATCGAACGTCCAGGGAACGCCCCGCGGCCTCCCATTTCATTCCATAAAACTCTGCGCTCTCTGCGTCTGTGCGGTGCAAACCCAATAAATAGTTGGTGATCTCTTGGTGCTCTTGGTACCTTGGCGGTTCCGTCTCTGCTAACCCTTAGACCCAAACTATACCGTGCGGCCTAACTTAAGTCCGAAGATGCCCTGGGGGCGGAGGATGAGCACGAGGAAGAGGGCCGCGAACACGAAGGCGTCTTTCATCTCCGAGCGGCCGAAGGCCACACTCAGGACTTCCACCAGCCCGACCAGGAAGCCCGCCGCCACCGCACCCGGTATGCTCCCCAACCCGCCCAGGATGATGATCGACAGCCCCTTCAGCTCCACCGACCCGCCCATGGTCGGCTCGATGCTGTTCTGGCTCAGGCCGAAGAGTATGCCCGCCGCCCCGCCCAGCGCCGAGGCGAGGAAGAAGGTCTGCATTATCACCGCCTCGATATTCACACCCAGCAGCGCCGCCGCTCTTGGGTTTTCCGCCACCGCCCTCATAGCCCGCCCAAGCGCCGTGCGCTCCACCAACCAGGTCAGCCCGCCCATCATCGCCAGGCTCACCGCTAGTATCACAACGTCGAGCAGCCGTATGCGAAGCACGGTGCCCACATCAAAATAGACCTGGGGGAAAGTCTCAGCCGGAAACTGCTGCCGGTCCGAGCCGAACAACAGCCGGGCCAGGCCCACGAACACCAGCGACATCCCTATCGAGCTGATCAGCGGCGACAGGTGCCCCGCTCCGCGCCGCCTCAGCCGCAAGAAGGCCACCCTATCTAGCACTATCCCCAGCCCGCCCGCCACCAGCACTGCCACCGGGAACGCCGCCACCAAACTCCACCCCTGAGCGGTCACCAGCCACCAACTCACCATCGACCCCATCATGAAGATGGCTGCATGCGCCAGGTTCAACAAATCCAGCACCCCGAACACCAGCGTATAGCCTAACGCGAACAGCGCGTAAATGCTCCCCGCGAACAACCCGTTCAGCACTTGCTGGGGCAGTTGGTTCATAGGAGTACCGAGTGCAAAGTACCGAGTACCGAGCGTTCGCACACTCGGTACTCGGTACTCGTTACTCACAACTTACTTGAGGACTTCGAACTTGCCGCTCTTGACGATCTGCACCACCGGTGGGTGGTTGGCGTCTCGTTTGTCGGTGAAGGAGAAGTTGCCCAGCACCGTCGGGAAGTCCTTGGTGGTTTTGAGGGCGTCACGCACTTTCAGCCGGTTCTGCGTCAGCGCCTTCGGGGTGAGGTCGGTCAGGTTAGCCCTCTTGATCGCGTCGGCCAGTATATAGAAGCCGGCGTAGGACTGTGCGGCGAACTGGTCGGGCACCGAACCGTACTTGGCCTTGTAAGCGTCGATGAACTTTTTATTCAGGTCGTCGCTGGCGGCGCTATTCCACGCCGCCCCCACCACCAGGCCCTCGGCTGCCGCGCCCGCTGCCTTGAGCACCGCTGGCGAATTGAAGCCGTTGCCCCCGATGATGTGTATCTTCGTGTCGATGCCCACTTCACCCCGCGCCTGCTGTAGGATGGTCTGAGCGGGCTTCGCCAGGGCCGATACCACGATCGCGTCCGGGTTCTCCCCCTTGATCGCCGTGAGCTGCGGCTTGAAGTCGGTGTCGTTGGTCGAGAAGGTTTGCTCGCTCAGGATCTGGATGTTGTTCTTCTGCAGTTCGCTCTTGAACACATCGTACCCCGACTTACTGAAGGCGTCGTCCTTTGCGTACAGTATGGAGACCTTGGCGATGCCCAGTTTATCCTTGGCCTGCTTGACCGTTTCCGGGATTACCTGGGACTCGGCCAGCGAATCGCGGAAGATGAAATCGCCGATGTCAGTGATCCCGCTGGCCGTGTTGGATATGCCCAGCACCGGGACTTTGGCTTTCTGGGCCTCGGGGTCGGCGGAGAGGGCCTCGTTGCTCAATGTCGGCCCGATGATAGCGAGCACGTCGTCGGTGTTTATCAGCTTCTGAAAAGCGGTTACCGCCCGGTCGGGCTTACTTACCGAGTCCTCGAAGATGGCAGCGATTTTCGCGCCGTTGATACCCCCGGCCGCGTCGATCTCCTTCCAGGCCATCTCCGCTGCCTGCCGCTGTGACTTCCCGTAGACTGCGTTATCGCCGCTGGTGACCAGCACGAGGCCTAACCTCGTCAGCTTCTCCGCGACACCCGGCGGCCGTGTCGGCTGGTTCGCCTGCGGGGTCGCGCCCGCCTGTTGCTCGGTCGGCGTGGTCTCTGCCTGTGCCGCCGGGGTGGTTCCGCCGCCTGGTGCGGGTGTGCTCGTGGCCTCGCTACTCGAGCCACAGGCCTGCAAGACCGCCGTCGCCAGCAGCAAGAGCGCCAGGATGGGGCTGAACCTCTTGGCTTTGGTCATAATTCCGATCCTCCTCCTCTATCACAAGTGCTGAGTGTTGTATGCTGAGTGCTAAGAGCTAAGGGCTAATGCCCAGTGCTGAGCGCTATTCCCGCCCGGTCCTAGCGCTCGGCACTCAGCATTGGCTATTTTAGCATCATGGGCTAGCAAGGGCAAGTATTGAGGCTCCAATAGGCCCCTGCAGGGCCCGCTTGGGCACGGAGTTTGCAATATACACTCTAGGCAGGATATTATGGTATTAACTCCCGGCCACCGCCGAGAATACAAACAACAGGCCAACCAGGCTCAACAGGAGGCTGAATAACCGGACCCGTGACTATCTAATCCTTTGTGAGTAGGACCGCCTAGTACGTGTGGGCTCCGAAAATACCACAGCCGGAAGATGCATTGCGGGCAACAAAGTTTTATAGTATAAACAAGGTACAAAGCAAGGCTCTGGAGGGCGCCCCGACGAGGCACCTATCTTAGGGTTGGTTTGCTGGTACGGCTCACCGAGGCGCGCCGCCCGGTCCTGGCAATCAGGCGAGCGCAACCGCTTGATACGTAGTAACGTATTAATACTAAGCAGCGTTCTAATTGTTAGATCGCGGTTTAGACCCTAGTAAGAGAAAAATAGCCATATTGTCTTGAGCGAATAGCCAGCAAATACTTGTGGAAACTGTTGCCCCACTGTGAGGGCCGTGCTAATATTAGGTAATGTAAACAGAACAGGGCGTGTCCCGGCGTGTTTGGCTTGCCAAGTCGCCTCCGGTCCCCAGAGCGTGTTGACACAGCCCTGGGGACCATTTGATTCGGAGAGGCAGGGATTTCCACCTCTGTACGCATTAACAACTGAATACACACTTCACATTCTACCCTTACAGTGAGTAACCAATCCCGCCCGTCGCTGTTGACGGCCATAGTTACCCGGATTCGGCAACCCGTTGTGCACACTACGCGAACACCCACTTGGCGCCGTAATTATTTGAGTCCTACCAACCTGTTTCGGCCGGTGTTCGTTTAGTAATCATACAGGCGGCCTACCGGCAACCAATCAACATACGGCGAGCTACAGCGAACTACTTATCGATCTACTCGGTTACAAATCGAAAGGGCAAGAGGATGGATCTAATAAAGAAGCTTGAAGAGTACCGGACACAGGAGAAGTCGCTCTCCTGGGAAGGCACCTTCGCCGACTATTTCGAAATCGTCAAAGCCAACCCTCGCGTGGCCCAACTCGCCCACGCTCGGGTCTTTGACATGATTATGTCGGCCGGCGTTGAGGCGAGCAAGGCCGGCGTGCCACAGTATCTCTTCTTCACCGACGAGATATACGGCCTGGAGAAAGCCCTCCAGCAGGTCGTCGAGTATTTCAACTCCGCGGCGCAGCGCCTCGAGGTCCGCAAGCGCATCCTGCTGCTCATGGGCCCTGTGGGAGGTGGCAAGAGCACAATTGTCTCCATACTCAAGCGCGGCCTCGAAAGCTATAGCCGCACGGAGCGGGGCGCGGTCTACGCGATCTCCAGTTGCCCCATGCAGGAGGAGCCCCTGCACTTGATCCCCAACGAGCTGCGCACCGATTTCATGCGCGAGTACGGGATCTATATCGAGGGCGATCTCTGTCCTCACTGCCGCTTCGAACTCGATAACACCTACGGCGGCCACATTGAGCGCGTGCCGGTGCGCAGGGTGGTCTTCTCCGAGAAGAAGCGCGTCGGCATTGGCACATTCACGCCCTCTGATCCCAAGTCTCAGGACATCAGCGAGCTAACTGGCTCCATCGACCTCTCCACGATTGGCGAGTACGGCTCGGAAAGTGACCCCCGTGCTTACCGCTTCGACGGCGAGCTGAACATCGCCAACCGCGGCGTCATGGAGTTTATCGAAATGCTCAAGGTGGACGAGCGCTTCCTCTACGTGCTCCTCACCCTTTCGCAGGAGCAGAACATCAAGACAGGCCGCTTCTCCATGATATACGCCGACGAGGTGGTGATCTCCCACACCAACGAAACCGAGTACACCTCCTTCGTAGGCAACAAGAAGAGCGAGGCCCTCCAGGACCGCATCATCCTGGTAAAGGTCCCCTACAACCTGCGCCTCTCCGAGGAAGTGCGGATTTACGAAAAGCTTCTCAAGCAGAGCGCCCTCCAGAGCGTACACATCGCCCCCCACACCCTGGAGATAGCCTCCATATTCGCGGTGCTCACCCGCCTCTCCGAGAGCAAGAAGGCCGGCATCAGCCTGGTCAAGAAGCTCAGGCTCTACAACGGCGAAGACCTAGAAGAGTACAAGCAGAAAGACCTCAAAGAGCTGCAAGAGGAGTCCGAGCGCGAGGGCATGGAGGGCATTTCGCCGCGCTACGTCATCAACCGCCTCTCCGGCGCTCTCGTCAAAGAGGGCATCACCTGCATCACGCCCATAGACGCCCTCCGCGCCCTACGCGATGGCCTCGAGCAGCACACCTCCATCTCCAGGGAACAGCGCGAGCACTACCTCAACCTCATAGGCGAGGCCCGCAAGGAGTACGATGAGATGGCCAAGCGCGAGGTGCAGAAGGCCTTCGTCTACTCGTTCGAGGAGTCGGCCCGCACCCTGCTCAACAACTACCTCGACAACGTGGAAGCCTACTGCAACAAGCAGAAGATGCGCGACCCCTACAACGACGAGGAGCGGGAGCCCGACGAGGTACTGATGAAGTCTATCGAAGAGCAGATAGGCGTGGGCGACACCTCCCGCAAGGCGTTTCGCGAGGAGATACTAATCCGCATCTCCACCCTGTCACGCCGCGGCCAGCAGTTCGATTACACCTCGCACGAGCGTCTAAAGGAAGCCATCGAGAAGAAACTCTTCGCCGACCTGCGCGACGTGGTAAAGATTACCACCTCCTCCAAGACGCCCGACCCCGAGCAGCTACGCCGCATCAACGACGTGGTCGACAGGCTGGTCACCGAGCACGGCTACTGCGCCGTTTGCGCCAACTCCCTGCTCCAGTACGTCGGCTCGCTGCTGAACCGATAATGCGTAAGACGTAAAACGTAAAACGTAAAACGTAAGGGATGAAGGCTAACATGGTATGAGACCACGAACCAACTACCCCTACCATCCTTACGTTTTACGTTTTACGAGTCCGTTTTACGCATAGAAAGATAAATCTATGGATGATCGCGCCAACTCCCACACTCCCACGCCCCCCTCCACCTCTGTCTCCCACCACGACTGGTCATTGCACCGCAAGGGGCCCATCGACCAGCAGCGTCATAAGGAGCGCATCAAGGAGGCCATCAAGCAGAACCTGCCCAACATAGTCTCCGAAGAGAACATCATCCTCTCCGATGGTAAGCACATCATCAAAGTGCCCATCCGCTCGTTGGAGGAATATCGCTTTCGCTATGACGACAACAGCGGCAAGAATGCGGGCTCGGGCGATGGCGACTCCCAGGTGGGCGACGTAATAGGCAGGGCGGGCAACTCCCAGGGTCCCGGCAAGGGCAAGGCTGGCCCCGCGGGCGAGCAGCCGGGCGTCGATTACTACGAAGCTGAAGTATCGGTCGATGAAATCGCCGCCCTCATCTTCGAAGACCTTGGCCTGCCCAACCTCCAGGAGAAGCGGCTCAAGGAGATCGAGTCCGATACCATACGCTTTACCGACGTCCGCAAGAAAGGCACCCTTCCTAATCTGGACAAGCGCCGCTCCCTCAAAGAGAATATCAAGCGCAACGCCAGCAAAGGCAACCCCCACGTAGGCGACTTCATCCAGGACGACCTCCGCTTCAAAACGTGGGAAACTCGCGTAGAGCACCAGTCGAACGCCGTCGTGATAGCCATGATGGATGTGTCAGGGAGTATGGGCGAGTTTGAGAAATACATCGCCCGCTCTTTCTACTTCTGGATGGTGCGCTTCCTCCGCACCAGGTACAGCAACGTGGAGATAGTCTTCATCTCCCACCACACCGAAGCTCGCGAGGTCACAGAGGAGGAGTTCTTCCACAAAGGCGAGTCGGGAGGCACCCAGGTCTCCTCGGCCTACAACCTGGCCCTGGAGATCATTCGCACACGTTACCCTGCTCAGGACTGGAATATCTACCCCTTCCACTTCTCCGACGGCGATAACCTGCCCTGGGATAACGATCTGTGCGTCGATCTCGTGCAGCACATGATGACCGAGTCTAATCTTTTCGGCTATGGCGAAATACGTGAGGGCTATCGGGGCGCATCTAGCACCCTCATGTCCGCTTTCAACAAGATAGATGACCCCAAGTTCATCTCCGTAACGATCAGCGACAAGAGTGCAGTCTATCCCGCTCTCAAGCGCTTTTTCTCTAAATCACCAGTGAAGGAAGTCATAGAAGCCCCATGATTAACTCCACCCACGAAACTAGCGACGCGCCCTCAGAAGACGACCTGTCTCTATGCTGGTTCTGCGAGCAGCAACCCAATGCCGTCTGTAAGTGCGGCCGCCCGTACTGCGGCGCGCACAGCCATAGCGGACACTGCCTGGTGTGCGCCCTCGGTGAGGGTCTGTTCGAGGGCGAGTCCGAAGTCGAGTTCTTGAGCGGTCTCATCATCGTCAGCCTCGGCGCCGTGGCGAACGACCCATACATCGTCAAGCCTGCCGCTTTACAGTATGTACGCCCTCTGTCCATCTCCGGCGTCGAGCGCCTGGTAGGCGTGCTGGTGAGGATGCTTCAGGGTGGCGACAGCGCTGTCCGCCACAAAGCAGCCTCTGTGCTCGCGGCCACCACCAACTCCCTACCCAGCATGAACCCCTCGGCCCTCGTAGACCACCAGCATGGCACCAGCTTGCTGGCCGTCGATCAGGTCCGCCGCTGGCTGCTCTATGTGCTCAAACTGTCGAGAAACTCCGGAAACGAGAGCACCGCCCTGGCCATACTAGATAAACTGCGTACCGCCGACTTCCGCGACCTCTACCCCGAGATCCAGGACCGCTTCACAGTCCTCGCCTGCTCTAACGCAGGCACCCGCGTAGTCGAAGTATTCGGAGCCCTGGAGGCGTATTATCCCACCCGCAACCCCATGGCCAATGAGCGCTGTGAGTTGATCGCCTACCAGCAATACACCAACCCTGCAAGAGGCGCCGGCAAAAGTATGGAGCGCATCTACGGCCCCCGCCTCAAATATTCGGTCACCCTTTCCAAAATGCTCAAGAAAGGCACCTGGCTATCCAGTCAGGCCCGCTTCGAGGAGTGGTATAGCGGAGAGCAGGAACCCGACTAGGAGTGGCCAGTGGTCAGCGGCCAGTGGTCAGTACGTGTAAGCAGATACTGACCACTGGCCACTGGCCACTGGCT
>JBJMMB010000489.1:0-9656 GCA_045805005.1 Chloroflexia bacterium
CAGCTCGGGGCACAGGTGGGGGTGGGGCTGGCCAGGCGGGCCGCGGGCGCGGGAGCCCCTTTGTTCGTCGTGGCTCCCGCGGCTGACGCGCCAGCTCCCCTTACAGCTAAACCAAACAACACGAGCATACCCAGGACCAGAAAGAAACGCTTCATTGCCATACTCCTCCTTCTCCAATAAAACAAAGAGCCAAACCCCGCTCATTGGCCGGCGGGGCTAGTGCATATGCGTGGGGCCATGCGGCGCTAACCCTGAACGCTACAGGGTAGTCATTTCCGGCAGGGATTCTCCCCGCACCCCTATTTTCTTGAAAGGGAATTTGGACGGATTGGGGCAGACCCTCAAAGCCCCGGCAGCACGCCACCTGCGTCCCTTTGATTAGATAACGTTGGACCCGCTTATTTGGTTGCAACCCTATCAGAGGCAGCTATAGGTTGGTGCGGTATCCTGTGCTTGCCGGGAGATAATATAGGGGTGGGGAATCGATGTCCAGGACGGGTGCGGGAGTTTGCCACTCCACCTCGCAATCGCGCAGGAAGCGCTCCAGGGCGTCGTGGAGGGTGGGCATGACGGAGCCGCGCTCGCTGCCTAGCACGGTGTAGGCGGGCCGGGGGGCGGCAATGCCGGGCAGGGGAGAGGGGCGCTCCTGCACCAGGCCCTCGTTTAGACCTGGCAGGGCCGCGACTTTGCGAGCGAGGCCGGCCCAGGTGATCGCACCGCTGTTCGCCAGGTGCCAAATGCCGCTCTCGCCGTCGATCAGCAGGTCAAGGGAGGTGTTCACGAGGTCGGGGACGTAGGTGGGGGAAACGGTTTCGCTGCCCGCCTCGAATGGTTTGCCCGCGGCCAGGGTGCGCAGGGCGGCGATCACGAAATTGTACTGGTCCCATGGTCCGAAGAATGCGCTGGTGCGCACGACGAGCGCGGAGGGGAGGAGGCCCAGCACTTGCGCCTCGGCCTCCGCTTTACTGCGCCCGTAGACGTTCAGCGGAGAGACCGGATCGCTCTCCAGATAGGGTGCGCCTTTGCGGCCATCAAAGACCAGGTCGGAGGAGAAGGTTAGGAGTTGCACGCCTCGCGGAGCGCAGGCGGCGGCCAGGGCCGCCGGGCCATCGGTGTTGGCCTGGAAGCAAGTTCGGGAGTCGCCCTCCGCGTCGTCCACACGCACATAACCGGCGGCGTTCACAACCGCCCAGGGCTTGTACTCGTCCAGGGTTCGACCTATAGAGGCCTGGTCGCTGATGTCCATATCGCGCCTGGAGAGGAGGACGTAGGGCAGGCCCCGCATGAAGCACATCCGGGCGAAAGCCCTGCCCAGCGTGCCGGTCGCGCCCACTATCAGCAAGGGCGGGGCCTTTTGGGCACGCACGGAGGGGCCAGTGGCGCGCCGGGCGTCCGTGGGTAAGACGTTGCGGTCGATTACGGACACGCCATAAGCCAGGCGCATGTCGCGTCTCCACCACCCTGGCGAACCGAGAGTGGGGTGGGTCGGTTGCTTGCCGGAGGCGATCTCTCGGAGGAGATGGGCGATGGCGGTGGGTCGGGGAGGGCTGCTGCGCGCGTCGAAAACGCCGGGCTCATAGTGGCCGCGCTCGAGCGTGAGCAGGCTGTCCCAGTCGTAGGAGCCGAGGAGGGCCCAGGCGGTAACGGCCCGCACGTCTGCGCCCTGGGCTCGCCGGGCCTGGGCGGCGTCCCACACTTCTACGAACCAGCGCAACTGCTCTTCGCGGGTGCAGCCGTTGTGGGCCTCGGTGACGGCAATCGGGAGCTTATAGCGCTCCCACAGCTCGGCCAGCAGGCCGCCCGGCCCGGCGAGCCCCTGGGCGCGCACCCGGGCGGCTTCGAGGTCGGCGTAGCGGTGGCGACCGTTGCCGCCATGGGTGTGCTGGGGATAAAGCTCCAACCTGTGGTCAAGGAAGCGCTCGCTGCTGAGGTAGTAGTTGGCCCCCAACATATCGGGCGGGCAGGGGTTCTCAGTGAACCAGTGGAGCTCGACCTCCGTGGCGCCGGCCCCCCGGAGGTAGCCCCACATCCGGTGCCGGGGCGTGATGCGGCCGCACAGCAGGTCGAAGGTCAGCCAGCGCCTCTCGTTATCGAAGCCGGCCTGGTAGGCGAGCTTCTCAGTGCTGTAGGTCTTTCCGAGATCCTCGGTTTGCACGAGGATAGCGTTGGGGTTCACCTCGCGTATCGCCCGCATGGCAAGGGCCACGGCACGGCACTGGTTCAGAAGGGCGCGGACGAAACTGCGGTCGTCGCGACCGTGGGGGTACCAGAAGCCGTAGAGTCCGCTGAAGCGGGCCGTGGTCAGGGGCTCATTTACGGGGGTGTAGGCGTCTACCCACGGATAGCGCTCGGCGACCGCGCGGCCGTAGTGCGCCAGGCCCTCGGGGAAGCCGGGGTCGAGCAGGTTGGTGTACCGTGGTCCGCTGCCGTGGTGTACCAACCCCACAATGGGTCGCAGAGCGAGGTCGCGCAGGTGCGCGAGGCGGCGGTCGGCCCACGCCCAATCCGGGGTGTCGGGGCTGTTGGGGTAGATGCGCTCCCAGAGGACCGGGTAGCGGAGGCGGCTTATGCCGAGCCGGGCGAAGAGGTCCAGGTCTCGTATCCGCCTTGAGTGGCCGGAGCGCTCGAATTGGTCGAAATAGTGGTCGCCAACTCTATTGACGGTGCACTCCACGCCACCCCATAGCTCGGGTGGCGTGGATGTGCCGGCGGGCACTTTGCTGTTGGTAGTTTTCACTGGTTCTGCTGCCTCTTGCCGCGGGGGAGGTCAATTTAACCTTTGGAAACACTCTCCCACCCGCAAGCGGGTGTCCCCCGGCAGGGGGAATTCTGCACCCTTAGACGTTACGCACGGCCTCCGACTGCATTTGTCCGGCCATGGCCAGGCCCACGTGGGACTTGGTTTTCAGCTTTTGGGCTATTTTTTCGTAGACCGACAGGGCCTGGGCCACCACCTGGTCCATGTTGTAGTATTTGTACGTCGCGAGGCGGCCCACGAAGTAGACGCCGTCGGTGTCCTCGGCCAGAGCCTGGTATTTCTTGTATAGCTCGGCGTTCTCGGGCCTCGGCACGGGGTAGTAGGGGTCACCGTTGTCGCAGGGGAACTCGTAGACGATGCTGGTCTTGGACAGTTGCTGGCCCGTGAGGTATTTGAACTCGCTGATGCGGGTGTACGGGTATTCGTTGGGGTAGTTCACCGTTCCGGTCGGCTGGAAGACCTCCATATCGAGGGTCTCGTGCTGGAACTCCAGAGACCGGTAGGGCAGCTTGCCGAAGCGGTGGTTGAAGAAGGCGTCGACCGGGCCGGTGTAAATCATCTCGCGGTAAGGAATTATCCCCTCGATTTCGCGGTAGTCGGTGTTGAGCATCACCTTGATGTTGGGGTGCGACAGCATCTTCTCGAACATCTTGGTGTAGCCGTAGAGGGGCATGACCTGGTAGGTGTCGGTGAAGTAGCGGTCGTCGCGGTTAGTGCGCACGGGCACGCGGGAGGTGACTGAGGCGTCTAGCTCCGACGGGTCGAGGCCCCACTGCTTGCGGGTATAGCCGCGGAAGAACTTGTTATAAAGGTCCCGGCCCACCTTGCTAACCACCACGTCTTCCGAGGTGAGGCACTCCTCCACGGGCTCGGCCACGGAGGCAAACCACTCCTCGAGTTCGAAAGAGGTGAGGTTCAGACCGTAGAGCTTGTTGACCGTATCAAGGTTGATAGGCATGGGCACGAACTGGCCGTCGACGTACGCGAGCACACGGTGCTGGTACTGCCGCCAGGGGGTGAAGCCCGACAGGTACTCGAACACCTTGGCCGAGTTGGTGTGGAAGATGTGTGGCCCGTACTTGTGGATGAGGATGCCCGAGGCGTCGTAGTGGTCGTAGGCGTTGCCCCCGATGTGGGGGTACTTGTCGACCACGAGTACCTTCTTATCCTGCTGGGTGGCGAGACGCTCGGCTAGCACGCTGCCGGCGAAGCCTGCTCCGACCACCAGGTAATCGAACGTGCCGATATTGCGGCCCCGCGCCGGCAGGTGCAGCGAGGGCAGCTTGGGTTCAAGGGGCACGCTAACGGACACCGGCAGGCTCCGCAAGCCGCCGCCCATCACAGCGTCTTGCATTACCGTACCGCCGTTGCCATCAGCGTGTACCGGGCTAATGCTCGCAGGCACCGCCGGGTTGTGGCCGTTGCCGTTGCCATTGCCATTATAGGCGTGGGTAGCACCCCCCGCCATGCCGTTATTGTTTGAACTATTTGAATTATTTCTTGCGTGCAGGTTGTCTTCCATATTGTTTCTCTTTCTAGTAATTAAAGCTACGCCTGCTAGGTCCGCTCCCCGAAAAGGGCCGCTCCTAAGAAGCCCTCAGGAGGGCCGGGTGGCTCCGGCCCGAGGGGGTTGTCATATTGGTGTTTCTATATGTACGATTTCGGATTTTGGATTTGGGCTTGACGTTACCCGTATGACCGAAATCTCTGTTAGCTTGCTTGCCGAAGTACGGGTTGGACGGCAGTGGGGTTGACCTTCGGCACGCGGGCCAGTTTGTTTTCGATGGCCCGGTCTATGAGGCTCTCCATCGAGCTTGCTGTCGAGTCCCACGACGTGTGAGCGAGCACCGAGCGCATCTGTGCGACTCGTGCCTGCCGCTCCGACTCGGGGGCCGCCAGGGCTGCCTCGCAGGCCGCAACGAACGCCGCCTGCGTGCGGCCCAGGTAGACGATGTGCCCGTAAGGCTCGGCCACGTCGGTGATGGGCGTGCTCACTATAGGCAGCTCGGCGGCCATGTATTCAAGAGTTTTCGTGGGGCTGATGTATTCAGTGGACTCGTTACGGGCGAAAGGCATAATGCACACATCCCAACCCCCCAGGTAGGCAGGCAACTGGTCATAGGTGCGCTGGCCCATGTAGTGGATATTGGACCGCTGGGGTAGGGTGGCGGGGTCGATCTTCACGACGGGGCCGACCATCACCACCTGCCATTCGGGGTGGGCATCTGCGATAGCCGCGATTAGCTCGGGGTCGAGCCGTTCGTCTATCACGCCGTAATATCCGAAGCGGGGGTGCGGTATTGGAGCCTGGTCCTTGGGCTCCTCGATGTGCCGGGCCTGGCTGAAGTGCGCGGCATCAACGCTACTGGCGAAGCAGTGCACGTTTGGGTGGCGGTCCTTCTTGCTCCTGTAAAGGCTGGGGCCGCCGGTGAACACAACGTCGGCCCACTCGATCAGTTCGGCCTCGCGGTCGAGGAGCTGGGGAGGGGCGAACCGGAAGGCGGCGAGTTGGTCCATGCAGTCGTAGACGACCGCCAGCGGCTCGAACATGCGGGCCAGCGGCAGGGCCATAGGCGTGTAGAGCCAGACAACCGCATTACCGTTGATGTGCTCACTCTGGATGAGCTTTCGCAGCATCGTGGATAGGACGGGCATTTGCTCGTCCGAGAATGTCTCTTCGGCTATTGGCGTGTGGGGGCGGCACACCAGCACGTTCTGTGTGGGCCTCGATAGCTCCCAGTGGGGCGCCGCCTCATCATGCACCGGCTCCTCGATAAAGATCACCCGCCGCTTTGCCGCCATATGCGAAAGCAAGTGCTGAGGCCGCTGGTAAACGAAGTCCCAGCGCAGGTGGGAAAATACTATTAGCGAATAGTCGTGCAGCAAGGTTCCTCCCGAACAAGGATTGAAATCACTCGGTCCTCTACCCTAAAGCAATTCCTATGCCACAGTTCCTGGCCAAGCCCGAAAATCACGGGGTGGGGAGAGAGTACCGGCAAGGCTCACCGTGCCCATACCCCATTAGCTCACCATCTGCCGGGCCACGCCCGTCACCAGGGTCCGCTCACCCCGGGCACCTGTCCCCACCCTGACACAGCCCTTTCCCACCCAATCCGTAAGTGTTCAGACTTAGGTTTGCACAAATTGCCGCATGGGCAAGCCCCCGTTGCCTGCCCATACGCATCAAGCTAAGGGATTGCAAGCACGTTTGGGCGCAATTACGCCTGTAGGGGCAGGCCCCCGTTGCCTGCCCTCTGCGTGTACCACCAATGCAACGGTGCGCAACCAGGGCAGGCAACGGGGGTCGTCCGCTTCGCCTCCAGCCCTACAGGCGTGATGGCGCTTTCTCCAGCTCAACTCTGAACGCTTACCCCAATTTTCCACACGTTGACACCAGCCTGGAACTGCGATATAATTAAAGCAGAACCCCTCCCGGGGGGGTAGGGTTCTTCACGAATAGGGAGCAAAAATAGATGAGATCAGAAACAAGCAAGCAGGAGGCGCTGAGGCGCCTTGCCTATATCGAAGGCCACTTGAAGGGCATTCGCAAAATGGTCGAGGAGGATCAGTACTGCGTTGACGTCCTCAAGCAGACCTACGCCGTGCAGCGCGCTATCGACAAGTTTGAGAGCCTGCTCCTCCAGGGACACTTGCGCTCTTGCGTGGTGGAAGGCATTCACGATGGGCGCGAGGAGCAGGTGCTAGGCGAGCTTGAGGAGCTTTTCGACCTGTCGCAACGATAAGGACGACAGCGATAGAAATCAGGCTCTACACGATAGAGAGACAGTAGATAACCATGGCTACAGAACGAAAAGCAAACGCGCCGGGCCACGTTGGCGTAAAAGAACCCGGCGAGATCACGGAATTGACCTTGCCGGTCGGGGGGATGACGTGCGCGTCGTGCGTGCGCCGCGTGGAGCGCGCGCTCCAGAAGGTGGAGGGCGTGAGCGAAGCCGGCGTGAACCTGGCAACCGAGCGCGCCACCGTGAAATACAAGCCTACGCTGGTGGGTGTGAACGACCTGAAAGCCGCCGTGGAGCGAGCAGGGTATACCGTGCCTACGGAGGAGGTAAGCCTCCCTATCGAGGGCATGACCTGCGCGTCCTGCGTGCGGCGCGTTGAGAAGTCGCTCGCGAAGCTGCCCGGGGTCGAGAGCGTGGCGGTCAATCTTGCGACGGAGCAGGCCACCGTCAAGTACAACCCGGCTATGGTGGGCACCGGCGATTTTCGCCAGGCGGTCGCGCGGGCAGGCTATGGCATCAGGGCAGAGGAGCAGGCTCAAGCCCGGGCAATGGCGGTCCAGGGCGAAGAGCCGGTCGACAGGGACCGCGAGCGGCGGCTGCGGGAGATAAGGGAGCTAAGGGACAAGTTCGTGGTCAGCCTGGTGGCGGCCGTGGTGATCATGGCCCTCATGTTCCTGCCGTTGCCCTGGCCGATGCAGACCCGCTACTACATCATGTTCTTGATCGCCACGCCCGTGCAGATTTGGGCGGGCTGGCAGTTCTACCGGGGCACGTGGATGGCCGCCCGCCACTTCACGACCAACATGAACACGCTCGTGGCGGTGGGCACCTCGGTGGCCTACCTCTACTCGGTGTTCGTCACCTTCTTCCCCGAGGTCGTTCAACAGGCGGGGTTGGCGCCCGAGGCTTATTACGATACCTCAACCGCCATAATCGGCCTCATCCTAATGGGGCGCTACCTGGAGGCCCGTGCCAGGGGGCAGACGAGCGAGGCCATCAAGAAGCTCATGGGCCTCGCTCCCCGCACCGCCCGCGTGGTCCGTGGGGAGGTGGAGATCGACGTTCCACTCGACCATGTGCAGGTGGGCGACGTGCTCCGGGTTCGACCGGGCGATAAGGTGCCGGTTGATGGTGTTGTGGTCGAGGGTGCCTCGGCGGTGGACGAGTCGATGCTGACGGGCGAGAGCCTGCCCGTGGAGAAGGACCCCGGCTCGCAGGTTATCGGGGCCACGCTGAACCGCACCGGTTCGTTCACTTTCAAGGCCACGCGCGTGGGCAAAGATACCGCGCTGGCGCAGATCGTGCGCCTGGTCGAGGAGGCCCAGGGCTCGAAAGCTCCCATCCAGCGGTTGGCCGATGAGATATCGTCCTACTTCGTGCCCGCGGTGTTGGGAGTCGCCGCGCTTACTTTCGTACTGTGGTACTTTCTCGGGCCGGAGCCCCGGATAACCTACGCGCTGGTGTCGATGATCTCGGTGCTCATCATCGCCTGCCCCTGTGCGCTCGGGCTGGCGACCCCCACGGCCATCATGGTGGGCACGGGCAAGGGCGCCGAGCATGGGGTGCTGATTAGGGGCGGCGAGGCCCTCGAAGGGGCCCACAAAGTCAACGCCATCGTGCTCGACAAGACGGGCACTCTGACTCGCGGTTTGCCTTCCGTCACGGACGTCATAACGGCGAACGGGCTGACCGAGCATGACCTGATAAGGCTGGCGGGAAGCGCCGAGCGCGGGTCCGAGCACCCCCTGGGCGAGGCCATTGTGACCCATGCCGGCGAACTGGGGTTGCCGATGTCCCAGGTGACCGGATTCAACGCGGTCGCGGGCCACGGCATCTCGGCCACCGTGGAGAACAGGAGCCTGCTGGTGGGTAGCGCCCGGCTCATGGAGCAAGCGGGCGTGCACCTCGACGGCCTGGGCGACCAGGCAGCGGCCCTCGCGCTTCAGGGGAAAACGCCTATGTACGTGGCTGCAGACGGTCAGGCTGCGGGCCTGATAGCTGTTGCCGACACGCTCAAGCCCGAATCGGCAGAGGCCGTGCGCGAACTGCGGGCGCTGGGCCTGGAGGTCTGGATGCTCACGGGTGATAACCGCGCTACGGCGGCGGCCATCGCCCGCCATGTGGGCATCACAAACGTCATGGCCGAGGTGCTGCCGGCGGAGAAATCGGCCAAGGTGAAGGAATTGCAAGGCCAGGGTAAGGTAGTAGCAATGGTTGGCGACGGCGTGAACGACGCCCCGGCGCTTGCGCAGGCCGACCTGGGCATAGCCATTGGCACAGGCGCCGATGTGGCGATGGAGGCCTCGGACATAACTCTGGTTGGCGGCGACGTGCGCGGCGTGGTGACCGCGATTGCCCTGTCGCGGCGCACCATCTCCACCATCCGGCAGAACCTTTTCTGGGCCTTCTTCTACAACGTGGCATTGATACCAGTGGCAATGGGCGTGCTATTCCCCCTGTTCGGCGTGATGCTCAACCCGATCATAGCGGCGGCAGCGATGGCTATGTCCTCGGTCAGCGTGGTTACCAACTCGCTCCGCCTGCGGAGCTTCACCCCGCCCAGGAGCGCCGAGGAGATAATGCACCCTACCCTTCGCTCGCGCATCGTCGACGTGGGTTACCTGGTTTCCATCGGCGTGCTGGCGCTTGTTGTGGGGGTCCTATCGCTGGTTGTCTTCCACCCCCCGATGATGCCTTAGCGTTCAGATTTCTTTCACATAACAAAAAGGAGCAAAAACTAAATGTCTCAGATCACACTCAACATTCCAGATATCTCTTGCGAACATTGCGAGAAGACGGTGCTCGGAACGCTTCAGGGCAAGCCCGGCGTGAAGAGCGTGCAGGTAATCATCCCCGCCAAAAAGGTCCTGCTCGATTACGACGAGAACGCGCTCGACCTGGAGCAGGCGAAGGCCGACCTCGACGAAGAGGGCTACCCGGTCGCGAGCACCGAACAGGGCTTCACCGCCCAGGTGCCCAAAGGCGGCTTCATACCCCTCACCGGCAAGTAGCCAATAGATAAGAAACCGCCAGAACGCCTGGAGTCTTACTAAATCGCGATGCCGCGACCCGCTTACGGGCCCAAGTCGTCAGCAAGCGCGATTTGGAAACGCAGAGGCGCGGAGGCGCAGAGTGCACAATAATGGTTCTCTGCG
>JBJMMB010000490.1:0-2919 GCA_045805005.1 Chloroflexia bacterium
CAGTCGTCGTGCAGGTTTGGCAAGTAGTCGATGGGTGAGTTGAAATAGACTTCGTCGCTGTAATCCCCCCAGATCAAGTTCTTGAGGGAGAATGCCCCGCTCATAGCCACGATGCGCCTGACAAGGTCGGGGTGCCGGAAGGCAAAGTTGACGCTGTGGTAGGCTCCGAACGAGGCCCCTGTCACGTTGAGCTCACGGTCGACGTTGGGGTTGCGCTGCCCGAAGAAAGGGATTACTTCATCGACCAGGTACTGCTCGTATTGCTTGTGCCGAGCGCCCCGCACGAAGGCTGAAACGGACCGGTTGTACCACGATTCGTTATCGACGCTATCGACGCAGACGATCTGCAACCAGCCGGCCTCGATGCGGTCGGCGAGAGTGCCGATGAGGGAGAAGTCTTCGTTCTGGTAGAAGCGGCCCATGGAGGTTGGAAAGGCGATGACAGGGCGGCCGGCGTGGCCGAAGAGAAGTAGTTCCATGTCCCTGCCGAGGCTGGGGCTGTACCACTTGTGATACTCGCGGTTCAAAGGGGGCGATACCTCGCAGCACAGGCCAATAATGGCCTGAAAGAGTCATTGTGCCTGGGATCAAGGGGGATGCAGGCACAATGCGGGGCAATTGTAGCATTTTTCCGCTGCGGTGGCAACCTGCGTGTCTATGCTTCAACAGGGAGGACGCTTCCCCCCGTCCCCCTCTCCCGGTGGGAGAAATAATGAAACTTTGGGCTCCAATCCCCCAAACCCGGGCAGGGAGACGTCTGCACCCCTATTCTTGGGGGAGGGGGAGCTAATTGGGGGACACCCCCAAACCCCGGCAGGGAGCCCCCTGCACCCCCTCTTGTCTAGGAGGGGTAGAACTGGGGACACCCCAAACCCCGGCAGGGAGACGTCTGCACCCTTATGTGGGGTGCAGCCCCAGGCCTCTGGTGGGAGCGCCCGGCACAGCACGCTAGGCGCTGGCGGCGCGGTGCCAGGCGGATTCGAGTTGGGGGGCGAGGGCGTGGCTGCGCAGGGTTTGGGCTGTTTGGAGGGCCTGTTGTTGGGTGTGGGCGTAGAGGGTGGGGTCGGAGAGGAGGCGGGCGAGGGCAGCAGCTATGGGGGCGGCGGAGCGGGGAGGGACGGTGAGGCAGGCGTCGCGGGTGGCGAAGTAGGAGGCTATGCCGGTGGTGTCGGTGACGACGGAAGGGGTGCCGACGGCGGCGGCCTCGGGGACGACTTTGTTCTGGGCCTCGATGACGGATGGGCAGGCCAGCAGGTCAGCGCCCGCAAGATGGCGGCGCACATCGGGGTGGGGCACCTGGCCGGTGAAGATGAGGTCGGAGGCCACGCCCGCGGCCTGGGCCCGCTTCAGCAGGAAGTCGCGGTAGTCGCCAAAGTTTTCAGTCTTGCGGGAGGGGCCGCAGATGAGGAACCAGGGGGGACGCTCTCCGCGGGAGCGCCGCAGGTCCTTGACCCGGGGTATGGCGTCCACGAGGAATTCGAGGCCCTTGAAGGGGTGCAGCCTGCTGAGGGTCATCACCACGGGGCGGTCGAGGCCGATGCCGTATTTGACGGCGAGCCAGGCGCGGGCCTCCCGGCGGAAGGCAGCGAGCGGCTCGCCCTCGGGGAGGAAAGCCTGGTCTTCGATGGCCCGTAGGATGACGACCATGCGATCTCGGGTGGCGAGATTCTCCGTTTCAAGATAGTCGCCCAGGAGGGGGGAGATCACGCGGATTAGCGATGCGCGGTTGAGGGCGTGGGCCACGGCCCGGCGGGGGATGGGGAAGCGGCGGTAACCGTAGTCGTGCTCCGGGAGGTCGATTACGTCGGCACCCTGGACGTTGGCCATGTAGGGCATGCGGCCCCCGGCGAGGGCGGCCACGAGGCCAAATGGATAGGCGCCTTCCACGTGGGCGAGGTCGTAATGGTGCGAGCGGAGATGGCGCCGGTAGGCGCGGACGAGCATGGGCAGGTATTCATACTGGAAGAGGTGGGCCGAGGCGCGGCGGAGGAGGTTCGCGGCGCGGGAGCCCCCCGAGGCGACGTTCACGCGGTAGACGGGTACGCCCGTGTACTCGACGCGGGTGTAGCGGCCAACGCCGGGTTGGTTGATTTGCGTGAGCACGTCCACCTGATGGCCGCGTTCCCGCATGGCCAGGATGGTCTGCTCGTGCGAGGCGCTGCCCATGGCTTCAGGGCCGTAGGAGCCGATGAAATAAAGAACCTTCACGTATTGCGCAAAACGTAAAACGTAGAACGTAATGGTGGTAGGCATATCTGGTAGGGGATTACGAACCAGCTTCACCCACATCCCTTACGCTTTACGTTTTACGCTTTACGCGCCCCCTCTATTCGTTTGTACAGCGTCAGTATGTCGTTCATTATTTCTTCTTCCGAGTAGCGATTGAGCGTGCGGTAGCCTCCAGCCTCTAGTTGGCGGCGGAGGTTGGGTTGGGTTAGGACTTTGATGATACCTTCGGCGAGGGCTTCGGGGCTTTCGGGTTCGACCAGGAGGCCGTTTTCGTTGGATTGGATCATCTCGCTGACTACGGGTAGGTCGCTGGCGATGACGGGGCAGCCCGCGGCCATGGCTTCGAGGGGCGGGAGCCCGAAGCTCTCATAGCGGGTGGGGTAGATCAGGCAATCAGCGGAGCGCATGAGCCTCACTTTATCCTCCTCGCCCACCTTGCCGAGCAGCACCAGGCCGGGGAGGCTGCCGTTGGCCTCACAGATAGAGGTGAGATGGGTGGCCCTGGCGGGGTTCTGGCCCGCGAAGAGGAAGGTGGCGGTGGGGCAGGTTTGGAGGACCAGGGGCATAGCTCGGGCAAGGATATCATATCCCTTGCGCTCCTTCAACTGGCCGAGGAAGAGCACGTGGGGAGAGGGGTATTCGGCGGCGAGCGATGGACCATAGGGCACCGATTGAATGTAGGGCACGTCC
>JBJMMB010000491.1:0-5477 GCA_045805005.1 Chloroflexia bacterium
AGCGGCTCCGCAAGAGCCTGGCCGCCCTGGATGACGCCGAGCTCCTCAAGCCGCGCATGACCAACTGGGGCGAACCCAAAGAAACCCGCTGGATCATCGCCACCATGATCGAGCACGACCTCTACCACGCGGGCGAGATCAACCACCTCCGCTCCCTCCGCCAGCAAAGCGACCGCTGGGCCTACGGTTAGTCTGGGCACCTTCGTGCTTGAACACCTTTTGCCTGTACTTGTCTGTAGCACGTATTGACTAATTAGCTAAGAGTATGAATTGACGCGAAAGTCTTATTTCTAAGCACCATACCTGTCATAATTTAGCGGGCGACCAGCGGCACTAAATCAACCGGGCGCTTAGTAGCCAGTCGACCCAGGAGGTTCGGCCTGTGAAAGCTAAGATCTTAGCTCCCATTGGGCTCCTTGTCCTCGCGGCTGCCTTCCTCTTCCCCGTTCAATCCGATGCTGTCGCCTGGCCAGCACGGTCCTCGGTGGTACCGCCTGCCGACTCGGCGAGCACGCGGGTTGACGACCATCACAACGTCACCCGGTTGGCGATAGCGTCCAAGAGCGATTCGCGCGGGAACCTAACTCCCCCCGATCCTGACCTCGAGCCGGGCTTTCCGGTACAAACGTACGATACGGCTGGCCAGTACCACGCCGGACCCGCCATCCACACTCTCGTCGGCAACATAGATGCCGACCCCCAGCTCGAGATAATCGTCACCGCACTTGCCGGGGGCCCTCTCTACGCGTGGAACTACGACGGCTCTCCCCAGCCCGGCTGGCCCCCCGGTGGCGCGGACGGCGCGGGCTACCCGGTCCTGGGCAACTTCTCCTCGGCGTTCCCCGGTTTCGAGATATTCTCCGGGCACTTCTGGACGTTTCCCAGCGTCGAGTTGGCCCGCAATGGCTCCGGCACCATCTTGCCGGGATGGCCCCACACCATCAATTATGCCGGTACGCCCGGCTCGGCGGTCGATATCGACGGCGATGGGCTTGACGAGATTTTCACCGAGGAAGAGGACGGCGCCCTGCATGGCTACCGTGCAGACGGTACCTCGCTCCCCGGTTGGCCGGTAGGCGACGGCACTAGCGGCCAGGAGCGGCACACGCCCGCCATTGGTGACATTGACGGCGACGGCCAGGTGGAAATCGTTACCGTCTCCGGCTCAACGACACCAGGCGTCTTTCTCTACGCTTATCACACCAGCGACTCCCTGGTGAGCGGCTTCCCCGTGCTCTTCCCTAATGACGGCTGGCCCGACACCTTTCCTGTGATTGGAGACGTGGACGGTAACGGCACCCAAGATATAGTCGTGCTCGCCCTGGACACGGTGAAGGTCATCTCCGGCAACGGCACCATACTCCGTAGCTGGCCCACCAATGCCGCCATATTCTACGGCACGGCACCCGCCCTGGCCGACTTGGACGGCGACCATATACCTGAGATCATCATCCAAACCGGCACCACATTGACCGCTTACGACGGTTACGGCGCTCCGCTCCCCGGCTGGCCCGTGAGCCTCGGCTCTAGCTCTTGGTCGGGCAACTCGTCGCCCGTCGTAGGCGACATCGACGGGGACGGCTTCCCTGATGTTGCCGTCACTCAGCAAGACAGCGGCTCGTGCTGCCTCGGCTCTCTACAGGCGTTCGACCGCTTCGGCGAAATGCTGCCCCACTTCCCCAAGCCTCTGCGCTCGGGCGCCGGCAGCGTGCCGGCCATCGCCGACATAGACCTCGACGGCCGCAACGAGTTGGTTGTCACCGCCGATGCCTGGGATGGCATCTCCGGTTACTACGACAAGGTGTGGGCCTATGACCTCCACGGTCCAGGGCCTTACGGCCGGATCGAGTGGGGCCAGTTCGGCGGCGGGCCCAAGCATGAGAACCGGTACGTCCCCGCGCCCCCGCCCGGCACCCCCACTCCCACTGTCACCGGCACGCCACCCACCGGCACCCGCACGCTCACTCGCACTCCAACTCGCACGCCCAACCCTTGCCCAAACTACTACTTCGCCGCCAGCGCCGGCGCTAACATCGTGCCCGGCACCGTCGACATAGGGAGCCACTGCGACGAATGCATCGTCTTTGTCACTCCGCCCTTTCCTTACACCTTCTACGGCCGGCGATTCAACAGCGTCGGGGTCGGTTCCAACGGCGTCCTGCAGTTCTACTCTCAAAGCTCCACGGGGCTACATTGGTGTTTGCCGTTCGAGGCATTCGATCACGTCATAATGCCGCTCTGGACAGACCTCGACACCCGCACAACCAACTGCCCCTCGTGCGGGGTCTTCACGTCTGTCAGCGGCACAGCGCCGAACCGCGTCTTCAACATAGAATGGAAAGCGGTCTACCATGCCAGCTCCATTCTGCATAACTTCGAGGTCAGGCTGTATGAGGGACAGGCGCGCTTCGATTTTATCTATGCTGGTGATGCTTGGCTGATCTGCGGCGGCTGCGGGGCAACGGTGGGAGTCCAGCGTGATGGCGACTTCTACACCCAATACGCTTGCAATAACTCAGGCCGCATCTACGATGGCCTAAGGCTGGCCTTCACCCAATCGTGCACTGTTCCTGCTACCCCGACCGCGACGGTAACCAGCACCCCAATGCCGACCGCCTGCAACCCGCAAACTGTCCATGCAGAAGGGTTCGAGGCAGGTACGCTTGGGAGCTTCACCAGCGTGGTAGCCACCTGCACGCCGGGAGGGTGTGGCTGGAATACCACGACGCAGAGGGGCCACACCGGGGCGTACTCGGCGTTCGCGCCCGACGTGAGCGGCACCTCGGACCAACGCCTGGAGCTCACCGGCCCTATCTCCATTCCCGCACAGAGCAACAATTACGCTCGCCTGACTTTCTGGCAGGCCTACGGCTTTGAGACGTGGAATGGCTTGAACTACGATGGCGGAGTGCTTGAGGTCTCCACCGATAACGGAGCCAGTTGGAGTGACGCGGGTGCGAATATTCTGAGTGGGGGTTATAGGGGCAGCATCGCCGATTGCTGCGGCAACCCGCTCGGGGGGCGGCGGGCCTGGGTCCTTTCCAATCCAGGCGGACTCTTCTTCGACCAGGTGGTCGTCAACCTTCTCCCCTATGCAGGGCAATCGGTCAAGTTCCGCTTCAGAGAGGGGACCGGCGACACCGGGGCGTCTTTGGGCTGGTGGATAGATGACGTGCAGGTAGCGATTGGCGGCCCCTGCGGCTCGTCGACCGCGACGCGCACCGGCTCGCCGCTCACCCATACCCCCACAGTTACACCCAGCCGCACCGTCACCGGCACGCCACCCACGAGTACGCGAACCTACACGCCAACCCACACGGTCACCGGCACCCCGCCCACCCTCACGAGGACGGCGACGGCTTGCAGCATCAGCTTCCAGGATGTGCCGCCCGATTCTCCTTTCTATTCCTTCGCCAGGTGCCTCGCCTGCCGGCAGATCGTGTCAGGATACACCTGCGGCGGCTTGGGCGAACCTTGCGTGCCACCCAGCAACTATCCTTACTTCAGGACGTTCAACTCCGTCACCCGCGGCCAAATAGCTAAAGTGGTGTCGAATGCGAGGGGCTTCAATGACGTTCCGGGTCCTCAGTTATTCGCGGACGTGCCTCCCGGCAGTCCATTCTATCCTTACGTGCAGAGGGTCGGGTCCCGCCATATCATAAGCGGCTACACCTGTGGAGGGCCTGGCGAGCCCTGTGTATGTCCGGGAACGTGCCTCCCCTACTTCCGCCCTAACGCCAGCACCACCCGCGGCCAACTCTCCAAGATAGTCTCCAACGCTGCCGGATATTCGGAGCCCCACACAGAGCAGACCTTCGAAGACGTGCCCAACTCGCACACATTTTACGTCTTCATAGAACGCCTCGCCTCGCAAGGGATCATCAGTGGCTATGCTTGTGGCAGTCCAGGTGAGCCGTGCGTACGGCCCCTCAACAGGCCATACTTCAGACCTGGCAACAACGTAACAAGGGGCCAAAGCGCCAAGATCGCGGCAAACGCGTTCGTTTCGGATTGCAGCGAACCGTAAGGAGCATCTGGTGGATGCTCCTTATCGGCCGGCCAACGGGGCGAGCGTGGGTTTCCCCAGCGCCGCCCACCTGCTATGCCTACGCCGGACTGATGCCGGCTGATTGCGATTGACTTGGCGCTGCCTGCGATCCCAAGAAGAACTCGACCAGCACAGGGGCCAGGGCCTCCGCGGCTATGTCGTGCGATTGGCCTTCGATGGTGCGATGCTGCCCGTTGGGCAGGATGTCGATGAGCGCCTGCGGTGTGATGCGTATCCAGTCGAAGCTCGCCCCGCCGTCCAGCACCAGTGTAGGTACTTTGACCGAAGCGGCGCGCTCGGTGGGTAGCGAGTAGTCGCCCATAATGGTAGCGTCGTAGGCGAGAGTATGTGCGCGGGCCTCCTGGTCTGGCCACCAGGGAGAGTTGCGCGCCTGGGCCGCGAACTCGGGGGGCAGTCCCACGACCTTCGTCATGAAGTACTCGGCTGCATCGCCTCTGCGGCCCTGCGCAACCAGGTCGCGGAAGATCTTCGCGGTGTCGGCGGGAGGTCGTGGGCGGCTATCGCCAATGATGTAAGGCGGCTCCCAGAGGGCCAGCTTGCTGATGTTGAGGCCCGCGGCTGTGGCATCGAGGGCGAGGGCCGCGCCCGACGACGAGCCATACAGGAACGCCTGCCCACCCGCCTCGCGGACCAGCGCGTCGATATCCTCGATCTCGCGCTCCTCCGCGTAGGGCTGGGTGTCGCCGCTTTCGCCCCGGCCACGGCGGTCGTAGTTATACACTGTGAAGCGCTGCGAAAGGATCTCGGCCAGCGGCGCGTTGGACATCCGGTCGACCGATCCCCCACAGACCAGGATCACCGGTGGCCCGCTGCCCAGTTTGTCAAACGTGATCTTAGTGCCGTCTTTAGACGTAACGCTGTTCATTGATTTCTCCTTTTGCTATGTCCGGCTTACGAAGCCTACCCCGTTCCTCCCGGCAGCAAATACTATGCCTGCATCGCCTTCTTCCCCTTGGCGAACGACAGCCCTTTGGCCTGTAGAGCGTCGCGAAGCTGGCCGATTGCCTTCGATCCCATGCCGTGTAGCTGCTTCAGTTCGGCCTCGCTGACCCCGGACAACTGCTCTAACCGCGTGTAGCCCGCCCCTGCGAGGGCTCTTTGGGCAGGCTTCGCCAGTCCGGGTGGGAAGCCGCTCTCTTGCGTGTTGAAGCTGTCTCTTGGCATGGTTGTTCCTCTTGGTAGTTGCACCGCTCACCGGTGGTAGGCTAGACATCAAGGCGTAGGGGCAGGCCCCTGTTGCCTGCCCTGTTTGCGCACACTAGCATTGGTAGTACACGACCAGGGCAGGCAACAGGGGCCTGCCCCTACGCGTGAACCTTTAGGACCGCGAGGTCTTCGCCAGTAACTCGTCCAGGCGCTCGTAGCCCTCTCTCACGCCTGATTCCATGCCCGCCTGGACCATGCCATC
>JBJMMB010000492.1:0-2559 GCA_045805005.1 Chloroflexia bacterium
ACACACTTACAATACAAGACTAAATTCATATATTGCTTTCGTATGTCTCTGTTGGGCGAACATGCAAGGCACGCCGGCGGGCTCGCATCGGCAGTAATATTCGCGGGGGCTTGCGCGGCCCTGGTGCTTCTCGCCGCGTGCGACCTCACGCCCTTTTCGAGCGGCCAGCGGGCTTTTCCAACCGCCACGGCGCTGAGCAGGAGCACAGGCTCTGAAGTGATGGTCGAGCCTGCCGCGGCCGGGGATGGAGTGGCGGCCGCGGCTCCAGCACGGCCCCGAGCTACCTCCACCATCCCGCCTCTGCTCACGGTAACGCCCACTCCAACCCTTACCCCCACACCCGGCACACCCCCGCCAACCCAAACCCCGACCAAAACTCTGACGCCCTTTGCCACGCCCACCCGCTACCCAACCGCTACGCGTATACCCGCGCCCCCAACGGTCACACCGCGTGGGGAGGTAGCCCAGCCCGAAATACCTGCCCCGCCAACCGGGAGGCCCACGGAGCAGCCTGCTCCTGCTCCTGCTCCTGGTCCCCCGCCTCCCGGGGGCGGCTCGACCGCCGCCCCACCCTCCGCTCCGCCGGCAGGTGTAGCGCCTCCGCTGTTTGTGGATGTGGGAGAGGCGGCAGCCCGCAACGGCCTCGTGTTTATGGTGACAAGAGTAGATAAGACGGCCAAGCGCATCGACGTGATCTACAGGCTGACCAACCAGAGCGGCCACGCCGTCTCGTTCGCGATCTCCTATGCCGACCAGCGGATTCTGACAGGTGGAAGCACCAAGAGCCCGGCAGACCCAACCGCGTCAGCGGCGGGCTCCCTCCAGAACGGCCAGAGTTACGACTCCGGCACCACCTTCTATTTTGACACCTCCGACCCGGACAACAGCGAAGTCACCTTCGCTATAGACAACCTGCCGGGCATAGGCAGCGTGCGAGTGCGAATACGTTTGGGTGATGCGTAGGGCGTAATGCGTAGGGCGTAATGCGTAAGGGTGGTGGGCGGGCTTGGTTCGTGGAACCGCGGCCAGGTACGCCTACCACCCTTACGTTTTACGTTTTATGTGTCCGTTTTACGTCTTACGAGTCCGTTTTACGCTTTACGAACCACTCCCTTGATCCAGCGCACGGCGACGCGCCAGGAGCGGTTTCGGGGAGCGGCATTGCGGTTCCAAAGGGACTCGTCTAGAGACAGGTATCCGAAGTCGAGGAGCCGGAAGGATGCGCCGCAGGCCCCGAGCGAGATCGCCAGGATCAGGACGATGAAGCCGAAGAATATGGGCAGCGCGTCGGGGTTGACACCGGCATGCGCGCCGGTCAGGGGCATGACCTCGCTCACGCGTGGGGTAATGCTCAGGCTACCCGCCGTGTCGGCCACGGTGAGCACAGAGAGCTGGGGAGCCCCCCTGGAGCTGCCTACCCCGTAGGCCGAGTATACTTTACCTGCCTCCAGCTTGAGATTGGGTACGTCGAGAGCCACGTTAGTGGTGCCCGCCGGGCGAAGCTCCACGTCTACCGTCGAGGCGTTAAGGGTGAGGTAGTTGCTCGCGTCGCCAAGCCCAAGATTGGGGAAGAGCACGCTGCCACCCTTGAGGGCCACGTCGACCGCGGGCGTGTCGGGGGAGGTGTGCACCACGCGCAAACGGGCCTTGCCGGGGTCGAGCGTGCTGAGGTCGTCCTCCAGCACCCTGGCCATGAGGTCTGCCCCTGTGCCCATGATCACCACGCTGTAAGCCTTGCCGCTATTCAGGTTGAGACTGGTGTCGATGAGGCTATTGATCCGACCGGACGCGTCTAGCTGGATGCTCTGGGAGCCCGCGGGCACCGCCAGCGCCGGGCTGACCCCCTTGAACCCGAGGTTAGCGATCAATTTCTTGCCGCCTACATACGCGTCGAGCGAGGGCGTACCGTAGGAAGCGTGTATGATCCTCAGTTGAGCCAGGTGCGGGGTCTGAGCCATCGCGCGCCCCGCGCCCCCCACTAGCAGGAATATTACGAGCGCAAGCGCTTGCGCCACCATGAATACAGATTGATAAGTCCTTCGTCGCATTAACTTTCTCCTGATCGTCCGTACTGGGTCATACACACCCGCGGAGTAACTTAACCATGCTATGTCATAGGCTGCTCCTTACCTCATCCAGGTAACCGCTGCATAATCCAGGACCAAAAAGGGCAAGTTGGCGCTCGTCAGGCTGGTGGGGACGGTGGGAGAGGGGGCGAGGTTGGTGATGGTAATAGTGTTTGCGCCCTGCAGCAAGAGATTGGGGTCGACCGGCAAGCTATAGGAATTCCAGGGATCGGGACGTCCGCTGGCGGCCGGCGCGCTGTTCTCCAGGGGGTCGGGCCCTTCGTATATTGACTTGCCGTTCAAGGCCACCTTTATGGGCGTCCTTGCTTCGTCGGGGGAGTCGAGGCCGGCGAGTGTGATGTAGGCGAGGTGTATCGGACCGCCGGCGTTCTTGTTCAGGTTGAACGGACAATCCAGCGTGCGCGACCTCGGGTCCGGCGCCAGGGGGCCCAGCACAAGGTGCGCGCTTCGGGCCCGGTAAAGGCCCGCCGGA
>JBJMMB010000493.1:0-8131 GCA_045805005.1 Chloroflexia bacterium
GCTCGGCCAGTTCCCGGAGTCGCTTTTCAACTATCCGCTGAGCGACGAGGTTATCAACCGGGCGAGGGGGATCATTGTACACAGCCAGTACATGGCGGGTTTGGTGCGGGGGGTGCGGCCCGATGTGCCCCTGTCGGTGGTGCCCATGGGCGTGCCCCTTCCGCCCTATATACCGAAGGAAGAGGCTCGCGCCCGGCTTGGCATCGACCCCGACCTGTTCCTCATGACCTCCGTGGGCCACCTCAACCCCTATAAGCGGGTGCCGGCCACGCTACGCGCTTTCAAGGCCCTGTTGATGGAGGTGCCCAACTCGTGCTACCTGCTGGTTGGCAGTCGCTCCACAAATTATGACCCGACACGGCAGATAGAGATGCTGGGTCTGACGGGCAAGGTGCGGACCACGGGCTACGCTTCACCGCAGGACTTCGCGTATTATCTTGCGGCCTCCGACGTGTGCCTCAATCTGCGCTACCCCACCGCGGGGGAGACTTCAGCCTCGCTGCTGCGCATTATGGGGGCGGGCGTGCCGGTGCTGGTGTCGCGCACGGGCTCGTTCGAGGAGTTGCCGGATGGGGCCGTGGGCAAGGTGGACGTGGGCGACATAGAAGAGGACCTGCTGCTCGAATACCTCCTCCTCCTGGCCCGCCGCTCCGACCTCCGCACGGCCATGTCCCAGGCCGCCCGCCAATACGTTGCCGAGCATCATACACTGGAAGGGGCGGCGAGGGGCTACCTGGCAGCGATCGAGGGGGCAGGGGTCGGGGGTCGGGGGTATGAGCGCCAGCGGGGGGCGGTCGGGGGTCGGGAGATTGAAATCAAGGGAAGTGTGAAAGCCATCGAGTACCGAGCACCGAGCACCGAGCATCGAGCGCCGAGTTCTGAGCAGCCCCAAATCCAAGATCCAAAGTCCAAAATCCAGAGTGGTTCGGATCCGTTAAGTCTGGTGGCGCAGGCAGCGGCGGAGCTGGGTATTGGGGAGGAGGACGAGGCGGTGTTGGAGCACCTGGCGCGGACCTTCGAGGGGATAGTGTAGGTGCAGGCGGAGGCTACGCTGGAAGCGGCCGGGAGCAGAGCGCGCCACAGGACCCTGGCGGGAGCGCTGGAGGTGGGGCAGTTAGTGCTGCTGCCGCTGCTCATATCGTTCGCGATGATGTGGCGGGCGCTGCTGGGACTGGAGGTGTTCGCGCCTACCGACGTGGTAGCAGGTCAGGACCTGATCGCCGAGAGGCCGCCGGGCTGGACATCGCCCGACCTGAAGAACCCTCTGCTAGGGGACGTGGTGGACACCTTCATACCGTGGCGGCTCTATGCTCGGAGTGAGATAGCGGCGGGGCGGTTCCCCCTGTGGGATTCGTACAACCTGCTGGGTACCCACTTCCACGCCAACTTGCAATCGCAAATCTTCTCGCCGTTCAACGTGCTGTGGTTGGTGCTGCCACCGGTGTGGGGGCTGGGGGCCATTACCGCGCTGAAGTGGACCCTGGGTGGCCTGGGAATAGCCCTGCTGTTGAGACGGCTGGGGCTGGGAATGCCTGCGGCGATATTCGGGGCGGTGGCCTTCCAGTTGTCGGGCCCCATGGTCGCCTGGCTTCAATGGCCCATCTCGGAGGGGCTGGTGTGGGTGCCATGGATGATGTGGGCTACCCTCGGTTGGGTGGATACACGCGGTCCCGGCTGGCTGGCCGCGCTAGCGGCTTTCGTGGCGGCGGAACTCGCGGCAGGGCACATCGAAACCGCGTTCCATTCCCTGGCGTTCGTGGGCGTGTTCGCAATTGTGGCCGTTTTCGCCACGAGCCGCAGGCCCTCGGAGACGGCCGGCCAAGCCCCACCGCGGGAGCCTGCGCCGGATAGACTACGGCAGCGGCTGGTCATGCTCGGGGGGTTGGCCGGGGCGGGACTGGTGGGCCTGGGGCTGGCGGCGGTGCAACTGGTCCCCTTTCTCGACGTGCTGCCCGAGAGCTACCAGTGGTGGCTGCGCTCGCAGCCAAGCCAACATGTCGCCGGACTGGCTCTCCCCTTGCAAGGTACGCTGATGTGGCTGACCCCCAACGGCTTCGGCTGGACCGACACTTACAACGGCCCCCTCAATTGGATCGAGGCCAACCCGTATGTGGGGGCAGTCACTCTGCTGCTGGCGGCCGCCAATATTGGCCCAGGGCCCAGGGGCCGGGGATCGGGGGTCAGGGGCCGGTTGTTCTGGGGGGTGATGGCTGTGGTAGCGGTCAGCATGGCTTATGGGATACCGCCGCTTGGGTGGCTGCGGGAGTTGCCGGGGTTCAACAGCAGTTTGAATTGGAGGCTGGTGAGCGTGGCGGGGCCCTGCTTGATCGTGCTGGGGGCGATGGGGCTGGACCGTCTGCTGCTTGTGCCGGGGCGTTTGCTGCCCCGGTATTGGGCTGCCGCGGCTGCCGGGTTGGGCCTGGCGGGAGTGGGGTTCCTGGTGCTGGGGGCGCGAATATGGACGGTGAGCAGCGACTCCCTGGCGGAGTTCAGCCAGGCGTGGAGGGCATGGGCCGGGGTGCTGTTTTGCGCTGGGGCTGTGCTCGTGCTGGGCCGCATGCTGGGGTGGGTGGGGGCGCGTACGCTGGCGGCGTTGATGATAGGGTTGCTCACGCTCGACATGATGCGGGCCGCCTGGGGCTTCAACCCTACAAACAGCTTCGACACCTTCTATCCCAAGAGCACGCTGCTGAGTTTTGCGGCGCAACGCGGACCCACCGAGAGGCTGGCTGTTGCGGGGGAGTATGCGGGTTCCAATATGCTGGTGCCGTACGGGGTGCCCGACTACAGGATGTACGATGCGACCATCGACAACCGCTACCTGGCCTTCACCCGCATACTGAGCCCGGAGACGTTTCGCGAGAGCTTCCGCAGGCAAGATGCGAACCTGACCACCCACCTCTACCTGCTCAAGCCGAACACCGCCATTCTCTCCGCCGTGGGTATCAAGTGGGTGCTGACGGCAAATGACGACGACCCGAACGGCTGGCAGCCACTGCCCGCCGATGGGCCTCCTTACAAGCGCACTCTCACCAAGAACGGCTTCACCATCTGGGAGAACCGCATCGCACAGCCTTACACCTACTTCGCGTCCAACTTCAGCGTGGGAGCGGACGAGGCCACGGTGGCTCAGAGCCTGAAGTTGCTGACCGTCGATACAGCGAACCACGTGCAGATAGAGGACCCCGACAGGATCCTACCTGCGGGGTTATCGGGCTCGGCGCAGACCGCGCCGGCCCTGGCTGCCAACGAGGGCGTGACGCTGGAGAGCTACGAGCCGGGCGAGATAAGGATCAAGGCCAGGGCCGAGAAGACCCGGTACCTGGTAATAGACGAAAGCTGGGATAAGAGGTGGCGAGCCACCATCGATGGGCAAGCGGCGGCAATATACCGCACTAACTACGTGATCCAGGGCTTGGTGGTGCCGCCCGGCGAGCACCAGGTAACGATGGTTTACGATCCCCCGGCCTTCAGGCGGGGTCTGGCCATAAGCGCCGCTGCGCTGCTCGCCTGGCTGGGCCTGGTGATATTCGCCGTTGCGAGCAAGCGTCGTAAGAGAGAAGAGTGATGGAGATGGAACTAGAAGGACGCCGGGATATTGATCCACGGCAGAGTAACTATGACGGGGGCATACCAGCCGAGGATGAAAAAGGGTGGAAGGGAAGGAGTTGGGTTCCAATCCCCCAAGCCCCCGGCAGGGAGGCCTCTGTACCCCTTTGATCCGAGGGTTCTGGCGGCTGCTGCACCCAGTGCCTTCGCTGCTTACAGTGCTGGCGGCGGGGGCGTTCGTGTTGCTGGCGGCGCGGGGGTTGCCGCCAGCCGGCAGGCTGCTATATCTGCTGGTGATAGAGGCCTGCATGCAGTTCAGTATCTCGGCCTTCAACGACTACTTCGATAGACACGTGGACACGGGGCGGCCAGAGAAGCCCGTGGCGGCTGGGGTGATCAGCCCGCGCATGGCCTTCGCGGTGGGTCTGGTGTTCGCCCTGCTGGCGGTGGGGTTGGCGCTGCCGCTTGGGTTGTGGGTCACGGTGCTGACCGTGGTAGGGCTGGGCGGAGGGCTGTTGTACGATGCGGGCCTGAAGTACACCGCGTTCTCCTGGGTGCCCTTCGCGGTCGCCTTTCCGACGTTGCCACTGTGGGCCTGGGCCGGGGCCGCGGCAGACGGGACGATACCGGCGCGGCTGGTCTGGATAGCGCCGGTGGGGGCGGTGCTGGTGCTGGGCATCCACCTGGCCGATACAGTGCCGGACATCGCGTCGGATACCGGAGCGGGGGTGCGGGGCCTGGCGCACCGGCTGGGGCCGGACAGGGCGCTGGCCCTCTGCTGGGGGGCCTTTGGCGCGGCGGCGGTGCTGACGTTGCTCCTCTGGGTTGCTGTGCCGTACCGAGCTGAGTGGTACTTGCCAGGGCTGGCGCTAGGGTTATTGCTGATGGCATGCGGGGTGGCTCTCTACAAGGTGGACCGCGCCCGGATCAGGCAGATGGCGCTGCTGTTGGAGCTTGGCGCGCTGGTCCTAGCGGTTGGTTGGGTGGCGGGGATCACGCTGTAGGTTGGCGGACCCAGCGGTACTGAAATTGCTTGTATGACCCCCGGCGTCAGGAGTTCTCTTTGATAGAAGATTCTACTAAGGTGTACACAGGCCGGGCTGTGGCCGCGGGGTTCGCTGGGGGCACGGCTTACCTGGCCTCGGTGTGGGCGGATAACAGGCTAAGCTCGCAGCACTTCGATGATTTGAAGCTGGTTGGGCAGGTGTTCACCACCAGGTCACCCGCCTGGATTTTGCAGGGGTTGGCCGCGCACTTCGGGTTTTCGGTGGTGGTGGCCCTGCTATATGCCGCCTGGGGAGCCCGCCGATTGCCCGGGCCTTCGTGGATGCGGGGCGTGCTCTTCCTCCAGTTGGAGAACGCGGTCCTCTATCCCGGCGCTGGCCTGCTCATGCCGGTACACGCGGGGGTGAAGAGCGGGCAGGTGCCTTCGCTGTTCGAGCGGAAGGTTATCCAGGGGCAGTTGGTCCGCCATATAGCCTTTGGGCTGGTGCTGGGATGGATGTATGGAAGACGATGGACGATGGACGATCTCTCCGGGGGTTGGGGGGTCGTGGTTGATACAATTTAGAGCATGATGGGTAGGAGGGGCCGGGATGGGGAATTCACCATTTTCACCATTTTGGGGGATGGGTCGTGCTTGGTGGACGGAAAATGGTGAATTTGGTTTGGATACTATTTGTATCTGGAATGACGAAGGGTGATGGATGATGGGGGTTGTGTTCGCAATGGGTTTGTATAATGGAGTAATTCCTACTTGAGGTGAGCGAATGCTGGACAATATTTTGAACCGGGTGCGGCCGGAGAGGAAGTATGACCGGGAGGAATTGAACAAGAGGCTGCCGCCGGGGCAGTCGCTTACGGAGAAGTGGCCCGTGTTGCACTACGGGGGCGTGCCGCATACTCCGCTCGACCGCTGGACCTTCCGGGTGTTCGGGCTGGTGGAGGAGCCGGTGGTGTGGAGCTATGAGGAGTTCCTGGCGCTGCCCCACGGCAAGACGGAGATGGTGGATATCCACTGCGTGACACGCTGGAGCAGGTTTGACAACGTGTTCGAGGGGATACCGTTCTCCGAGGTGTACAAGCGCATCAAGGTGAAACCCGAGGCTAAGTTCGTGATGGTGCATGCCGACCAGGGGTTCACCACCAACCTGCCCCTGGAGGACCTGCTGGCCCCGAACGTGATCTTCGCGTACAAGAACAACGGCGAGGACATCAGCGACGAGCACGGCTGGCCTTTGCGACTGGTGGTGCCGCATCTCTACTTCTGGAAGAGCGCCAAGTGGGTGCGGGGCCTGGAGTTCATGGCCAAGGACGAACCGGGATTCTGGGAAGACGCCGGCTACCACATGCGCGGCGACCCCTGGAAGGAAGAACGGTACGGGGGCTGGTAAGGAGGAATGCCGTCCCGCACCGTCGCTGTTCTCATCGCATTGGTGCTGCTGGTCCTGAGTGTAGGGGCCGGCAGCGCTCTCATGCTGTCGAAGGCCGCGCCGGGTGGCAATAGCGGCGAGCTCGCCGTAAGGCCAAAAGCGACTCCGACGGTGGCGCGAGCCCGAGCCAGAACAGCCACCCCGGTAAGGCGGGCGGCTGTGGCCACGAGGCCACGACCCTCGCGGACCTTCACGCCGGCAGGCGGCACCAGAGCTCAACCGGCCCCTACGGGTGTGCCTCCGGCCCCGCTCACTTATACCCCTTCGCGCACGCGTACGCTTACTTCCACCCCCAAACCGGAGCGCACGGGCGGGCCGGTGACGGTGCCGAACGCTCATGGGGGGCGGCGCTGGGTGACGCTGCAGGCCGGGCACTGGCATTCGGAGAACCTGCCGGACGAAATGGAGCACCTGATCGACCATACGGGGGCGTCGGCGGGGGGCGTGCAGGAGGTGGATATCAACGTGGCCGTGGCCAGGCTGGCGGCGGAGAGGCTTGCGGAGATGGGCTATAACGTGGAGATACTGGCCGCGCCGGTGCCGATGAGCTACACCACCGATCTTTTCCTGGCACTGCACGCCGATGGGAGCCCGTATAGCTCGATACGCGGCTTCAAAGCGGTGGCCCCGTGGATGTCGGTGCCCGCCTCCGACGTGTTCGTTGGCTTGCTGTATGAGGAGTACGGCAGAGCCACGGGGCTCCCCACGGATGCCATGACCTCGGATAACATGTCGAATTACTACGCGTTCAACCCTGTGAGGTACATGCACGCGGTGGCCCCCGGTGTGCCCGTGGCGCTGCTGGAGATGGGCTTCGTTACCAACCCGATCGACCGCCGGGTGATGGGGACCGAGCAGGACAAGCTGGCCTGGGGGATCGCTAATGCGGTGGACCGCTACTTCCACTCGGGGGCGGCCGGCCCCACCCCCTCGCCATACCCCAGTTTCACGCCGTCCAACACGCCCACGCCGACGCGCACTGCCACACCGACCTCGACGTTTTCACCTACCCGGACGGTGACGGTGACGCCCACTCCTTCGCCCACGGTGGCGGGGGCTACCGCTACCCCCACAGACCCCGCCAGGCGCAGGATCGCAGCCACCCGCACGCCCAGGCCGCCCGCCCCGACGCGCACGCCCCTGCCCACCGCCACACCTTTGCTGCCTATCATCACGAGCGATGGGCGATGGCTGCCGCCCCGCTCCCCCAATGGGCGGAGCCTGCCCCTTCCCGGCACCGATGCGCCGCCGGTGCTACTCGGCTCGGCGGACGACGACCCTCGAGGCAAGTGGGTGCCCCGCGTGCCCGGTTTCGTGCCACATACGTGGCTGCAATATTACATGCCGAAGCTGGGGCGAAGCGTGTGGGTGGAGGGCCCGGCCGTGCCCACGGTCACTCCTACGAGGACGGTTACGCCGACCGTGACTGTCACGCCGACTGCGACGGGCACGAGCACGCCTTTGGTGGAGGTGGCGCCGACGGTCACTCCCACAGGCCCGCCCGGCGGCTAATGAACATTAGCAACTTAATATGGTAAAGGACGGTTAGGTAAGAGGCCGACGTAAGGGCGCAGATCACTCGAACCGTCAGCGAAGCGGTCGAGGAAAGAGCGGGTGCGCTCCTTGAGGACCTCAAAGCACACAGCCAAGCGATGATTACGTATGTGCTCCTGCTTGAGCCAGCGCCAAGAGCCGAAAGCCCACCAGCCCACCACTCTTGTACTTGTCTTGTACTTGGAGAGCCATCTGTACAGCGTATCTGGGTCTCTTCGTTTGTTCAGCCCGAATTGGGCTGGGCAACATGGTTAGCCGATTGCCCGTCAGCTATCTTGAGTAGAGCGGCGGCATACTCTCTCATATATGCCCTTTTATCTCTGTCCCCAACTCGCTCTAGCTCTCGATGCTGTTCTTGGCTTAGTTCTAAAGTGTGTTGGCGCATCACCTGATTGTACCTTTACCATATTAACTTGTTCATGTTCATAAGCCGCGGGCTACACTTACGAAGCCTCCCTGCGGAGGCTTTCTTCGGATATCAGTATGCTATCCCTGTAATGCCGAGAAGGCGGGCTTTGCTGACCTTTAGAGCGCGTAACAAGACCTCCGGCGCACACCAGAGCAGCTGTGGGGGCGAACCCTGTGGTCGCCCCATA
>JBJMMB010000494.1:0-10305 GCA_045805005.1 Chloroflexia bacterium
GGCCACGGGAGAGAGCGGCCGGCGGGCCGGTCCCTGTACGGGCTGGCCGCCCTGGTTCGAGTCGAACTCCGCTCCGTGGCAGGGGCAGAACAGCAGTCCCCCGGATACCGGCTGGACCTGGCAGCCCCTGTGCGTGCAGATAGCCACGTAAGCACTGTACCCGGCGTCGTTGTGCACCAATATCGCAGGCTCCCCGGTCGGCAAGGTAAACTCCAGGGCCTGGCCCACCGGTAACGCCCCCGCCGCTGCGATCTGCTTCCCGCTCGGCGCTGCTGTTGCCGGTGCAGTCGCTGTGGCCTGCGCCTCAGCAGTAGGCTCGGAGGTGGGTGTCGCGGCCTCCTCTTCCAGCGTAGTCGTCGCGGTTGGCGGAACTTCCGTTGGCGCAGCCTCCACCGTAGGCGTAGCCATCTCGGTTGCCGTGAGCGTGGGAGGGTTGGCGGGCAGGGCGGTGGGGGTCGCCGTCACCAGCGCCTGGGCCCCTCGTGGGTGCAGCAACTCCCACAGCGGGCCTACCGATGCCAGCGCGGCCCCTGCTAATCCCGCCGCTCCCAGGCCGAGAAAGGCCCGCCGCGTCATGGCGCTTGCCGCTGCCGCCTCCGGGGCCGCAGAGTTCTGGGCTTCCGCACCTTGCGCGCCCCGTGCCCTTCGGCTAAGCATAACATCCAGGGATAGCGGACCGGCCCCCGCCAGCAGCAGCGTTAGCCACGCGAAGGTGTAGGGCAGGTCGGCCCCGAAGTAGAAGGGCTGCACCCCCCACGTCGCCGACAGGAAGAAGGTCAGGTTCAGCAGCAGCCCCATGAAGGCGCTGAAGCGCGTGAGCAGCCCCAGCAGCACTGCGATCCCAATGCACAACTCCCCGCCCATCACCATAATCCCGAACAGTTGGGCGTTGGGCACCGCGAAGTTGAGCAAGAAGCCCTCCAACGGTGTGCCCGGCGCGAAGCCGGCTATCTGCTTGCCTATATACCCCATCGCTGTCGGGTCGAGAAAAGCCGCGTCGCCTAGTTTATCCAGCCCCGCCACCAGGAAGCTTATACCAAGAAACAGGCGTAGCGGCAGAATAGCGCCTCCCGGCAGCATGGGTGTAGTCAATCTCCGAAACACGTTTCTACTATCGCGCCCCCTTGGACGCGCCTCCTTTTCCAGCCATTACTTAACAATAAGCACGCTGAGTTCGCCCAGGCCGGTATGGCCCGGCAATTCGCATAATGTACTATACGAGACAGGTTTCACTTCTCCCTCGCCGCCAGCACGAAATCAAACGTACCATCGGTCTCTCCGCATGCTGGGAAATACTCCGTCTCAATTTCCCGGTAGCCGGGCGCGCTGGCGTAGAGGTGGATATGAGGCACCGGCCGTCCTCCATACAAGCCCGGGAAGTTGGTCTCGAAGCGATATGCGCCCGAACCATCAGAGAAGACCGCGCCGATATGGTCGTCATCGTACTGCCCGTCAAGTCCGGCCAGCCAGTAGACTACCTTGGCACCCACGATGGGCGCGCAATTGCCGCTCGCCCGGACCACCCCCGCCATCACGTGCCCTTTGCCCACGGAAGATCTCTGCGGGCCGTCAGGCGCGGTGTCGCTGTAGCTCCCTCCGTGCGCGGTTGGAGCGCAAGACTGCGCGGCGGTGGCGGTCGGGGTAAGAGCAGGCGCTTGCTGCGGATACCTGGCCCGGGAAATCATGCTGCCGAGCGGCAGGCGAGCCACGTTCTCCGGAGGTTCCTTCTCGCCGTGCGAGACCAGCACGGCTCTCTGGAAATACTGCACCCGGTAGGAATTCCCGTCGACCTCCGATTTCTCCGTAAACTCCTCCGAGATGGGGAAGCCATACTGCATCAACCCGCCGTTCCGCAGCCAGTAGTCGAGAAACTGGCAGCCCAATCGCTTGCCCGTCTCCGGAAACAGGAGCGAGCCGGCAGACGCGTTAGACTCCTGCCCAGGCGCGCCTTTGGGATACTTGCGGTTGTACTCGAACACGCCCAGAAGCGAAAAGAGCACATCATAAGGTGCGGCGTTCTCAGGGTGCAACTCGAAGGTCACCCACTCAAAGTACTGCACCGTATATACCTTGCCGTCGGTCTCCGAGCGCTCCTGCATCGCGTCCGACACCGGAAGCCCATATCGCGTGGCCCAATCGCTGCCCGCCCAGTAGCGCTCCAGGAACTTCCCCCGCACCGTCTTTCCCGTCTGCGCAGACGTATACCCATCCTCCTGAGCGTGAGCAACCCTTACAGGCATCCCCGCCGGAGCCACCATCAACACCACCAGCACCCAACCCAGCCAAAACCCCTTGCGCGTCGTATAAGTCAGCATCCCATTCCTCCATAGAATTACTGAAACTTATACACCGCTAGGTGGGCTGAGGTTCCTGTCCTACATAAAACGTAAAACGTAATGGTGGTAAGCACACTTGGTCGGTAATCCCATACCAGGTGAGCCTACTACCATTACGTTTTACGTTTTACGAGTCCGTTTTACGCGTCACGGTATCGACTCCGCTATCTTCACCGCCTCCTCGAGCGGCAGCGTGGTTTCTAGGCGGTAGGTGATAGCGCCCTTGGCCCACAGCAGAGCGTTGCCATCGACCAGTTTCGCCGCCCTGAGCTTGACCCGATTGATGTCCTTGAACGCGAGCAAGTGCGGGCCGCGAGCCCAGCGGGCGTAGTTGCCTGCGACCCTGGTTTCCTGCAGCACGGTGGTCTTCTGGGCTGTTCGCTCACCTATGTTCGCGGAAACCAACTCGTAGAGGGCCAATCTCACCTGCGCCGGGTGGCCCGGCTGGGTCCACGCCAGGATCAGCGCCTCGTCGCCTAGGTCCTGCAGGAACACTTTATCGGGCTTCCCCAGGTCAGGTGGATAGGCAGGAAGTTCCAGAAAGCGCACCTCATTTCGAGCCGTCTCCAGCGTGGTCGCTCCGGCCACGTCGAGCACCGACAGCGGGGTAGGCGTAGCCACGGGCGTGATGGGCGCCGCCACGAGCGACTCGGCAACCTTTATAGCCTCCTCCAGAGCCAACCGGGTCTCAAGCCGGTAAGTAATGTCGCCTTCGGTCCAGATGAGCACGTTAGCATCATCCAATTGCCGCTCCAATATCGTATTGCCCGCATTGTCGTACAGGTTGAGGGTATGTGCCCCGCGTACCCATAACGCCTGCTGGCCGTGCACATGCGTCTCCTGCACGGTGGCCCTATCGCCCAGGTTCTTCCTGCCCATCATCTCCGAGGTCATCTCGAACAACACAATCCGGGGCTTGTCTGGCACCCCGGGCTGGGGCCACATCAGAACCACCAGGTCGCCATCAAGGTCCTGCACGAACACCTTGTCGGGCTTGCCGAGGTCACCTGGGTAGGCGGGCAATCTGATGGGGAAGTACATCTGCGCCTGGGCCTCCTCCAGTGTGGTGCTGCCCCCCGGTTCCATACCGGAGTATGCCGAGATGCCACCCGCGGGCCAGGGTGTGGGGGTGAGCGCGCTGCCCGCGGGCGTGGGGGTAGCGACCACGACCTCAATCGAGCCGATGCGCAGGAACGCCTGCACAGCCGCTCGAATCTCGGGCACGGCCATGGTCCCAGCAAGCAAGAGGGCCAGCATCGCTGCGAGGGCCGCCCAGGCCAGCCTCCGGTGTGCACCGCCCGTCGGCCCAGGCCGGCTTGCCCTAACCTGCTTTCCCTCCAACCGGCCTAGCACGGCCGAGGCGATGTCGGGTGTCGGCGGGTAAACGAACGCTGACGCCACGCGGCGCAGTTGGGCTTCCTGAAGTTCCGAAGATTGCTGGCTCATGTTAGCCGTTCCTCCCGCAGAGCCGGGAAATCCTGGTCGACAACGCTTCGCAGGCGGCCTAACGCCCTGTGGAGGCGCGACTTCACCGTTCCGGGCGCTACTCCCAGGGCAGCCGCCATCTCTGCCTCCGAAAGGTCAAGGAAGTAGCGCATGTAGACTACCTCCTGCTCGTTAGGCTTCAGGCGCTTGACCGCCCTCCATAGCGTCTCCGCCTCCCACTGCTGCGACGTCCGTTCCCCGATAGATGCCGTCTGCTCGGGCCTCGACTGCACGAAGCGTCCCAAGGCCGCCAGGTAGCGCCCAATAGAGCGACGGCGATTATGTGCCAGATTGGTCGCGATGCTCAACAGCCACGGCCTTATTGAAGCGGAGCGCTCGGCGTCGAACCTGTCCAGGGCCCTGAAGGCGCGGATGAAGGTCTCCTGGGCCACGTCCTCCGCCTCGTGGGCGTCGCCTAACAGCAGGTAGGCAAGCCTGAAAATCGCCTCCTGCTGGCTGGAGACCAATGTCTCCCAAGCCGCCCAATCGCCCTCGCGGGCGCGGCCAATCAGCTCAACGTGTTCCAACTTCTGACCTCTCCGGAGAGGCTTCTATCTATTTCATACCGTATACACCGCACGTACTAAGCCGGTTCCATTATATCCAGCACTTACCTGTTGTCGGATGGGTGAACGCTGGTACTATAGGAAGAACCAGGGGTTGACATGGTCCTCCCCTGTCCGGAGTCTGAAAGTGTTGCCCACACTTCCCCTTTTTACCTCTCCTTTGAGGCACGGGGGCTGGCCCCCGATCCTTGCTGGGACCTTGTTCACACGTTGACGCTACGCACCGAATGGCGTATAATATCAGGCAGGCTTTTCATAGCATATGATAAAGGAATCGTAGTGTTCGGGCGTCCAGCCCGATTTGTTTGTTCGGCAGTTATCATAGTTCAGAGGAGTAACACACCAGGTATGCTCAAAATACGGCTGCGCCGCATAGGCGCTATCAGGCAACCCCATTATCGTATTGTCGTGGCCGACGCTCGCGCCCCACGCGACGGGGCCTTCCTCGAAATTCTCGGCCACTATAACCCTCGTACCGACCCGGCTACCATACAGGTTGACGTTGCCAAATATGAGGACTGGAAGCATAAAGGCGCCCAGCCTACCGAGGCCGTGGAGCGCCTGGTGAGGCAGTTCAACAGAGCCGCTCGCAAAGCCGCTGCCGCCGAAGAAACGTCCTCCGCCAGCCGCCGCACTCGCACCGCTTCGGGCAAGGGCATCTCCAGGCCCACCGCCGTGGCCGAGGCCCCTGCCGAAGCCCCTGCTCCTCCTGAAGGGCCCATAGCTGCAATACCCACGGCCGAGGCCGTGGCCGAAGAGACCGCGCTAAACAGCACTGACGAGCCCGTTCTCGAAGCCGTTACTGAGACACCGGCCGGGGCCGCCGAAGGCTCCACCGATACCGACACCGCCGTCTAATTCCGGACTTTCTACCACCCAGACGTAGTCGGTTTCGGAATCGACCCAGGGAGATAGCATGAGAGAGTTGGTAGAGTACCTGGCGAAGAACCTTGTCGATAATCCGGACGCGGTGCGCGTGCGGGAAAGTCGCAGCGAGTATGTCATTCGGGTGCAACTGCACGTGGACCCCGAGGATAAGGGTAAGGTTATAGGCCGCGAGGGGAAGATCGCCCGCGCCATGCGCGCCCTCGTCAGCGCGGCCGCTTCCCGCGAAGGTAAGCGCGGCGTGCTCGAGATCGACTGACGTCGGAACTCGCAAACCCCCAGGATACGCCGGAGCGGAGCACGAGCGGCGTATCCTATTCTTTTGCTCTTTCACCACGCTAAAGCCACGAAGCATGGAAGACGCAGCCCCTAATACAAACGCGGCACCGGAGCACCTGATCGTCGGGCAGGTGGTAGCGCCGTTTGGCATCAAAGGCGAGGTTAAGGTGAACATACTCACTGAGTTTCCCGACCGCTTCAAGAAGTTGCAGGAAGTGCTCCTGGCTCCTTTCACGTCCATAGAGCCCGGCCTCGCCCCCACCGCGGCCCTCGACCCGGCGACCGTGCGGGCTACCTCGGATACCTCAAGGCGTAGTGATGGAGCGCAGGTCTCCGGCCTGAAGCCGCCCGGTGGTCCCACGCCCTTCGCTATCCAGTCCACCCACATCCATAAGGGGCAACTTCTCCTGAAACTGGAGGGGGTGGATACCGTCAACGACGCAGATGTCCTGCGCGGCTACTGGGTGCTCGTGCCCCGTGAAAGCGCGCATAGGTTGCCTCGCGGCGCTTACTTCATATATCAGATCGTGGGGCTGGATGTTTATACGCAGGCAGGTGAATTGGTGGGTAAAGTCACTGACGTACTGACCACCTCGGGGAATGATGTGTATGTGGTCAAGGGGCCCGGCGTGCGGGACCCCTCGGGCGAGTTGCTGGTGCCCGCCGTCAAGCAGATAGTCAAGCGCCTGGACCCCAACAAGGGTAGGATGGTGATTGCGGACCCCGCCGAGTGGGCATGATCCGATTGATGTTTGGTCGTGCATTTGCTAAGATATCTCGTCAGGCGGCGACAGCCGCATACTCCGAGCCACGTTAGAGCCCACGGGCGAAGGTAGAGTTGTAGGGAATGATCTTCATAATAGCGATGATACTGTTCGTGGTGGTCATGGGCTGGCTCGACGCCAGGCTGCGGTGGCCGAAGCCCAAGGACAAGACCTCTCGCTACGTGAGCGTGGCCGAGCGGAGCACTTCGCTTCGCAGGTGAAATCTGCTTCCAAGGAGTCGGATAAATGCTAGCCGGACATTTCGGCCTCGCGGCCGCCGTAAAATCGCGCGAGCCCCAGTTGCCCGTCTGGTCGTTGATGCTGTGCACCCAACTGCTTGATGTCTTCTTCGTGGTCCTCTACTTGATGGGTATAGAGAGTTTCGAGCCGGTGCCAGGCACCAACGGCGGCTATGGGAATACAATCATCCATGCGAACTACACCCACTCGCTTGTGGGCGCGCTGGCGCTCAGCGTGCTGGCGATGCTCATGGCGATGATCCCCTGGGGCCGGCGTAACGGCCTGATCCTGGGAGCTATGGTCTTCTCCCACTGGATACTCGATCTAATTGTGCACCACCCCGACATGCCCATACTGCCCGGCAATGCGGGCAATCTGCCTCTCCTGGGCTTCGGCCTCTGGTCGATACCCTGGTTCAGCTTCCTGGCGGAACTCATCCTCATCCTTGCCGGCGCGTACCTATACTATCACGCCGCCATGCGCACCGCCGTCAGAGCCGAGCGCCAGGACCTTAAAGAGGGCCCCACGCCTAAAGCCCCTTACCGCCAGCAATCGTTGACAGCATCCATCGTGATGGCTGTGCTCCTGGTAGCGACCCTTTTGGGGGATTTCTTCGGGGTCCTTGCATAGCGTAATGATCGCCCAAAAGCACAAGCCGTCGCCACAGCGACGGCTTGTGCTTTTGGGCGATCAAGGGATTGTGCTCACTCACAATATCCCTGGCACGAGTCGTGCAAATGATACAGGAGCGCGCAATTCCGCGCGCAGGAGTATGAACGGAAGCGAGGCAATGATGAAAGTCAAAGACGTTATGACGAAAGACCCGGAGACCGTGGGTCCCGGCGCCTATATTGGGGACGTAGCCAAGCTGATGCGCGATCTCGATGTGGGAATTATCCCGGTAGTAAGCAACGATGAACTCAAGGGCGTGATAACCGACCGCGATATCACCATCCGGGTGACGGCGGCCGGGCTCAACCCCTTCGAGGTGACCGTGCAGGATTTTACGTCGCCCAACCCGATCTCCGTTTCACCTGATGACGACGTGGAGAAGGCGCGAGAGCTAATGTCAAATGAGCAAATCCGGCGCTTGCTGGTGACTGAGGGCAACAAGCTCGTGGGCATCATCTCCCTGGGTGACCTGGCCACCAAAGACCGGGCAGAAGACACCGCCACAGGCGAGGTGCTAGAGAACATCTCCGAACCCACAAACTTCAATACGCAAGCGTAGCCGAAAAGGGGTGCAGGGTTCTCCCTGCCGGGGCTGTGGGCGATTGGAGCCCAATTCTTCCTCTTTTTACCCTCAAATAAGCATAAGCAACGGGCACCGGGTGCCCATTGCTTATTTGCTCCAACTTAGGCCTGATGTGGCGTCAGCGTTGGCTTTGTCTGTGAGTTTGCTAACACCGGCCATGCTTGGGTCGCCGTTCGCGTCTAGCTGCAGCGAGCCGGTGTAGATGTCGAACGAGCCGTCCTTGAGGGAGAGGTATGCCAGATGGTTGCCATCGGGCGACCAGGCGGGGGCGCGGGAGACCCCATCGGTCGTGAGCTGAACAGGCTTGGGGTAATTTCCGGTCCATTTTTCGGCGTTGGTGGGCAGGATGTAAATGTTATTGGCCGTGCCCTCTCGCATGGTGAAGGCTATCCACTCGCCGTCAGGGGACCAGGCCGGATCGTACGCGCCGTCCTGGGAGTCTGTCAGTTCGGTCCACTTGCCCGTTACGGTGTCGAGGGACCAGATTTGCCCTTTTCCATTTCGCGTGACATAGTTGGCAACGGCTATCTTCTCGCCGTCAGGCGACCAGGCGGGGCGTTCGACGGCTTGCTGGCTGTGGTCGAGGCGGTCCAGCTTGCGCACTGCGTCGCCGCTGGTGTCTATCGAAAAGAGCCCGGGGTACTCGGTACGGACGTCGGAGGTGTAGGCTATGCGCTCGCCGTTGGGCGACCAGGCGGGCTGCATGGCCCAGAGGGCTTCGGCGGCGTACTCGGCGCTTCCGGTATCAGCCTGAGGGCGATTCCTGGTGAGGGCTACGGGGTTGGAGGGGCTTGATACTGTTAGCTCATAAATGTCTGAGAAACCCTCATCGAAGCGGGTGTAGACTAGCTCGGTACCGTCGGGGGAAAAGGACGGCTGGGCGTCGCGTTTGTCCTGCCTGTCCTTCGGGCCTGCCGTAAGCTGTTGCTGCCGGCCCCCGGTGTAGATCCAGATGCTGCCCGCGCTGGCATACGCGATTTTGCCGCCGGGGTCGGAGCCCCTATCCGGGCTCAGCAGACCGGGGCCGGTGCGCTGGGTGTAGGTCATCATCGCCAGGGCTGCCACACCCAGAGCCAGGACAATCAAGATCTTCTTTACCAAGCTAATCCTCAAACCTCAATATGTGGGAAGAGTTGGGCTCCAATCCCCATCACCCGCAAGCTGGTACCCGCCGGCAGGGAGACCCCTGCACCCCTTCTCGTTAACCTAGATCGGCTCCACGCCAGCGCATCCATAATTGGTATAGTAGTGGGTTGTAGATGCGGTCGTAGGCCCCTGGGTAGTCTACCTCGCGGCCACCAAAGCCCTTCTTGAACCAGTATACACCACGCAGACCGGAGCGTGCATTGATTGGGGAAACCTCCGCGTCGTCCGCGTCAGCGGCGGGCGGGTCGGGTATGCCCCAGAAGTCGTATATGGCGCAGCCCTGCTGTTTGGCCCACCGGATGGCTTCCCACTGGAGCAAGTAGGTGGGCATGTGCTCGCGACCTCGGTCAGCGGAGGCACCATACATGTAGGTAGCTTCGGCCCCGAACTTCAGGACAAGGAGCCCGGCGATGGGCCCCTGGGCGCGCTCGGCGTCTTCCGGGTGGTCGGCCAGGAGCAGCAGGGCGCTGTTGTCGCCTCGCGGGCCGAAGATGCGCCACAGGTGGTCGTAATACTCGAAAGCGTGCACGCCGAACTCGTCTCGTTTGCCGGTTACCTCCAGCAATGAATAGAACGCCCACAGGTCGCTATCGGTTGCGGCGCGGCGCACCTGAACGCCTCTGCGCCCGGCGAGCCGTATGTTATAGCGCGTCTTGGGCTTCATTGCCTTCAGCAGCGCTTCTTCATCCTGGTTGATGTCTAGCACGATGGTGCGGGCGGGCTGGAGGCGGCCGGAGGGTTGGAAGCCCCGGCGGCCCATACGGGTGTCCAGCAGGCGCTTATCAGAGGGGCCATCCAGAGTCAGGTTGGGCTCCACTTTGAGGAAGATGGAGCCCCGATTGCGGGCCTCGGCGCCGATAGCTCGCCATAGGGCGTGCTCCAGGGGCTCCTGGGACGTGGTATCTGAGAAGTAGAGGGGGCCACGGGGCACGTACGCGATCGAGATAGGGAGGGGTAAGCGCGGGAGTTTGCGGAACAACACCTGGGCTCCTATGGCCGGGGCGGTCCCGGTTCCGTTGCTGTGGTTGTCGCCGCTGCCCGTGGGATGGGTGAGCAGGAGGCGGACGGGGGTCCAGCCCGCCTGCTTCTTGAACTCACCCCAGCGCCAGGACTGGAGGAGACCGCCTCCTGCCTGGAGGACGGCATGGTCCCACGTGTCCTGGTTGGTTATCCTGCGGCGAACGAGGGCCGGTAGGCCCCGTGAATCATCACCACTCTGGCGCTGCGCGGCGGCAGAGTGGTGAGGGGTTGGCCGAGTGGGAGTTTCAGTTGAGCCGGGAGGAGTCCCGCCCTCAGTCATGATCCTTACCGTTAGATTTGTTGCCGTTGGGCCTGGCGGTGAAAGGCAA
>JBJMMB010000495.1:0-4804 GCA_045805005.1 Chloroflexia bacterium
GACAAGGTCAAGCGCTCGGAGGCGGGGATGATTGTGGAGCCGATTACGCTGGGGCCCGACAACCCTCTGCGCGATGCGGTGGGCTTGATGGAGCGCTACCACATCTCAGGGGTGCCCATCGTGCAGGGCGAGCAACTCGTGGGCATACTGACGAACCGCGACATCCGCTTCGCCGAAAGCTCGGATTACGACAACCCCATCCACGAGTTCATGACCCGCGCACCGCTGGTCACCGCCCCTCTGGGCACCACCCTGGAGCAGGCGCAGACCATCCTCCGCCGCAACAAAATAGAGAAGCTCCCCGTGGTGGACGACAACGGCATCCTCAAAGGCCTCATCACCGTCAAAGACATCCAGAAGAAGACCCAGTACCCCAACGCCACCAAAGACCCGCGGGGCCGCCTCCGCGCCGCCGCCGCCGTGGGCGTCGGCCCCGATAGCGCCGAGCGGGCCGCCGCCCTCATCGAGGCAGGCGTCGATGCCCTGGTGGTGGACACAGCCCACGGTCACACTGTCGGCGTCCTCAACGCCGTCAAACGCATCAAGGCCCGCTACTCTATTCCCGTAGTGGCGGGCAACGTCTCCACCGAGGAAGGGGCGAGGGCGCTCATAGACGCCGGGGCCGACGCCATCAAGGTCGGGCAAGGCCCCGGCAGCATCTGCACGACCCGAGTGGTATCGGGCGCGGGAATGCCCCAGATAACCGCCGTGTGGGAGTGCTACAAGGTCTGTAAGCCCCTCGGCGTGCCCGTCATAGCCGACGGCGGCATTCAGTTCAGCGGCGACGTCGCCAAGGCCATCGCCGCAGGGGCGGACTGCGTGATGCTCGGCAGCCTCCTCGCGGGCGTGGACGAGAGCCCCGGCGAGATCATCCTCTACCAGGGCGAGCGCTTCAAGGAGTACAGGGGCATGGGCTCACTGGGAGCGATGAAACAGCGGTCGTACAGCAAAGACCGCTACGGCCAGCAAGATGTGGAGAGCCTTAGCAAGCTCGTGCCCGAAGGAATCGAGGCCAGGGTGCAGTACAAAGGCCCCATATCCACCCTGCTCTACCAGTTGGCCGGCGGCCTACGCAGCGGCATGGGCTACCTGGGGGCACCCGACATCAACACGCTCCAGGAGACGGCCCGCTTCATCCGCATCTCCGGTGCAGGTCTGCGGGAGAGCCACCCGCACGATGTGACGATCACCAAAGAAGCCCCGAACTACGGGCGGAATTACTAAGATTATCGCAAGACCCGTCACTTCGTGACGGGTCTTGCGATAATGGCATCTGTCACTTGGTCGAGCTCTTGGCCCGAGAAGAGCTTTTCGCGCTCGTAGAGCGGCGCTTGCGAGTTGACGGCTTGGAGCTCGTGCCCCGCAGAGTCTTCTGGTGGCCGGTCACCTTATCCACGACGTTATCGACGCCCTGCTCAACCTCGCCCGCCACTTTGAGCGCAACGCCCTTAGCCTTATCCGTCACGTCGGGCTTGTCCATCAAATGCTCGCCCTTGTCGGCGTTCTTCTTGCCGCGTGTCCAGCTAGTCATCTTCTTACCTCCGTAAACGTGCCGCGAGTGCCCCTCTCGTCCCCGCGGACTGTTTGGCTGTCTTATAACACGTTGAACGTGCTGGACCTAGAATGCGTTACGTCAAGCCGTGCTTCTCCATCACCTCCAAAACACGGGCAGCGGCCTCCTCCGCTGCCCGTGTTTTGGACAAAATGAAAAGCCCCCTTCCCTGGGGGAAGGGGGCTGGAGGATGGGGGGTTAACCCTGGTAATTGGTGGATTCCTTCTGCAAGTCTTCGCCGCGGTGCTCAACAAACTCGCCTGCCTCTTTCATGGTGTTGCGCTCGTGACCCTCGAGGTCGCGCTGCTTGCCAGTGAGGGTATCCCCAAGGTTGTCGATGCCCTGCTCGGCCTCGCCTACCACCTTGCGGCCAACGCCTTCAACGTTGTTGCCAGGATCGCCATCGTTGAGCTCGCGCTCGCCAATCTCTTCATTCTCTTTGCCACGATTCCAGCTAGTCATCGTTTTACCTCCTTGTAACAACGGGCTTTGCCAGCCCTAAAACACGCCGAATTGCGTGACGATTACCATTACGTAGCAACAATTGTGCCATTGTTCAGTCTGGTTCGCCTCTACCATAGTTTGGTTTGCGCCGCCGGTTCTGGTTGGCACTCAAAGCATTTGCTGGCATAATTATTGCACACAAAGCCTATCCGGTGCCCTCATACAAGGATGGAGCTAAAGTGATACCAGACGATCCCCAAACACCTACCGCGTCCGGAGAAGTCACCGCCGAGCTATTGGGCGCCGATAACGGGCAGGACCCGGCCGCACCCACAGCTCAGCAGGTCAAGCAAGCCCTACCCGACGCGGATCCCCTGCCGCTCCCGGCCCTGGACGTTCACTCCGTGCCGCTCGCGGAGCCAGCTCCGCCTGCGCCCGCATCCGTGCTGGCCCCGCCTGCCCCTATGCCGGAACCCGACGGAGCAAGCGCCCCGCCAACCCCTTCCGCGCCGTCCAGCTCCGCTCGCCCGGTAGTCGGGGCCACTGTACAGGCCACCCAGGCCGCAGTCAGTACCGCTAAACAGGCCACCAATCAGGTAACCGCCGCCGTCCAACAGCAGGCGCAGAAAATCACCGTCGCGCCCCGCAAGGCCATCTATCGCGGCAAGCGTTTCCTGATAGTCTACGGCTCCCTCCTCGGCGCCGCGGGCGCGCTGGCAGTGCTGGCGAAGCGCTACCGCTACTTCCCCGCTGACGTGGGCATAACCCGCCTCCTGCAGCGCCCCAACGCCAGGGCATACGACGCACTCATGCATGCCGTCAGCGAGCTGGGCTGGCGCTGGATCAGCGTGGGCACAAGGGCCTCCCTCACCACCCTAATGTGGGCCGCGGGCTTCCGCATGGAGAGCGCGTTCACCCTCTCCACGTGGAGCGGCGACATGCTCACGGGCCTCATCAAGGCCGGCGTGGTCCGCCCCCGCCCCACCCGCGACCTCGTCCGGGTCGTCAGCAACCTCGGGGAGGCCAGTTTCCCCTCGGGGCACGTGGTCCACTACGTCACCTTCTACGGCTTCCTCTTCTACCTGGTCTTCACCCACCTGAAGCAGCGCTGGTTCCGCACGGCCCTCCTGACCCTCCTCGCGGGCGTCATCCTCCTTGTCGGCCCCTCCCGTATCTACATGGGGCACCATTGGCCCTCCGACGTAGGAGGCGCCTACCTCGTGGGCACCCTCTGGCTGGGCGTGATCATCATAGCCTACCTGGAAACCAAGGCTAACTACACCCTCCACACCTACCCCCCCTTCTTCGTCAAGCGCCCCGCGCAACTAGGTAAATAAACATCAGCCAACAGGCCGCCTTTGGCGGCCTGTTGGCTGATGTGCGAAAAATCCTCCGGTGCGCCGGGCACGCTTCATGAAAAATGGGAAGTAAGTACCGCCCCTGTATCCTATCCGCCCGCCCTCCTATGGTTTATACTGGCCTTATCAACACAAAACCTAGAGAACCTCAAGCATGAACGACCCAAAAGCCCCGCCCCCCGCGGGAGCCGAGCAACCCCAGCTACCAACCCAGCCTGACGGCCAACCGGCCCCCCAGGGTCAATCCGCCTGGGCCCCGCCACCTGAAGGGGCCGAGCAACCCCCGCCACCAACCCAACCTTATAACCCCTATGCTCAGCCGGCCCCCCAGGGCCAATCCGTCTGGGCCCCGCCGCAACCACCCGCGCCTCCAGGCGGCAACGGAGGCTCCATTCCCCAACCCCCCTACCCGCCTCCTTACCCGCCATACGGCACGGCTCAGCAGCCGCAGCCCTATAGCTACCCCGGCTACCCGCCCAACTATGTTCCCCCTGAGCAGGCCCCGCCCGCGCAGTCGTCGCGGCGCGGGCCGATCATGGCGGGCATTGCGGTTGTGGGGCTCATCCTTGCGGTGGTCGCCCTCTCGGTTGGCGGCGAACTGGGCTCGTTCGTGCTCATCGGCGTAGCGATTGTCCCCTTGGCCATACTCGCAGCCCTCGCCTACGCGGGTGTCAAGAACTTCACCGCGCAGGTGTTCGCCTACATCTGGCTGGCGTTCGTGGCCTTTGGCGTCCTCTTCTTCCCCTTCGCCTACGTGTTGTCCGTCGTGACGAACACCACCGGGATTGTGGGCGGCGCGATCGACGGATCGCAAATCTTCCGGCCCGGCGCGGCACCCACGATCTTGTGGACAGTGCTGCTCCTCGCGTTGGCGGTGATCGCCGCGTGCGCCATGCTCTTCCGCCCCGTGCGCGCGCTGATGTCCCGGATCATGCCCATCGACCCCGACAACTTCGTACACAAAATCGCACTTTGCATTATCACCTTAATAACTCTCTCCTTTTACGTTCCCTTGATCGCCCTGGCAGGCCGCCCTCCCCTGCTCGAACTCGTCAATCGCAACTCATCGGCGCTCGGCGACCAGGGCTTGGCCGGCCCCCTGGAAACTGTCTACCAGTTCGTCTGGACCATACCCGCCGTGCTGGTAGCCGCGGGCTGGCCGATAGCGCGCCGCTTCCGGCCCGCTCTGGATCGCCTGGGGATGGTGCGTCCCACCCTTGCGCAGGTGGGCGCGGGCGTGGGGCTCGGCCTCGGCCTGGCAGTGGTAGCCAGCCTGGTGATCGACCCCGTCATACGGCAGATATGGACCGCCCTCGGTTGGGGCGTCACCGACTCCGCGGCTTTCGACAAGCTCCTTAGCAACCTTATCACCCCCGCCGGGGCCGTGCTCATAGGCGTCACGGCGGGCATAGGCGAAGAGATGACCGTTCGCGGCCTCCTGCAGCCCCGC